>DAOPPB010000008.1:0-34569 GCA_035358315.1 bacterium
TGTTTAATTTCCACCCTTTAACTCGCCAGGAGTATATATTCCATAGTCAAATATATCGGCAGCATAGGGAAATGACTTGTGAACTATAACTGTAGCCCTTTCTTCGGTTGCGCCTTCAGATACTTCACCTCTTGAAGTTAGTTTATATCCCTGGGTCGGAAGAGAATAACCGCTTACCGGATAAACTGCTGCCTTTGTGGGGTTAAAAAGAGTTTTTATTCTTAAACCGTAGTGGTTGGATACAAGATTATTAACTGTTTTGCAGAATGCATTTCCGATGCTTCCCCCTTTATTAGTTGTACTTGCAACTTCAAAACGGGTGGACAGCATATTCGATGGGGTACCCCCCGAAGATGGTTTAAGACCTCCTTTTAGGATAGTTCCGTCCGATTTATATGAGTAGTAGTAGAGGGCGCTGTTATTTGACTTAAAACAGATCTCAATGCTATTAGAACCGTAGCTTCCGGACGGAAGATATACTTCCTTTACCATACCGGGTTTTAAGTCAAAAGCATATCCATTTTCCTCGTTTGTGTTAAATATCTCCACTTTTACAACTGCTCTAGATGATATTTTATCTCCCAAGCTTTCAACGCTGCTCCAAGTCTTACATGTTTTCTCAAATGACCCTCCTTTTCCACTGCACCAAGAAGCTCCATCACTACATGAAACATTGGTGGTGCATTTAATTTTACCCGTGCCGCATTCAGCGGGAATGGAAATCGGGACATCGGGCTCGGGAGTAAATGCGGCAATCTGATCTTTTGAATCCTCCAAAGAAGAATTTTTATCCGTATCTGTTGATGAACCTAAAACGGCTTTACAACCTTCGGACTCAGGTGCGCAATATGTGCATTTGCACTCATACTCAGCACATTGTTGAGAAGAACTGTTAGAGGAGGAAAACACATAAGTGCATGTACCGGATTCGGGACCGGATACTGCTCCTATAGCCTCACAATCAACACTCCCATCGTCAACCGCGGCATTAAGCTCGGAGTAGTTTCTCCCAAGAAGGTTTTCTATTCCCCCTTCTGCTGCAGCTATGACTCTTGCTGACGTGTCCGTTCTTGAGGCTCTTTTTAGGGAGCTAATAGTTCTTGTTGAAACAGATACTCCTATAGCCATGGCCATTGCCACGGCAACCACTACAAACAGCAGTGCCTGCCCTTTATTTTTATTTTCCGGGTTTAATCCGATTTTAGTATATGTATTCCCAGCTGATATCATATGTAGATACTCCTGTGTAGTACAAATAATCTGCTGATTTTGTTTTTTCAAGATTTGATATGTAGTAAAGATATTTTCCAAAGAAATTTACAGCTTCCGCGGGAAGTTTAGCATTGTTATCATGATACAAATCTCTTCCAAAAGAAATTCCTGTTTTTGAGACAAAAGGAGCAGTCAACATTATTGGTTTATCAAAATGAGAATCACTTATGGTCCCTCCTATTGAGGCAATTGTTACCTGTCCGCTTGAAATTATTCCCGCCATTATATTCGGATTTTGAGTCAAGCTAAAAGAATCCATAACGCTTCCGACACTGCTTCCAACAGTTAAGGATCCGTCTACCACTAAAAGAAGTCTTCCCGATGATGATGTGGTTATGGGATTTAAAATATTAGCATTTCCATCTATATACAATACGGACATTCCGTTTCCTCCGTCTCCGATTATTGAGTAGGAAAAGGCTTCGGATTTAAGCCTGTTATTAAAGACACTTGAAGATATGCTGTATATACTGCCCGAGTTGAAGGTGGTTGGTAAAGATGAAATCTTTTTAGCTGAAGATGGGGGAGAGAAGCTGAAATTTTCAAGCCATATACTTTTATGATCCTGGTTAGAATCCATTAAATCATACGCATACCCCCCGTATTCTGTACCACAACCCGTATTTGTTTCAAAACCTTTCTTATTGGGGCAAGGCCTGTCAACATCAGGGTTACTTTTATTATCAGAGTGAGAAAAGATAAAACCAAGGGTGTTGTTATTATTGGAGCTTGAATTTATCAGAGTTTTTGCAAAACCGTTATATATTTGGCCCGAGGAAGAGTTATCAGTAGGACCATCGGGAACAACAACATTAAGATTATTTGCAAATATATCCGCGTCTATTGATGATACCCATCCTTTTTTATATATAGTTTGAAGGCCTATATTTATATTAATCGTCTGTCCATCCAAAGGTGTGGGAGATGGAGTATATGTGTATGAGCTATTTGCCGGACACTTCATCGTATATGTTTCGGGAGTATCTCCGCCTACAGTTTTGGAGACATAAATGTTAATAGTCCCCTGCTGTGTCCATATAGGACAGGAAAATTCCCCGTTACTGTCACTGATACCTTGACACAAAGTGGTGGATCCGCTGGAATCCTTTATCGTTACATTGGCTCCGGACATATTTTCAAAACCGTTAAAACCCGAACTGGAGCATAATCCCAGGGTGTCTGTTAATTCAACCGGAATTTTCTTTACTTTTAATTTTAAGGTGTATTTTTGCTGATCTAATCTCCAATGAAGATTAACCCAATTTGCATAAGCAGGCATTGAGAGACTGCTTGCAATACTCCCGGTACCGGTTTTAGAAGTCTCCACCCCATCCTTTGAGTAGCGAAACTCCCAACTCTTATACTTATATCCGCTCGGAATTGTTGTTAAAGATATAGTCTTAGTACTTTCAGGTTCGATACTTTTGGTAGCTGCGCTGTTTGGAGTAGTGTAGTAGGCACCATTTGTACCGTGACACCACCAGCTTGAAATTTGATTACCGACTTCGGAAGTTATTGACATATTAAAACTATTAAAAATCTTGGAAGTGGAGCATCCTGAAAGAGCGCTGGATTTAAAATTTTCACTGTTTTGTTTTGAATTATCATTATTGTCGTCACTCCATATATAGCCTTCTATACTTAGGCAGTCCCTTTCCAGAGGAGCTCCGTTGCAGTTACCACAATTTGTACCACAACAGGTGGCACCCGTGCATGTTCTTGTTTGTTTACCTCCGGAACATTCCCCCCAGGGTGAAAGAGTACCTTGGTTGACTGTACAATTTAGTGTCCAATGAACATTTATCCAACCTGACTTAGGCATTTTAATAGAGGTGGTTTGGCACCCACTACCACTGGAGGTTAAACCTGATTGCTCTCTATATGTCCAGGAACCGCACGTGTGATTAGGTGGAAGTTGCGAGGAAGATAATGTAAATGTATGCCATACCTCAGGTTCAATATTTCTACCAGTACCGGTGCCACCTCTATAATAAGAACCATCAGTTGAATTGCACCACCATCCTTTAATCTGGTTACCTGACTCACCCGTATATGATAAAGAAAAGTTATCATAAATTTGTGATGTATTACAACCCGAAAGCGAAGAACTTTTGAAATTTTCCGATATTTGTCTTCCACTAATCCCATTCCAATCACTCCATATGATACCTTCAACATAGAGGCAGTTCCTGGTACAAATATTTGTAGTATAGTTGTAGGTTCCACCGGCATTTGAACAAGCTGTGCTACAGTTACCGCCACATAAAAAACCTGTACATGTACTGGCCTGACTACCTCCCGTACAGGTACCCCAAGCTCCCAGGCTTCCATCTACTAAACCACAGGATTGAGTAGAAGGACCGGAACACTGAGCACCCCCACAAGAAGGAGCAGGATTAGTACAGGTTCTGCTTTGGGAACAATTTACACAGGCACCCCAAGCTGACCAACCACCATTTACAGGAGTACAGCATGTCACAGTTTTTGGAGAACCACTAAGAAGAGGGTTCGCTCCAGAAGGAATGTTTATTCCGTAAGTATATATAGTATGTGTTCCGGAAGAATAAGTTCCACTTGATAAGTAGCTAAATCCGTGGTAAGAATTACCGTTACACTGCGAGCTCGCAGCGGAATTGTATAGATTAGCTAATGTACTGACTCCGGATGCTCCGGAACCCGCAGGGCCGTCAGTATATATATGAACATTTATCGGTGCCGAATAATTACTTGGGTCACAGGCCCAACCCTCAGTTCTTATTTTCCTAACATCTGGTCCAGTACCACTTATGCAGGTAGATGAAACGTGCGAACCTTTTGGAGGACAAGGTGTGTTGCAGGTCTTTGTACACTTTTTAGTGGCAGAGTCGTATGTCCCACCGGCATCGGAGCAGACAGTACTACATGTTTTACCGCCACATGATCCTTCCGTGCAAGTAGCTGTTTGCGTACCTGCGTCGCATGCAGGCGAACAAGCGCTCCAAGCTCCCAGGCTTCCATCTACTAAACCACAGGATTGAGTAGAAGGACCGGAACACTGAGCACCCCCACAAGAAGGAGCAGGATTAGTACAGGTTCTGCTTTGGGAACAATTTACACAGGCACCCCAAGCTGACCAACCACCATTTACAGGGTTGTTCGTGTGGGTACATGAATCAGTAGTTTCATTACAGCTATCAGTTGTGCAAGAATTACTGTCATCACAACTTTTTGCGGTATGACTGCATACACCTGTACTTGTGTTACATGTATCATTGGTGCAGAACAGGTTATCGTTACAGTCACTGTTAGAAGAGCATCCTGGGCGTGGACGTGGAACACAACAATTCGCCACACAGTATTCACCCCAAACCGAAGGAGGAATATCAGGACAATCGCTATCAGTTATACATTGAGGAGGGATACACTTTGCATAAATAATCTTACTTGGGAAAGCTACAAAAAGCATTAATATTAAAATTATAGAGTGGACGAGCATTTTTATTAATACTTTTTCATTTTTCTTCATTTTATCTTTATTAATTCCCTATATGTTTGCGAATAACAACAAAAGAAGATAGGTAATTACCTAAACCATCCCTTTTTGTCAACTCTGGCAGCGTAAAGACGGGAAAAATAACAATTGGATCTTCTTCCTCTAATAATTTTGTAGCTTCTTCATAAGTTATCTCCTTAAAACCGGCTGAAACGGGATCTTTGTTACTTAAAGGAGCTTTTGCAATCTCAGAATCATTCTCAAAGTAACTAATATAAAAGCCCGTTATTTGATCATCAAACAACTTGGAAGCTTCTACAGCAACTCTAAACCTATGAATATCTGCATCGTTATAATCATCAGTATATTTCACTAACACATATTTATCAGTAGAATTATCTGCACTTTCTATATCTTCCCAACCTACGAACCTTCCAACAGCATAAAATAAATATTCTTGAGGAGGAAAATCAACGATATCATACAAATTTTCGGGATATTTATCTGCATTAACAGGAAGATCCACAAATGGTTTTCTTTCACCGGTTTTTGAAATAATAATAATATATGGTTCTTGGACCTTAGCAATAATCTCACCATTCCCTGGGTAACGAGGCCCTCCAAGATTGGTTTTAGACAAATTATCTTGAAAACTCTGGTTCGTAAATTTAGAAAATGGATTCACCATTTCGGCAGAACTAGACAATTTATTTTCTGTATCCGTAGAAGAACTTATGGGTATTTCTTTTCCGTACCTTACCACGAAAAATAAAACCACACTGACAATCAATAATCCTAAGAATATAAAGACTAATTTTTTATTCATTAGATCCAATGATAAACAATTTGCCCCAAATATCAATAGACTAATGAGCATTACCGCCTTAAATGAAAATGTGTTCCTGGAATTTTATATTTAATTATCCAAGAACACATCAAATATGCTCAGCTCACTCTATTTTCCATTATTGAACGGACACCCCACTGCTAGACAACAATTTATTCAAACATTGAAAAGACAAGAATGGCGGACTTTCTATTTCCTCTCCTCTATTGGCAACTAACCATCCATCTACTAGCGACAAATAATCTACTATAACCCCAGCCACATTATGTAATGAATAGTCATAGTAATATTGGTAGATATACCACTTTTTCGTATCTTTATTTGTCCCATGACCCGAAAAAAAAGTCCCATATAGAGTTATATACTTGTCTCGGTTACCACAAACCAAAACAATTGAAAACTCTTCCATTGGTTCTACACCTTCCGGTGTATCCCCAGCATACATCGGCCAAACATCATAAGGTTTCTGCTGATAACCAAAACCATCTCTCAGATCATTTGCCCAGATATTATTAATTTGAACTTTGTTCCAATCATCAAAACTGCCACTTCTCTGAGCTTGAGACCATTTTTTCATAAAGTCATCAAAATCCGCTTCGCTAGGAGATATATCATGTACTTCATTCCCTTTATACCACCAAACACTGAATAATACTCTAGCGATATATTCAGCGTAAACCTGATCAGGAATCATAACTTTGTGCAAGGTTGGTAAGGCAGATTCGTCAACTATTAATTTGGACTTAATTGTTACTCCCATGTACTCATATGCAGTATTTTGAACGGCTATCGGTACTAAATCATCCTCTATTGCGGGAAAGGTAGCTAAAATCTCTGAAACACCTGAAACCTCCTCCCAAGGGTACGCACCGTATGAATAGGGATCAGAGTATTTCATATAGTGTGTAAAATAACTATCCCCATTAGGGAGCTTGATATAATTTGACAACAATTGAGGTAAACCATTTTTCCAAATTACACCTATTGAATCCGCAGGAATTCTTACAGGTCTATACACACCTGACAATTTACAATTAGTATCCAAAACTTCAAAACTTATTGGATAATCTGAGTATACCTCCTCACCGTTATCATTCACTGTAATTTGGTAAAACAATGTTCCTCCCATTATCACATTAAAGACATATTGTTCTGTCTCTCTATTAACATCAAAATAAACTGTAGACACAACATATTTTTCTTTTATTGCTAAATAACATGCCTTTATCCAGTTTTCTTTATCCTTAGAAATATAATCAGGTAAACCCTGCATACTTCCGCTTTCATCAAGATTGATTATGTACGAAGGATTAATGTTCTTAACATCTTCCAAAGATATTGGTACACGTTTTACAGGTTCCGTATAAATAGGAGTCGGGGTTTTAGTCGGGGTTACTGTACTGGTTGCGATTTCTGTCGGACTTGCTTTAATTGTCGGTGTGTTAACACTGGTTGCTGTTGGCCTGTCTAATCCTATACCTAGGGTTGAGCTCTGAGTACACCCAACCACAAAACACAAAATCAAAACTATACTTACAAACACTTTTACATTTTTCATTTTTCTCTTCCTTCCTTTCGTTAGATTTTACGAGATTTTTTCACTACAGGTTTCTATCCTGTACTCTGAACACAGTACCACAGATAACTTTCAAGTTCAAATACATTACATGTTTTTAGTGGTAAATCCCACACGAATATTTCTAACTATAAAATACTCCCTCTCTCTGCAAATATTCTAATCTATTCTTAAGGACCAGTGGAAATAGAAGCTATTTTCCACACATCACTTTCATCTTTTTCCAGAATTATCCAACGGGAATTAAGACCGGTTACCCACCCATAGTATGGAATAGGAGCATTTGCGGAATCCTCAGAAACATCAACATTCAAAAGAACCTCATATTTATGTTTACTCTCATCCCAGGATTTTTGATTGTAAGGTTTAATTTCGCTGACTTGTATTGAATTGATTGCATTAAAATGAACACCCCAAGCCTGTTTACTGCTATCGTCAGGGGCCATACTTGCACTCATCATTCCTATAGCTTCGGGAATTCTGCCTTCGTCAATGAGATTAAAAAAGAGTCTTATTATATCTTCTTCTGTCGGGAGCGGAACTGTGGATGGAGAAGTCGGGGAGTTGGTAAATACATTATCTCCTGTTTCGTGAATTTTCTCATCCCCATCTTCTTCTCCCTCAGTATCTTTATCTTTTTCCTGTTCCTGAATTAATTCATCAGGTTGATTTGAAAATTGCTCCGAAGGAACTATGGGTGAGAAGTTATCCGTTTTTTCTTTTTTCAGCCACAAACCCCCACCTACTAACAAAAGGGCTAAAATTGCAAAAACTAAATATTTGGTTTTCACACTTAGATTATATCTCTTTTTATCCAAAATTTGCAAAATGTGCTAGAATGATTCCAACGATGAGAATATTAATTTTTCTAATAATAGTTTTGGCAATTATCATTCTACCTGTTCTTCTTTTCTCCAAATCGGTAAAATCAAAAAATACTAAGCAAAAGGCTACTTCCTGGAAAGGAAAACTCATCGATAAGGATCACACAGAATGGGAGGATGAAAGTAGTAGTTATACCAAGGATAGCTACACTCTGTATTTTGAAACCGATAATGGTGAGAAAGTAAAAATAAATGTAGCGGGGAACGTATACGATACCTGGAATATCGGGGATAGAGCAGAGAAGATAGAGGGGGAACTTCTTCCGAAGAAGGTATAAGATGTAGGGCAATGTTGTAGGTAAAACTGAGTTGGAGAGAAGGTCGGATTGTTTTGTTTTTGTTTTTAAACAACCCGACCTGGAGGATTTAATGGAAGAGTAACCAATCTATAAAAGAATGGGGCCCGTCTTCCTCCTTGAATGCTTGTTCTGTGTCACTGCTGTCCCATATCCCACGATGCTTATCACGTATCTCTTCGTCAGTCATATACTTTCTTTCCGATCTGATGGTGCTTCTCTTGTCCTCAATGTCTTTTTTGTGCTCGTACTCTACTACGTCCAAATACGACTCCGACCAATCATTATTACTACTATTATCGTCGCTGCCGGCACTATTAGCACTATGAGTATCATCATCAGATTTATTGCTAGCAGCTATTAGTACTAACACTATAACGATAACAGAGATGATAATAGGCCAGGTAAAATAAAGGATAACTAATAGTGACCATCCAACTTGATTCCAATCTATCCCAAACATCTTAATCTCCTTTCTTTTTATTCTACGCCATGTTTAAATGGCAACGTGGTTTTGATTGGTGTTATTTTAACCCATAGGAAAAAATAGTCAAGAAAAAGAAGGTTAAACATAATAATTTAATTGCCATTTACGGCAGAGGAGTCGGGATTTACATAACTATCTATACCTGCTTTTAGAACGGAAAACGCTATGTTTATTTTTCTTTTTATCAGACTTGCCCGTGTGTTCTGTTCACAAAAACTTTTCACATAATTTATATCTTCCTGGGTCAGCGTGGTTTTGTCGGAAACAAAGGGGTTCATAATCGCATCTTCCCTTTCTATGTGATCCAATCCTATAGAATGTCCCAATTCGTGAGCCAAAACATTTACCAAATAATCCTCATCGGGATAGAAATAAACGTCAATTTTTCTTTCCTGGGAAGTGTAATATCCTATCTCTGGTTTCTGAGCAATAAGCGAATTGAAATTTGATATTTTCTCGTTAAGGAAATCAATAGTTTCATTTACGGTATTTATAGCAGAATTAATTTTGGAAGCGTAATTATTCAATTCTTCTACTTCTTTGGTAAGTTTTTCCTGTAGATTGATTAAAGACATGTATTCCTTTTCGGGGGCCCCACCCTTGCTATTCCAATAATCTATTTCTTTGTTTAATTCCTCAATCTTTTTTTCTAATTCGGCAGCTTTTTTGTCGTAATCTTCTTTTTGCTCCTCCAAGGTTTTCTTTTGTACGTCAATCTGCTCTCCGGTTTTTTCAACTTCCGATAAACTCATCTGCCGTTCGTCAAATATTAGGTTAATCTCAAGATCTGAAGACGGGTTATATTCAAAAAGATCTTTTCCATAAGCCTTTTTCCATGTCTGTACAGCTTTCTCTATACTACTTTTAAAATCTTCCTCATCCATCTGAAAATCAGGATCTATTTTTCCTATCTTGTAAGTAATAGGTTTTTCGCAAAAAGATTTATAGAAATATTCGTGCAGAGAGGGTTGATAATGTTTAAAAGCAAAAAATCCAATTAAAACAACACAAATGAATACCAGAAATTTTTTCATACATTTATATTATAATCGGATAATCGTTTTAAGGCATCGTTTTCTCTGAATTTTATAGTTGTTTATTCTACGAATAATATTTTTCCCTGTAAACTTTTCGCTTTCTTTTCCACCCCTCATTCTCACTTGACTATAGGTCATATTTATGCGAAAATAGCCCCAATTTCCAAACAAAACTAAAAAATAGAAAAGGAGAAAAATGAAAAAGCAAATTCCAAGTCGTCCGGGCGTTTTAGCGCTCAAAGTACACGAATGGGGGGACAAGCCAGCCGAAAGACGAGGCGATGTGGTCTCAAAGACTATCGCCACAGTAATATCGGCTTTCTTTGTTGTATTTTTTGTAACGACTTTTGTCTTGCCTTCGGGAAATACATCCCTGGCAGCAGAATCAGCTCTCGGGAACTCTTCCGCTGAAGTATCTTCGATTCTACCGGTCGATCTTCCTTCTGAAAAGACTACTTCCGAGTGTCCTCTAACGGATAATCTGGAAGGGTACGAAGGGAGTTGGGACAGAGTGTTGTCTTATTGCTCTACAATAACGAGCACTTCCGAGAAATACGGAATTGACCCGGAAATAATCGCAGCCATCATTTTGATGGAGAGCGGGGGAGATTCGAGCGCAATTTCGGTAAGTGGAGCCGTTGGGCTAATGCAAATTATGCCCAGCGACGGGTACGCAGCCACATTTGTATGTGCCAATGGACCTTGTTTTTCCGACAGGCCATCAACGGCGGAACTACTGGATCCGAGTTTCAATATCAACTATGGTACAAAACTTCTTTCGAGGTATGTTTCCTCATATGGGAGTCTGAGAGAGGGATTGTACCATTACGGACCGCTAGATTACGAAGGTTACGCTGACAAGATAATCTCACTAGCGGAAAGTTTATCAAAAGAATGAAAATTAACCTTAAGAGGGGTAAAAATGCAATTAATGCAAATTTTCCCCTCTTTTTTGTCCTTTTTTCGTTTTCTCTACGAAAATGTTATGATTTCACCGCTATGAAAATAAGATACAGAATTTCAAACGACAAACGATGCAAAGAAATCAACGCTTTAATTGAAGAAAAATTTCCTTATATGATAAGAGAGAAAAATCCTGATCTGATTTTTGTTCCCGGAGGAGATGGAGCAATTTTACACGCCATTCAGGAATTTAACCATTACAAAGTCCCATCTTTTGGTTATGGGATGGGAAATTTAAACTTTTTAATGAACGATATAGATCTTAACAAAGTTTCCGATTTTATAGATAAATTGCAAGGAGATAAGATAAAACTACAGGAAATTGAAACAACCAAGATATCTGTTTTCCTGACGAGAAAAGGCAATAAAAAAACAAAAAAGATAGGGCAGGCCGTAAACGAAGTTGTTTTAGGGTCAAAATTAATGGGTTATCACTCTTTCAAGATAAGCTCGGCCGACGGTTCTTTTAATAACTTTGAGATTAGAGGGTCGGGAATATCGGTAAGCACCGATCTCGGGTCCACGGGATACAATTTTAACCTGGGCGGGTCAATTTTACCTCTCGGAAGCAATTTATGGTCAATAATCGGTATAGCCTGCAACAGATACTTAGAAGATATATTGATGACGGACAAGATCGTTATAGAAAATACCTCAAAAAGACCCGGACTGACAATTTTTCTTGACAGCATAAGACAAAAAAACAGACTGAATATGGGAGATAAAATAATTTTGAAAAAAGGTGACATAGTAAGATTGGCTTTTTACAACAAAAAAAGATTCTTTGAAAAAAGAGTAGATATAACGTCAAGATACAGAAAGGGATAAAAAAATCCCCGCATGAACTTGCCGTTTTTAAAATTTTAAAGCGAGGTTATTGCTGTATCGCGGGGAGATAATCAGCTATAGGGGATGAGTCGCTGACAAATATACTCATATTAACGGTGCATGGACATTCCAAATGAGGCGGTTCATTCTGCGAAGAAACCCAGTTTCCATCATAAACATAACTATAAATGTAAGTTCTGAGCAACCCTTGTTCTATTTTTACGTAACCGGAAGTGTTGCCTTGCAAACCACTTGAAGACACACCGGAAATCAAATAATCTCCGTATCTTGTGCTCCAGGCCCAGCCCGTGCTTTCAAGAGCATTTCGCAAAGCAACCTCAATCTCATGACCGGTACTGTTATAAGAAGAATCTTTGTCCGTTAAAGAAACTTTATAAATTTTTCCCGGCAGAAAAATTTTTCCGTTGAACATGTCCTTTATATCTTTATTTGAATATCGTTCTTCCACAAAAACCACGAAATTACTTTTTTCGCTCTCGCTTTTTTCAACATAGCTTTCAGTCCAATTAAACCCCTCAGGCAACTCGGGTATTTCCCAATCTATCTGAAGCTGTTGATTATTTTCGGAATTATTGTTTTTCCTGCCGAGAAAATAGAATAAACCAAAGGCTAAAAGCAAAAATACAACTAAGAATAAAAATACTTTATGAACGGAACCTTTTTCGCCATTCATAGGAAAATATTACCAAAAATTACAAAGTATTGCACAAATTTCTATAAATCTCTTGTTAACAAAATTTTCGGATGCTACATTTTATATACATTTGATCTAAATTTTTATGGAAAACAATTTATCTGCACCATCAATCAATGGCGGACTTACAAAATCCGAAGTAGAGAAGAAACTAAAGAAGTTCGGATTAAACGTACTTCCTGAAAAAAAGCCGCCGAGTAAACTATCAATTTTTCTGGATCAATTCAAAAATCCATTAGTATACGTTTTGCTGGGGGCTTCAATAGTAACTTTTTTAATCGGAGATACTGGGGATGCAATAATTATCATGATGGCAGTGATGATGGATGCCGTTCTGGGTTTTGTTCAGGAAAACAAAACCTCTAATGCACTGGAAGCTTTAAAAAAGGTTATTTCTCAGAAAGCAATAGTTTACAGAGATAACCAAATGGTTGAAATTGATACCAAGGAAATAGTGCCTGGCGACATCGTGTTTCTGAAGCAGGGAGACAAGATACCCGCAGACGGAATACTCGTGTCGGTAAACCGTTTCCACGTAAATGAGGCGGTATTAACAGGAGAGAGCATGCCTCTTGAGAAAAAGGTAAATGAAAAAGTTTATATGGGAACTATAGCGGCGGCAGGGCAGGCTGTTATGAAAGTTGAGGAAACCGGGGCAAGAACCCAAATCGGAAAAATAGCGGAAAGGATACAGGAAAAAGAAGATATAACTCCCTTTCAGAAACAGCTAAAAATATTCAGCAGACAAATTTTAATGATAGTAGGGGTCATAATAACTACGGTCCTTATCGTAGGAATACTAAGGGGAATAAGTCTATCAGAGATATTTATAACTTCGGTTGCTCTTGCAGTTTCAAGTATTCCCGAAGGTCTTTTAGTTTCACTTACCATAGTGCTAACTGTCGGAATGAAAAGAATATTAGATCAAAAAGGTCTTGTTAGGAAGCTTTCAGCTGCAGAAACTTTGGGTGGTGTAACTGTAATTTGCGCCGACAAAACAGGAACTTTAACAGAAGGAAATATGCAGGTTTCCGATTTTATAGGGAATGAAAATCTTTTATATCAGCAGGCTTTTCTTGCTAACGACTTGGACGACCCGATTGTAATTGCAGCCTATAAATGGGCAAAGGACTTTTCGAAAAATATTGACAGATCGAAAGAAAGGCTTGACAGTATACCTTTTTCTTCGCAAGAAAGATTTTCTATTTATTTGTATAAATGGGATAACAAAAAAAATATGATTTTTGTGAATGGTGCTCCGGAAATGCTTTTGAATTGGTCTACATTATCAAAAGAAGAGAGAGACAAAATTATGCAGACGATAGAGAATCTTACATCTCAGGGGAAAAGAGTTTTAGGATTTGCCAAAAAAGAAGTTCCCGCAGATAAAAAAATTGTGGATGTTTCCGATGCAAAGGGGAATCTTGACTGGGTCGGAATTTTAGCTTTTTCAGATCCTGTAAGAGAAGGGCTTAAGGATGTTTTAAAAGAAACCACCGATGCAGGAATAAGAACAATTGTAATAACAGGAGATTTTCCTAATACTTCAATTTATGTACTTTCTCAGTTGGGTATAGAGGTAAAAAATGATGAGTATTTAACAGGGGAGCAATTAGCAAAAATGTCTGTGGAAGAACTAAAAGAAGTAATTTCAAAGGTAAAATTATTTGCCAGAACTACACCCGATCAGAAACTATCCATAGTTGAGGCATTAAAATCCAATGAAGAAGTGGTCGCGATGGTTGGAGACGGGGTAAATGATGCACCGGCTTTACATAGAGCGGACATAGGAATCGTGGTTGATAACGCCTCGGATGTAGCAAAAGAATCAGCTGATCTGATCCTGCTAGACTCAAGTTTCGCTACTATTGTTCACGCGATAGAAGAGGGGAGAGCTATGTTTGAAAACATAAGAAAAATAATTCTCTATCTTTTGTATGATGCTTTTGAAGAAATAATAATTGTACTTGCAGGAATGATTTTCAATCTCCCTCTTCCCGTTACGGCAGTTCAAATACTTTGGATCAATTTGGTTTCCGACGGATTCCCTGATGTAGCTTTAACAGTGGATCCGAAAAGAAGGGGAATAATGAAAGATAAACCACGTTCTCCGAAAGAAAGTCTCATAACGGGATGGATGTTTAATCAGATCGCGTTTGTAAGTATACTGGCAGGAGCGCTTGCTTTTGCATATTTCTATGTTGTTTACAGAAATACAGGGAACATTGCACTTGCCAGATCCGCAACATTTGCAACAATCGGAATAAATTCATTAATTTACGTTTTTTCGGTCAGAGCTCCGACAGTACCTTTTTTCAAAACCAGGGTATTCAAAAACAAATGGCTTAATCTTAGCGTTATAGGCGGACTAATTTTGCAGGCTGTTCCTTTTCTATCCCCATCACTCAGAGAATTTTTTAAGCTGGAAGTTCTTCCTATCAACTATTGGCTAATATCCTTTGGTCTATCTTTGATAATTTTTCTTTGCATTGAAATTTTCAAGCACGTGTATCATTCAAAAATAGTTCCGGCTCAGAACAAAACATCTTAAAATTAAAATAAGAACTTAAAATAAAAAGGCAGGGGTATTATCTCTCACTGCGCCGATCATTTTTTCAACCTCAAAGAATTTTTCAACTACCAGAGCTTTTGTTTTAGCCTCCAAATTTAATCTCAAAAGGGGCTGAGTGTTGGAAGTTCTAAGATTAAATCTCCAATCCTCAAACTCAACTGAAAGACCATCTATTTTTTCTATTCTCGCTCCCTTTTTTTTGTAATATATTTCTATTTCATTTATCAGAGAGATCGCATTTTCCACCTTATAGTTAACTTCACCGGAATTAGGATACTTGTCAAACAAATAATCCAATTCTCCGGTTAGGTCAAAACCCTCAAAAAGCATATCTAACATTTTTGCTATGGTAATCATCCCGGAATCACAATTGTAAAAATCTCTATAATAAAAATGTGAACTTGCCTCGGCCCCGAATAAAGCCCGTTCTTCTGCCATTTTTTGCTTAAAAAAAGAATGTCCCGCTGCACACTGAATAGTTTCTGCCTCCAACGCTTTTGCCTCATTTATAAATGGCCAGGTAACACGGGGGTCATGTATTATTTTTCTATTATTTTTGTAGTTTTTATCATTTTTTTCGTTTTCACCCAAACTTTCTTTCAGTATGTTTTTAACAAGAAGGACTCCGATATAAACTCCGTCAGGTTTTCTTCCTTTTTTGTCAATAAAGAAAGCTCTATCTGCGTCTCCGTCAATTGCGATACCTATATCGGCGCCGGTTTCAACAACTCTCTTTTTAATTTCAACCACATTTTCTTCTTCCATAGGGTTGGGAACATGGTTTGGGTAAGTACCGTCCGGCTCAAAATACATTCTGTCAATAAAAAGACCGAGCCCGGAAAAAATATAATCAAAAACCTTCCCTCCTATACCGTTTCCGGCGTCAACTACTACCCTCAGAGGTCTTCTTTTCTCCGATTTAATAAAAGATAAAACCTTTTCCTTGTAGGCAGGCATAATATCCTTTTCTTCAAAACTTCCTATATTTTCCGATATTTTTTTGTATGATTCTTCCAACATTATTTTCTTCAGGTCCATCAAACCGGATACGCTGCTTATAGGTTTAGCATTTTTTGCAACCATTTTGCACCCATTCCAACCTGCTCCGTTATGAGAAGCTGTTATAACCAATCCCCCGTCAAAAATGTTGGGATATTCTCCTGTAGCAAAATATAAAGCTTCGGTTGGAACCTCGTTTATATCGACAACTCCGCATCCCATTTCGCGTATTCCTTCAATCAAGGCTTTTTTCATCTCAACACTTTCCGGTCTGATATCGTGGCCTACTGCAACTTTTTTAGGTTTAAAAAATGTAACATACGCTTTTCCCAGGCATTTATAGAAATTCTCATCTAACTCAGAAGGGTACCTTCCTCTTATGTCGTAAGCCCGAAAAACCGAATCCAGTATTTGTTTATTCATAAAAATCTCCCAAAAACAAAATTATTTTAAACAAATGGCTCTAACTAATTCTAAATAACTAAATAGACCTTCATTTCTCCCATATTTTCCCTTAACGGTATTTTACCGTCATCAATTTTTTTATCATTCAGATACAACCCTTTATTTGTCCCTCTCTCAACCTTTATATTGTACCTGGTATTCTCAAAAGAATATTCCATACTAAAGGTTTCCCATTCCTTTGGTATTACGGGATCTAAAGAAAAATGATCGGCATATTTTTTGAAACCCAGAAAATCCTCAATTATTACCTTGTAGAGCCAACCTGCCGCTCCTGTATACCAGCTCCATCCTCCGCGCGATAAATGCTGAGGATTGGAGTAGATATCTCCTGCCATAGCATAGGGCTCGAGTTTATATTTTTTGGCATCTTCATTACTTAAAGATCTGCCAATCGGTTCAAGAGAGTTAAAGATTTCATAAGCTTTTTTTTCGTTTTTTAGCATCGCATAAGCTTTCATTGCCCATACAGCCCCGTGATTATACTGGCCTCCGTTTTCTCTGATACCTTCCGGATAGCCTTGAATATAACCCGGGAAAGGAGTGGAATCTTTGAAGGGCGGCGCCAAAAGCTTTACCAAATTGTTCTTTTTGTCTTCCAAGTATTTTTCGTGGCTAAGCATAGCTTTTTGTTGCTTTTCTAATGGCGCCGCCCCAGAAATAACACTCCATGACTGCGAAATGGAGTCAATCAGACACTCACTGTTTACATGAGACCCCAGAGGAGTTCCTTCATCATAATATGCTCTTATATACCACTCTCCGTCCCATCCGTGTTCATCTACACGACTTTTTAACTCGTCATAAATTTTGCTAAATCTTTCCGCTTCATTTTTCCTGTCAGTTTTTTCCAGAATTTTTATAAACTTTGATAATATAGTCAAAATAAACCAAGCCAGCCAGACACTTTCTCCTTTACCCTCATCTCCTACACTGTTTAAACTATCATTCCAATCTCCCGAGCCTATTAATGGCAATCCATGTGCGCCAAAATTCAGAGATTTGTTTATAGCCCTAATACAATGGTCTAGAACATTTCCTCTTTCTTCGGAGACATTCGGGATAGCGTATATATTCTCTTCGTGAGGCTGGAGTATCTGCATTTCCAAATACGGAACTTCGATATTAAGTATTTGCATATCTCCGGTTTTTTCAATGTAATAATCAACTACATAAGGAAGCCATAAAAGATCGTCGCTTATTTTTGTTCTTACCCCGGCTCCCGAAGGATAGTGCCACCAGTGTTGAACATCCCCCTCTTTGAATTGATGCGCGCAGCATAGAGTTATGTGATTGCGTGCTATTTTCGGATCGGTGTAAACTAATGACATCACATCCTGAAGCTGGTCTCTAAATCCGAATGCTCCGGCCGCCTGATAAAAAGCAGTTTTTCCGTAAATTCTAGATGACAAAACCTCGTATAGAAGCCAGTTGTTTGCCAGGAAATTTAATTTCTTATCAGGCGTTTCGACTTTTATTACGGAATTTACTTTTTTCCATTTTTCAATTACATTTTTAAGACTCTGATCAACCAGTTCTAAATTTGCGTATTTGTCAACTAAAGAATTTACATTATCAATGTTGTCATCCTGACCTAATATGTAAGTAAGTACAATTTGTGAATTCCCCGGAATTTCCACTTCCGTTGTAAGAACTCCGCATTTATCCGAAACAGATTTAAATCCGGTAACCCCCCGAATACTGTTATATACCCAAACCGGAGTCTTCTTAGAATTCCCTCTTCCGAAAAATCTTCTTCTATCCGATGTAGCGGATACAATCGGTCTGTTAGTAGACATGAAAGCTATTTGATTGGAAAAATCATTATTTAATCTATTTTGAGCTGTTATGCACTGACGTACTGAATCAAACTCTATTTCTAAATTGTCCTGATCTAAGTACCTATGCTCTCCTAAAACAAATTCTACATAATAGGAGCACTCTACGGTTTTTGTGTAATTTGTAGTATTTTTCAACATCAGCTTAAGAATCTTCACAGGATCGTGTTCATCAACAAAAACAGTTAAAGTATGTTCGATATCTGAGCTTTTTCCGACGTATTCGGTATATCCCTGCGAATGGGTAACTTTGAAGCCCCCGCTTTTTATCGGAAGTGGGGTAGCGGTAAAAACTTTTTCCGAATCAACGTCTTTAAGATACAAAATTTCCCCCTGGGTGTCACTTACGAAGTCATTGGACCATGGAGAAATTTTATTTAACTGACTGTTGATATTCCACGTGTACCCAAGTCCGGATTCGGTAACCAGAGTTCCGAAACTTTCATTTGAAATTACGTTTGACCATGGGAGCGGAGTAGGATTTTCGGATGACACATCCATAACATAATTTTTCCCGTCCAAAGAAAAACCCCCGATTCCGTTATAAAAATCCAATCCTTCCTTAAAACCCTCCTGGGGGAGAATGGTTTCTATGTAATCCTCATAAGCCGATTCCTTTATAGCCACCGTCTCCGGCTCTGTATATCTTGATGCTAAGTTTAACTGGTCGTCTAGTGACCCCAAAGATGTATCCAAAACTACTTTAGCGAGTGACAATAGCGCATATCTTTCCTCCAAAGTCATATTAACAGAATTAAGAACATAAACTCCGGAGCCTTCGTATGGGCGCGACAGCGAATTTTCCACAACTTCGTAAACATCTTTTTCAAGATTCTCTTCGTAACTTACTTTTTCATCTACTATAAACACCAAATCAAAATTGAATCTTAGAATTCTGAAATACTCGTGGAGTAAAACCAGATTTCTCAGAAGATCTATGTTTTTACTGTTTATTTTTACGGCTAATATTTTGTTTTCTCCTGAAATTGAAAACCTATACAGGAGATTTCTTTCGAAGTTATGTTCAATATTAATATTTTCTCTTAATCTATAATCCGGATAAACCAATCTTGATGCCATCTTCTGAAAAAGTATTTCCTGTCTGACATCAATCCCCAGATGGGTTCTTTTTGCTTCAACATAGTGATTGTTCAAATATTTAAGCTCGTGCATTTGCTCTCCCGTAAAAAGAAGTTCTCTCGCGGCTCTTATCTCATGGAGATTGTTTGCGTAACCGTATATAAAATGTATTTTCTTAGATTCTCCCGGTTCCAAACGGATTTTATACCTGAGACTAAAAACAGGATCCAGCACCGTACCGACGGAATTTGTAAGCGCGGAATTTAAAGCCGCGGGATTTTGTATATGTTTTATTCTTCCTATAAAATTTTGTCTTGCCGTTTCATAAGAGTCCACTGTCAAATCTGAATCCTCGGAAAATCCGAAATGAAAAGCATACTTTTCAATGTCCCTTATATATCTTTTTCTTCTTTCCGCTATCAGAACCCCATCTTCATATTTAGTTTCAATAAAAAGTTTATTAAAAACAGGGTGTGAAATTCCCGACTTATATTCGTCGAGCATTATTTCGCTATAAGTAGTAATTTCATATTCTTTTACCTCACTGGAATTGTTAAGAAGCGTGAGTTCCCTGACTTCAAAATTTTTCTCCGGTGGCACAAATATATTCAAAGTAGTCTGAGTTTCTTTATCCGAACGTTCAAATTCGGCATATTCCGGGTAAAATTTAACTTCATAGCTGTCGGGTTTAACCAATGTAGGCTGATATGTTGCAGACCAAAAATAATTATTTTTTACATCCTTGATAAATATGTAGTGTCCGGAATTATCAAGGGTAAAATCCTCGGTGTACCTGTTTATAAAAATATCTCTGAACTTACTATAACCGGCTCCGGAATTGGATATCATAACTAAATATCTGCCATTTCCGTATAACTGCGCTATCGGAAAAAGTGTATTCGGAGTATTTGAATACCTTATTCTCTCTTTTTCAAACCTTCGCACGTTGCTTAATTTAGTATCAAAAGCATATTGATTAGGCTCGACTACATTAGCAACATCCGGTATCTTTTCATCAAGTAAAATTTCGCATGATTTTATGTAATCATTGTCATGAAGCCTGTTAATCATAATTTTGTCATTTAATATATTATTAATTGCAACCAGACTCATTCCCTGATGATGAGCCGTGTATGTTTTTACATTCTCTCCTGTTTTGGGTTCCGATGTTGACCTGTTAAAATCTATTGCCTCGTAGAACCCGTACGGCCCCACAGCCCCCATCTCCTCGAGCCTGCGTAGATTTTTCTCTGCCTCGGCCGGATTTATCATCAAAGCCAAAAAAGAAGAATAAGGAGAAACTACTAAATCCTGGGACTCATACCTTTTTAAAGCAAGGTCGGGGACACCCATCATCTTGTATTGATAATTAGAATCAAAATCAAAAGCATCAAAATTGGATTCTGATATTCCCCACGGAATATTATGCTTATCCGCGTATTCTTTTTGAATCTTAAATATCTCGCGGGTGGTCTGATTAAGAAATGTATTATCTTTTTCATTAAACAAAAGGGTAGGGAGCAGATATTCAAACATTGTTCCTCCCCACGACATAAGATAAAATTTTCCTTTTCTTATTCTTACCGGTCGGGACATACTAAACCAATGTTTTAAATTTACCTGATCTAGGGCTATAGCAACGTAACTGGTTATTCTTGATTCCGAAGCAAGAATATCGTAATAGCTGGTGTCCCGTTGTTTCTCGACAGTGTTATAACCAACGGAAAACACGGACATATTTTCGCTGTAGAGAAAACTAAAATCGGTTTTTAAGTATATTTTTCTGAGATTTTTAGCAATTTGCTTTAAACGCTTTGCAATCTCCGGCCTGCTATTTTTAATTTTTTCTGATATTTCAAGACAAGAAGATTCCAAAAGCATAGCAGAAGCTACAAAATTACCGCTGTCGGCTGTTGAAACATACGGCTTCAGTGGCTCAAGCGTTTTAAGGTCATACCAGTTATATAAATGACCCCTATATTTTTTCAGTTTGAGGATTGAATAAAAGGCATTTTCCAATCTTAAAGAGAATTCGTCAATTCCTATAATTCCAAGGTCATAAACAGAGTTCAGGGACAATAAATAAAAAGCTATGTTGGTGGGAGAGGTTCTGTATGTTATTTTTCTTGACGGGGAGAGCTGAACACTGTCCGGAGGTAAAAAATTGCTTTCCTCATTTGTGTACTCATCAAACAATGACCAAATCATTTTGGCATAACTCAACATTTTCTCTTTATCTTCTATTTTCGAGGATAGCTTAACAGGGGGATAGGACATACTTATATAGAAAACAAAGAAAGGGGATAACAACCAAAGCGACAAAATAAGCACATTAAGAAGTGTTGCTTTTCCCAAAAAAATCAGAATCAGGAGAATTGTTGCATTCAAATAAACAATGCCCGAAGAAAGAAAATACTCAAGTACGTTACTTTCGTATTTCATGTTTTCCACCTCGCTATGAGTGGTCCACTCCAAAAGGTGTTTCCTGGTTATAAGCCTGTGTGTGGCTTTAACGATAGAAAATATTTTATTGACAGCCGTTGCCGGGATCATAACAAAAGAAGCTAAAGAGACACGTATTTTTTTCATCAAAAAATTAGCGGACAATAAGAATTTCTCCAAAACCGGCATTTTATGAATCAGATATTTTCTAATATTGAATATCTCCAACAACAAAATTCCAAAAAATAAGGCCAAAGCAAAGTTACTAATCGAATTAGAAGCTAAAAAAATCCAATTTAAACAAAACAAAACAAAAAAGGATGGGGCAACTAAACTTCTTCTCAAATTATCAAATATCATCCAAAGAGAGAGCGCATCCAGAGGATTTTTTACCTTTTTTCCCGATTCTGTAGGAATATGACGGCAAAGCCATGGAAGAAGCTGCCAATCACCTCTTACCCATCTGTTATCGCGGGAAATATAACTGCGAAAAGAAGTAGGAAAATCTTCAACCAAGCATGTATCGGAAAGAAAACCTGCCTTGGCAAAACAGCTCTCAATTAAATCGTGGCTTAAAAGAGAATTTTCCGGAAATCTTCCTAATAAAGTCTCTTTAATTGCTCTTACATCAAATATTCCTTTGCCCATAAAATTCGACCTGTTAAAGGTGTCCTGATAAACATCCGATATGGCGGTAGAGTAGGAATCAAATCCGCTGTCTGAAACAAATATTTTAGTGAAGGGAGACTTATTTTCCGTTTCCGGGCTTATTATTATTCTCGGTTGAATAAATCCATACCCTCTTGTAACAATTTTTTTATCTTCGTCCAAAACAGGGAAATTCAAAGGATGCGCCATAGCTCCGATAAGTTTTAACGAAACATCCGCCGGCATCATTGTATCTTCATCAACCGTTATTACGTATCTTATTCCGTTCAATTTTGATATATCTCCTTCAATAGCAGAGAAGGTAGTTTTAACGGAATGAGTTTCATCCGAAAGCCACGATACCAGCTCCATCAATTTTCCACGCTTTCTTTCCCAACCCATCCAAACTCCTTCGGAAGGATTAAATACACGTTTTCTATGAAAAACATAAAAAACATCAAATCCGCTCTGTTTGTGCTTTAAATTCAACTGCTTTATTTTTCTTTTCAGATAGGATAAATTCTTTTTGTCTTCCTGCGATTCCTCCTCATAAGAATCTTTGTAATCGCTCAAAAGAGCAAAATATAAATTGTGAAAATTGTTAGCCAGAAATCTTTTTTCAAGATTATCTACTAAAATATCTATCTGTTCCCGATTGGAAAAAATGCAAGGAACAGCAACGAATGTCTTGTACTGATCAGATATAGAACCTTCAAAATCCAGCTTCGGTGGAAGCGCCGGAGGCAGCAACCAAGTAAATATCTTATTTATCAGATAAACGCTGATATTTGACGCGGGAAACAGTTGAATTAATGTGAAAAAAACAGCAAGAAGAAGATTTTTTGTTATGCCAATAAAAAAACCAAATGAAAAAACGGATATTAAAAACGTAACCAGAATAATACTTCCAAAATAAGCTATAGAAGGATGCTTCCTAATCCAATCTTTCAAAAGACCTTTTGGACTCGGTCTGTAGCCTATCTTTTTTGCAAATGAAAAATACCCCTTGTCTATAAGGTAATATCCGACATGTTTCTGAAAATCTATGTTGGAGGCAAGTGAACTTTCAATAGCCTTTCTGGCAATTTCAGACTCGCTGAAATTGCTATTAGCGCTCATATCCTCAATTACATGCCTATATCTATCCCGGCTTATATCGTCCATCAAAGGATAAATTCCCGCGGGGTCGGTTTCCAACGTGCTCTCCACAATACTTACCTTGGTAAAAAATTTGTTCCAATTAATAAAAGAAAAATTTCTGATTGAACCGACAGCATTGTTTAAGTTCTGTTTAAGGTCCAGGTCTCTGAGGACACTGGCACGGGTAAATTCTTCAAGATTCAAATCTTCTTCGTGAATTTTTGATTCTATCAAGCGAAGTGCATCTTCCACACGATAATCGAGTTCTCTGACGTCTTCTAAAACGAGAAGAAGAACATGAGGCTTAACTTCAATATCTTTTATCACTCTCCTGACACGTTTAATCGGATTTTTTCCCCGCTCAATGTCCGAAGAAATATCACTTACAATGCTTGCGGCCAATTTGCTGTTTTCAATTTTTTCTTTTATCTCCAAACCTCTGTCCAAAATAGAAGAGAGAAGTTCAAATTTTATTACCGTCGGAAGAACCCAAAGCTCCAAACTGGAAAGAGGATATATTTTTTGATATCCCTTAAGAAAAGGAACCAGGGTTTCTTCGGAAAAATTGTAGGAAGCCGCTTCTAAATATTTTTTTGCAATGTAGTGAATCTGAAAATAAAACTTATCATATTCCGACAGAGGTAGTTTTGCCAAAATCTTGGACTTAAAAGTTTCTGAAAAAACGGTTGACTGCTGATTTATTAAATAATAATTATCCAGTATCCACGAAGCCGATAATGGAACTACTTCAGGATTTTTCTCGTATTCTTTAACAAGATATGAATACAAATCACTTATGTTCTCAAGAAGATTTTTGTAGTCCAGAGTTACTTTTAGCTGAAAAACGGAAAGAAATTTCTTTGAAGGGATCTTTCTTTTTATAGCTATATCTCTTCCTAAGGTATAAAAATTAATCTTATTATCCATAAAAGATACTCCAGAAATATTCTACATTAGATTATGTTTTATGATAAGCCCGTGCAAAGATGTGAATAGGTAGTTTTTATTACAATTCAGAATAATATTATATAATTTCAATGTGAAAAACACTTATTTCTCAATATTTACCTCTCAGGAAAAGGAAAATATAGTTGGGTTTATTCAAAAAGATTTCCCCGATGCGGAAACAGAATTAAAGCAGGATAAATTTATCGTTTTTAAAACCTCTGTAGAACCTAAATTTTTTACCGAAATAGGTTACTTAGAGAAAACTTTCCTTCTGATAAAACAATTTGATAAGCTAAAGGGGAATTATTTCAAACCGATGTTTCAGTGGGCGGGAAGACATTCTTTTGAACAGATTACAGAGGTAAACAAACACTTCGGATTCAAATCATTCAGAATAATACTTAAAGACAAAGAAAAAACCATTTCCGGACACAGAAGGGCAATAAAATCCTTAGAAAGAAAAATAGCCGATGAAACAAGGCTCACAATCAACAGGGTAAACCCCGATACAGAGATTTGGATCATGCACACTGCCGGGGATTACGGATTTATAATTTTTAAGCTTGCAAAATAAGAAGATGAACATGAAAATCCTTCAGGAACTAAGAAAAGAGCTAAAAGAAAAATCAAGCCCCGAGGCTAAGAGGGCATTTAGGAAATTTTTCAAACGGAATGAAAATATAAAATCCTATGGAGTGAAATCTGGGGAAGTAGAAAAAATTGCGGGAAAATATTACCGAAAAATAAAAAATCTATCTAAGCAGGAAATTTTCAACTTATGCGAGAAACTTTTTTCATCCAAATATATGGAAGAAGCGTTTATTGCTTCTATTTGGTGCCAGAAATTAAAAAACTCATTTACTAAAGACGACTTTAATTTATTTGAAAAATGGATTGACAAATATATTGATAATTGGGCAGTGTGCGATGGTTTTTGCAGCCGCGACATAAGTATTTTAATTGAAAAATATCCCGTCTGTGCCGAAAATTTAAAGAAATGGGCAAAATCAGAAAATAAATGGCTAAGAAGAGCTTCCGCAGTCTCTTTAGTAAATCCGGCTAAAAAAGGAAAATTCCAAAAAGAGGTTTTTGAAGTATGTGAAATTCTGCTTATGGATAAAGAAGATATGGTTCAGAAAGGATATGGGTGGCTCTTAAAATCAGCATCGAAAGGCAACGAAAACAAAGTTTTTGAATATATATTGGCACGTAAGGATAAAATGCCTAGAACATCTTTAAGATACGCGGTAGAAAACATGTCCCCGAAAAACAAAGCCACTCTTATGAGAAAATAACCTCGTGATAATAAGTAATGCTAAATAGGAGTAAGACCAGAAAGATTGCCAATAGAAAATATCCGCTCAAACACACAAATTTTTTTGATATCATTTGTACACATGCGTACTAAAATAATAGCCACAATCGGACCAGCTTCAATTGAAAAAGAAGTTTTGAGCCAGTTAATAGAAAACGGGATGGATATAATAAGAATAAATACTTCATATGGAGACGAGAATCAATATAGAACAATATTAAAAAACCTGAATGAACTTGATAAATCTTCAAAAATCAAAAAGATGCTGGATATAAAAAATGAAAACGCCCTTTCTTTTTGCGCGGTGAACAAGATGGATTTAATAGCTGTCTCCTTTGCGGAGGGCAGAGAACAGATCCTGGGTATAAAAAGAAAACTCCCCGAATGTATTGTGGTTTCAAAAATAGAATCCGTAAAGGGCGTTGAAAACTACGACGATATTATTGATGTATCTGATGGGGTAATGATAGCAAGAGGAGACTTAAGCCAAGCAGTAACAATCGAGAAAGTTCCTGTTCTTCAAAAGAGATTTACTAAAATAGCTCTTTCAAAGAAAAAATTTGTGATAGCTGCTACCGAAATGCTTCTTTCTATGACGGAAAAACCTTATCCTACCAACGCCGAGGCATCGGATGTTGCTAATGCTGTCTTTGATGGGGTAGACGCAGTTATGCTATCCGAAGAAACTGCCATAGGAAAATACCCTGCGGAAGCGGTAAAAATGATGAGAAACATAATTACGGAAGCAGAAAATTTTCTGGCGGAAGAAGAAATGAGGAAAAATTAAAACCTATTGTACACAACTACTTTTTGACTCCGTCTTTTATAAAGAACCATTTTTACTATTTCGCTGGATATAAAATACCCGACGATTATTATTCCCACGATTTTCAAGCTGTATGCACTCGGGTGAGTAAATCCAAAGAAAGTTGAACCTACCGGAAGAAAAGTTATCAACACCGTGCTTATTGCCGCTATGGAAGTAAGAAGTAATATCGGAGCGGAGGGAGATGACTTTGCCTTAAAGGCCAAATGTTTTGTCCTGATAGAAAAAATCAAAATAAGCTCGGTCATTATACTTTCTATAAACCAGACGGTTCTTAAAACGTCTGCTCCATGTTTTGAAAATATGGCAAAAACCGTCAGATCAAAAATTGTGCTTACAATTCCCAAAAATGTAGCCGTAATTACAATTTCCGAATTATTGTAGAAACACGGCTTTTTTATCTCGTCGGGGTCAACATTGTCCGTAGCAATTGATATCATCGGGAAATCGGAGAGTAAATTTACCAATAATATTTGCACAGGAAGCATGGGCAGATAATCAATAAGGAGGGACGCTATCGTCATAGCATAAAAATTTCCAAAATTAGAGGACAGCGTGGATTTAATATAATTTGAAGTATTTACAAAGGTTTTTCTTCCTTCCTCAATTCCGTCCACCAAAATCTTTAAATCCTGCTGAAACAAAATTATATCCGATGCCTCACGTGCAACATCCGAGGCTTTATTAACCACAATTGCAACATCTGCAAGTTTCAGAGCGGGAGCATCGTTTATCCCATCTCCAAGATACCCGACAGTATGTTTTTTTTGCAGCAGTTCAATTATCTGAAATTTTTGTTCGGGGGAAACTCTGGAAAAAACATTAAATTTTTCAACCGCTTCTTTCTTTTCTTCAAGACTCAAGTTCTCAAAATCAAATCCCGAAATAACTTCAGCCGAAGATCTCGATATTCCGACTTCATAAGCTACAGCTCCTGCCACTTCGGTGCTATCCCCGGTAATTATTTTCAGTTCAATTCCCAAGTTTTTAGCTTTTTTAACAGCTTCTTTTGCGCTAGGTTTTATCGGGTCAGAAAAGGAAATCATTCCTTCAAACTCCATACTTTCTTCCTCATCTTTAACATCGTAACTATCTTTATCAAATTCCCTTTTTGCTATTGCTATAACTCTTCTGCCTTTTTTACCTTCTCTCCAAATCCATTTCATAATTTTTTCCTCATCTTCTTTATTTAAATTCTTAACATAAGGAAGAACACTTTCCTGGGCTCCTCTGACGACAAGATATTTTTTATCGCTTATTTTTACCAGCACACTATTTCTTCTCCTTTTCGGATTAAAGGGATTTTCGCTTAATCTTTTAGTTTTCTTAATTTCCTCCAAATCGGCTCTGCCTATTTTTTTGAAAATTGCGGTGTCAAAAGAATTTACCGCAGTCTTTTTTCCTTTGAAAAGATCACAAGCTAAGGCAGAGTAGTATAAAGTTTTCCTTTCATCCTGTGAAAAAACTTCCGCCACCGAAAGGCTGTTTTGAGTTAATGTGCCTGTTTTATCACTACACAGAACTTGTATACTCCCCAGATCCTCAATCGCCGAAAGTCTTTTGACCACAACTTTCTTTTTGGCCAACTTCATAGCTCCCTGCGTAAGAGAAAAGGTTGTAACCAAAGGAAGAGCTTCCGGTACAACTCCGACGGCTAAAGCAATAGAGAACAAAGCTAACTCCGGTATGGGTATCTCCGATTTTTTAATAAAGAGGTGGGCAACAAATACAAGAGCAAGGGTAACCAAAGTAAGAATTAAGGTAAATTTGCTGAATTTGTTGATGGATTTTTCAAATCCGCTGGCACTTTTTGTCCCTGCGGTTAGTTTTGCAATTTTCCCCATCTCCGTATTTTTTCCCGTAGCTATCACTATTCCTGAAGAGTTTCCATCCACAACAACCGTTCCCATAAAAGCCATATTTTTAGCCTCGTATAGCTGAGAAACACCTTCCTTGAAAACCTCGGATGTTTTCTTAACCGGAATGGACTCTCCCGTCAAAGACGACTCATCCGTATAAAAATCATCTTCTCTTACAATTCGGATATCCGCAGGAACAATATCCCCGGTTTCTAAAAAAACAATATCTCCGGGAACTAAATCAACCGAAGAAATATAGTGCAAATTTCCACCTCTTAAAACCCTGGCCTGATTTATCGACAGTTTCTTCAGATATTTCAGGGATTTTTCAGATTTAAACTCCTGGTAAAACCCCAGAACCGTATTTATGACGATGAAAATAATTATCATCAGAGAATCAAAACGATTCCCCAGAAAAAAAGCTATTACAGCGGCCGCAACCAAAAGATATATAAAAGCCGATTTAAACTGGCGCAAAAGAATATCAAGCCATGTAACACCGTTTTCTTCCAGACTGTTCGGTCCGTACTTTTTTCTTATAATATTTGCTTTTTGAAAAGACAGGCCTTTTTCAATATCGGTAGAAAATTCCTCACACAAAGCTTCGGTGGTTTTTACGGTATAATCATTAATTTTCATAGGCAGTTTTGCAGACCGCTTAAAATTGTAGCACGATTACCGTCACTGCTGGAACAACACATCGGAGAATAAAACTAAGAATTAAAAGTTATATAAAATCAAAAAAACAAGAGGCTTACTCCTACAAAAGAAACAACAGCTATCAAAAAGTAAAAAAATGAAAAAAATTTTGCGGCCGGATATTTTTTACCTCTGAAAATGTATAGGAATAAACTAAGAACGGCAATTTCAATTATCATGTATTTTGAAAGAATATAGCTTAATAACCGATTGTTTAAATATTTTCTGTTTAAAATCATCTCAAAACCGTATATTTTGTAGGAAAAAGGCGCAAACAGAGCCACACCTCCGAATATAAAATCTATTACAAAATGAGTTGTTATTCCTATAAGAAAAACGAGCGAAAGTACCCTAAAAAATTTCTTTCCGAAAGCTTCTTTTTTCTGTCTAAAGCTTAATAAATAAATCAAAAGGAAGGCGATTAGATAAATAGGAAAACCATGGGTTACAAAAGCCCTGTGGTCTCTTAAATTTTTTAAAATAGAATACGCGATGTCCAAGTCGGGAAGAATTGCCGAAGTTATTCCGACAAACCATAAAATGGTTTTTTCTTTTTCGGTAAAAATATCGCTGTATTTATCAATAACGGGTTTTACTGCCAAAGCCCCGGCTGTTGCGTGGTTAAAATACATAGAACTGATTATACAACCTTTATAACCATCCCCGAAAATAGTATCATTAAAGAATGAGCGCAAAAGTATTCACGGAAAACGAACGGTACCTCATGCTGGCTTTGGACCACAGAGAAAGTTTCAGAAAACTAATTAATCCTCAAAATCCCGAAAGTGTATCAAAAGAAGAGGCTTCAAAAAATAAGGCTAAAATTATTGAAAGCCTGAGAGATAAATTCAGTGGCGTATTAATAGATCAGGAATACGGACTGGAATCCTATAAAGGACTGCAAATAGATAAACCGTTTCTTCTTCCGCTAGAGGAAAGCGGGTACGAACTTTTTAACAATGAGAGAATAAATAAAATAATATACAAATGCTCCGATATTAAAAATTCCGGAGCTTCGGGGGCGAAAATTCTCCTTTATTTTAATCCTGACTATGCGGAATCCGCAAAAATGCAGGCGAAAACCGCAAAACAGGCCATAGAAGATGCTCACCAAAACGGACTTCCTTTGTTTTTAGAAATAGTAACTTACCAAATTGAAGAAGCGGAGGGTGTATTAAAATCCGTAGAGTATTTTCTTAGCAATAATATAATTCCCGACGTTTTTAAAATTGAATTTCCCGGAAGCGATTATTTGTCAAAAAAGGTGTCAGATGTTCTTGGTCAAATACCGTGGATTATTTTATCACGTGGAGCCGATTACACTTTATTCAAAGAACAGGTTTTAATAGCTTCCGAAAACGGATGTTGGGGATTTTTGGCGGGTAGATCTTTATGGCAGGATTATTTTGACTTTAACGAAGAAGCAGATAAAGAGAAATTTCTCAAAGAAACACTGCCTTCAAGATTTGAGGAAATTAGGCAGATAATTTTAAACTCATAAAATAATATATACTTAATTATATGAAATTTACTGCCGATTTCATTTGGGGAACCGCGATGTCTGCTTACCAGGTAGAAGGAAATAATTCCAATACCGATTGGTGGCAATGGGAAAATAATAAGAAGCGGGGGCAGAAATATCCTTTAGAATCGTCCGGAATCGCATGTGATTTTTATAACCGTTACGAAGAAGATTTTGACCTCTGCAAACAACTCAATAATAATGCTGTGCGCATATCAGTAGAATGGGCGAGGATAGAACCTGAGGAAGGAAAATTTGATTACAGAGAAATTGCTCATTATAAAAAAATACTTACGGCCGCAAAAGAAAGGGGTTTGAAAACTTTTGTCACTCTTCATCATTTCACAAATCCTATTTGGTTTTACAAAAAAGGCGGGTGGATAAACATCAGAGCTCCGCGCTATTTTTCAAAATATGCAAAAAAATGCGCCGAAGAATTGGGCTCTTTGGTAGATGTATTTCTTACGATAAACGAACCTCAGGTTTACGCATTAATGAGCTACACGGTAGGAAAATGGCCCCCGAACAGAAAAAATCTCATAAAATCCCTGATATGCCAGCTTAATATGATAAGCGCGCACAATGAAGCTTATAAAAAAATAAAGTCGGTAGGAAAATTTAAGGTAGGAATTGTGAAACAAATTGTATGGTATGAAACTTACGAGAAAAAACCTTATTTCTGGGACAGTTGGCTTGCAAAGTTTATTTTCTGGCTGAACTGCGACTTTTTCTTAAATGAGGTTAAAAATCGCCTGGATTTAATAGGACTGAATTACTACTTCACAAATCAGGTCAAAAATTTAAGTTTCACGCATCCACCGGGCATGGTCAGCAATTTAAATTGGTGGGTGAATCCTGATGGTCTAAAAAAAGTTCTGGTTCATCTGAAAAAATATAATCTTCCGATTTACATAACGGAGAATGGAATTGCCGACTCTCAGGACAGACTCAGGGAAACTTTTATAAAAAACATGCTTAAGGCTACTTATGAAGCTATGCAGGAAAGTGTTCCTGTGAAAGGTTATTTTCATTGGTCGCTGATGGATAATTTTGAATGGCACGAGGGATATTGGCCAAAATTCGGTCTTGTGGCTATAGACAGAAAAACCCTGGAAAGAAAACCGAGAAAGTCCTTCTATTATTACGCAAAAATCTGCAATAATAACTCATTGGACGAATAAAGAAAAATATAAAAAAAGGAAAATGTTTAAAATTTTTAAAAAAGAACCGAGTTTTAAGGAACAGATGAAAAAGGCAGAAAAGCTTATCGGAAAGCTTTTTTCCCTGAAGGCGGTGAGAGTAATTCTGTGGGTGATTTTAGCTCTTATTATTTTATTTTTAACTCTTTATTTTATTCTTAAACCGAAAGTACAAAAAAACATTAACTACGGTGTTACATTCAGCAACAGATACGCGGAACAAATGGGTCTTGATTGGAAAAAAGTTTACATAGAAACTTTGGACGATTTACAGGTAAAAAACATAAGATTGGTGGCTTACTGGGACGAAATTGAACAGGAAAAAGATATTTACGATTATTCAAATATTAAGTGGCAACTAGAAGAAGCCGAAAAAAGAAATATCAACGTAATTTTGGCGCTGGGAAGAAAAGTTCCCAGATACCCCGAATGTTTTGAGCCGCAGTGGTGGGAAGAGCTTTCAAGCGAGAATGTAAAAGAACAGGAACTTCTGGAATATGTAAAGCAAACCGTAAATGAGCTTAAAAGTTCTAAATCAATAAAAATGTGGCAGGTTGAAAATGAACCTTTCTGGCCTTTCGGTGAATGTGATAATCCGGAAATTAAAAAAGAAACGGTATCAAAAGAAATAGAAATTACGAGAAGTTTGGATAAAAGACCGATTTTGGTGCAGGACAGCGGAGAGGGAGGCCTCTGGAAATCTACCTATGAAATGGGAGATTATCTGGGAATTTCCATGTACAGAAAAATCTGGTACGACTTTTGGGGAGTATTCTTAGGAAGATTTATATATTTTCAGTATCCTCTGGCGCATTGGACTTACAAAATAAAGGCAAACATGGTAGGGGTTCCCGTAGATAAAATAATAATCACCGAGCTTCAGGGTGAACCGTGGGGACCGGGAATAAATTCCGAGCTTACTCAGGAGGAAAAGGACCAAACAATGTCAAAAAATCATTTTATTTCCACCATAGATTACGCGCAAAAGTCCGGGTTTAAGGATTTATACCTTTGGGGGGTAGAGTGGTGGTATTTTGAAAAACAAAACGGAAACTCTTTTTATTGGGATATAGCAAAAGCGCTGTTCAAGTGATTTTCTAATTCTTCTTTTAAATCTGAAGTATCCTCAAACTCTATGTAAAGATCGCATATGCTTCTTATTCTGGGAGAACCGGTACCTTCTTTAACCACCATTATTAATTTTTTCCCGAGAGCTTTTGCGTAACCGGCTTCCATCGCCATTCCTTCGCTTGGCTCGTTATGGTTAACGTAAGCAATTACACCATCACAATCAGCCATAGCCGAAAAAACCATTTTTGAAGATTCTTCACGCGGTATCTCTATGTTCTGCCAGTTTTTTATATCTCTGTCAAAAATAAATGTGTCATGCCCCATGTCGCTTAAAATAGACGCAAGCTGTTCAAGGTTTTTTTCAAGCTGAAATTTATTTTTTGTAGTTGTGTATTTGTAAATAATGCAAAACTTCATAAGTTCCTTTCCAATAAAATAAACCCTCCGTATATTCCGGAGTCATCTTCCATTAAAGTTTTTTTAATTTCCGGAATTTCAAAAAAGTTTTGCTTTTTCAGTTCTTCTATTAAAAATGGATAGAAGAAGTCAAAGTTGTGAATTGCCAGTCCCCCTCCTAAGATTATAACTTCCGGATCCCACATTGAAATTATATTTAAAATACCGACCGATAGGTAAGAAGCATATTTTTTCCAAATTTCTTTTCCGGCCGTTTCATTAGGTTCTGCTCCGTATCTTTTTTTGAAATATGAACCGGAGCAAAATGTTTCTAAGGTGCCTTTTATCCCGCTTCCGTCTGCAATATCGTCAGATTTTTCAATTATCTGGTGCCCGGGTTCCGAGTTTATAAGTTCATAATTATTTTCATTTTTTACAACCCGGGCTCCGCCAACACCCGTGCTTAAGGTTAAATAAGCAACGGTTTTGCAGTTTTTTCCGGAGCCAAAATACGCCTCTCCTAAAGCTCCGAGAGCCGCATCATTTTCTACTATTATTTTTGCGTTTTTTGCTTTTTCAGGAAGAAATGAAGAAAAATCCATTCCTTCCATTTGGGGGTAATTTGCGCTTTTTTGGATTTTATCTTTTATTCTGCTCGATATACCGGGAAAACCAAAAGCTACGGCGTCAATTTTGTTCGGCCCTGATACGGAAATAGCCGCTTCGGACATGTTTTTCTTTTGGGTATTAATGTTATTTTCAGTGGGAAATTTAACAATTCTAAAAATATTCTTTAGGTCGGATGTTGAAGCTATTCTTGTTGTTGACCTTCCAAGGTCAATTGAGATATACATCGGTGATTAAATGTTAGCAAATAAATTGAAAATAAAGAAATGTGGGCTCAGCCCGTTCCGGGCTGAGCCCGGAATACTTAATCCCGCCTGACGCAACGCACAGCGACGCTACTGGTCTTACTGGTGTAGCCGGCGTTGCCAGAGTTGAGGTACTCGCCCCAAGCGCTCGCACTATCGCTCGAGTACTCAGTAGAAGACCAAAAGGGGCTCGAAGTAGTAAATGAGGAACCGGCTTGATTGTATATACCATCTATATAAGCTCCATCCAACTCCTTCTGAGAAGGAAGATACCAATCCGTATCTGCAGATTGACCATCCTTTG
>DAOPPB010000009.1:0-34395 GCA_035358315.1 bacterium
AATCTCCAACAAAGAAGTAATAACTCTGCTGAAAGAAATACTGGCCGCCATGGAAGTGAAGAATTACAATAATTTCAGAATCAGAGCCTATCAGAACGCTATTTCTATATTAGAAAATTTGACTGTATCAATACAAGATCTTTGGGAAAATAAACGGTTGGGGGAAATTCCCGGTGTAGGGCCCGGAATAGAAGATCATTTGAACGAGTTCTTTTCCGAAGGTAAAGTCCTCAAATTTGAGGAGATAAAAAAAGATCTGCCGGAAGGAATGTTCTCATTGATAGGTCTTAGAGGAATAGGGGCAAAGCGGGCTTACAAACTCTCTCTTGCTTTTAAACTCTTTGACAGAGAAACCGCCTTGGATAAATTGAGAGAAGCTGCCGAACAGGGAAAAATCCGTAATTTGGAAGGATTTGGTGAAAAAACCGAAAAAGCCATACTTGAGGCTATTGAGGAGCAAAAAATGACGAAAAATAAGAAGGTGAGGCTTTTATTCCCCCAGGCTGAAGAAATCGTCGGAAGGATAAAGAGTTTTATGCAAGAATGCGACGCCGTAAAAGAGATGGAAGTTTGCGGCTCTTTTAGAAGGAAAAATGCTACTGTTGGGGATTTAGATATACCTGTTGCTACAAACAGGCCGGATGAGGTTTTAGATTACTTTCTGAAATTTCCTGAAATAGAAGAAGTATTAGTGATAGGAGACAAAAAAGCCAGTGTAGTTTTAAAAAACGATATCCAGGTTGATATAAGGGTTAGCACTCCTGAAGCTTATGGTTCAATGTTACAGTATTTTACCGGCTCAAAACAGCACAATATCCTTCTGAGAAATTACGCTCTTTCAAAAGGAATGTCTCTTTCGGAGTATGGGATAAAGGAAAACGGAGAAATGAAGGAGTTTGCAAATGAAAGGAGTTTTTACGGTGAATTAGGACTTTCATATATTCCTCCCGAAATACGCAACGGAAATTTTGAAATTGAAGCAGCAAGGGATGGCAAATTGCCGAAATTAATAGAGTTGGGAGATATAAAGGGAGATATGCATTTTCACACGATTGCTTCGGACGGAGCGGATACTTTGGAAGATATGGTAGGGGAGGCTAAAAAACTTGGATATCAGTACATTGGGGTTTCAGACCATGCTCCTAGCGTTCAAGCAAGAGGTCTAGGAACGGTTTTAAAAATGGTTAGCGACACAAGAAAAAAAATTGATGATATAAATTCTTCGCAGAAAGATATAAAAGTTTTTTTCGGGTACGAGGTAAATATTTTAGTGGACAATTCTTTAGGTCTTCCGGACGATATTTTGAAAGATTTAGACTTTGTTATTGCCGGCATTCATACTGCGTTTGGGCAGGATAAGGATACCGTTACCGATAGATTGCTATCTGCCATAGAAAATCCTTATGTTAGAGTAATATCGCACCCTTCGGGAAGGCTTTTGAACGAAAGAGACCCCGCCGATCCTGATTGGAAAAAAATATTCTCCGCTGCCAGGGACAATAACGTGATTTTGGAGATAAATGCCCAACCGCAGAGGCTGGACTTACCGGATGACTTGGTAAAATCGGCCATAGAATGGGGTGTTGATTTAATCATAAATTCCGATGCTCATTCAACAGGAGAATTTAGTTTTATGAGATATGGAGTGGATAACGCGAGAAGAGGGTGGGCCCGAAAAAGCGACATTATTAATACTTTAGACTACGACAAGTTTGTTAAAAAATTGCGGGTAGTGTAGTAAAATTCACTATGTAAATTAAAAGGAGGTGATTTTGGTGTTATATATTGTTTTAGGTATTTTTATTTTGATAGCTTTGTTTGTGGTTAGTGTTTACAATTCGCTGGTAACCTTAAAGGTAAAAATAAAAGAGGCTTGGAGTCAGATAGATGTACAGCTAAAAAGAAGAGCGGATTTGATTCCTAATTTAATCGAAACTGTAAAAGGTTACGCTTCACATGAAAAAGAGGTTTTTGAAAATGTTACACAGGCTAGAGCCGCTTTGATGTCCGCTTCAAATCCAAAAGAAGCCGGTATAGCAGACCAGAAACTTGGTAGTGCACTAAAAGACTTATTCGCCATAGCAGAAGCATACCCTGAATTAAAAGCCCAGGCGAATTTTGAAGCTCTCCAAAACGAATTATCGGATACTGAGGATAAAGTTGCATATTCAAGACAGTTTTACAATAACGTTGTAAGACAATACAATGAAAAGATTGCAGTCTTCCCGAACAATCTTATTGCGGGCATGTTTAAATTTGAACCTCAAGAATTCTTTGAGGTTGAAGAAGCCGATAAAGAAAATGTTAAAGTAGAGTTCTAGTTAATTTGTTAAATTAATTTTAGTAAATTATGCCTAATGTGTATCAGAACATAAGTTCTAATAAAAGGGATACTGTGGTTATTTTTGTTCTCTTTACTGCAGTTATAACCGCTATATGCTGGTTTATAGGTGAATACTTTACCGAAGGGGGAGGTGCTTCTCTTCTTGGTTTGGCTTTTATTTTTTCTGGTTTGTCGGGTTTTCTCTCTTACTATAACTCGGATAAAATGATTTTAGCTATATCGGGAGCAAAGGAATTAAAGTACGAAGATGCTCCGGAGGTTCACAAACTGGTTGAGAATATGTCGATAGCCTCAGGTATTCCAAAACCCAAAATTTACGTAATAAATGATTCTTCAATGAACGCTTTCGCTACCGGAAGAGATCCGGAGCACGCTGTAATTTGTTTCACCACCGGAATAATTCAAAGACTGGAAAAAAGAGAACTTGAAGGTGTTATCGCCCATGAAATGTCTCATATCGGAAATTACGATATTAGATTGATGTCCATTGTCAGTATTTTGGTCGGGGGAATTTCTCTTTTGGCAGATTGGTTTACAAGAGGAGTTTTTTTCAGAGGAAAAAGAAGGGATGACGATAGCAGTGCAGGAGTTTTAATTTTTCTAATAGGTATTTTGCTTATTCTGCTTAGCCCTTTAATTGCTACCCTTATTAAGCTTGCTATAAGCAGAAAGAGAGAATATCTGGCTGATTCAACTGCCGCTCTGATTACAAGATATCCAAAAGGTTTGGCGGATGCTTTAAGAAAAATATCTCAGGATACGGAGATTTTAGAAACCGCTAATAGTGCTACCGCACACCTTTACATTTCTGATCCGGTAAGAGGTAAAAAAGCTAATATATTTTCAAATTTTTTTGATACTCACCCGCCTATAGAGGAGCGCATAAGAAGATTGGAGGCTATGTAAATTTTTATGTCAGAAAGAACAATTTCCAAGGAAGAAATCAGAGAATTAGCCGTTCTTGCAAATCTGGAAATATCTAAAGAAGAGGAAAGACTTTCTGAGGCTTTGAGCGAAACATTGGATTATGTGAAAGTTTTGGGAGAACTTGATACTTCCGGTGTTGGGGAAACCTTTCAAATAACCGGACTCTCCAATATTTTTCAGGACGATAGCAGAAGTGACTCTTTGTCAAAAGAAGAGGCGCTATTTAATGCGCACTCAGAGGTTAATGGTTTATTTTCCACTAAAGCCGTATTTAACAGATGAAAAACTTAAATGAATTTACAGTCTTAGAGGCAGTGGAAAAGCTAAAAGTAGAAGAAATATCTTCTGTTAATTTAGTTAAGTCATGTCTGAACCGGATTAAGAAATACGACAAAAAAATTAAAGCGCTGATTACTCTAGTTGAGGATTCCGCCATAAAGGAAGCCGAGGAGGCCGATCAGGAAATAAAAAAATATGGGGCAGTTATTTTTGAGTCTAAACCTCTTTTGGGCGTCCCTTATATTTGCAAGGATAATTTTTCCACGAAAGGTATAAAAACCACAGCCGCTTCAAAAGTTTTGGAGAACTATATTCCTCCTTACGAATCTACAGTTACATTAAGACTAAAAAAAGCCGGAGCTATACTTTTAGGAAAAGCCAATATGGACGCTTTTGCTCATGGTTCTTCTACTGAGAACTCCGACTTTTTTACTACCAAAAATCCATGGGATTTGGATAGAGTCCCCGGAGGGTCCTCGGGCGGTTCCGCAGCGGCAGTAGCCGCTAATATGTGTCTTTTTTCCATCGGAAGTGAGACAGGCGGAAGTATTAGGGGACCTGCTTCGTGGTGCGGAGTTACGGGTTTAAAACCTTCTTACGGAAGGGTGAGTAGATACGGTGTTATAGCAATGGCTTCCTCAACAGATTGTCCCGGTCCCATAACAAAAAATGTTGAAGATTCCGCCTATATTTTAAACATAATAGCGGGAAAAGATTCTAAAGACGCTACATCTAATCCGGAATCAGCCCCTAACTTTATGCCGGATGAAGATTTTAATTTAAAAGGCATCAGGATAGGAAAACCTTCGTCATATTTTAATATTTCTTTGGAGAAAGGAGTAAGGGAAAAAGTAGAGTCTGCCCTGGAGTTACTGAAAAAGATGGGTGCCGTGATTGTTGATGTTGATCTCCTAGATCCTAAATACTCCATAGCAGTTTATACAATTATTCAAAGGTCGGAAGTTTCATCTAATTTGGCCCGATTTGACGGTATAAGATATGGTAACGACAGAACCCACTTCGGTTTTGAAGCAAAGAAAAGAATTATGCTTGGTACTTATACTTTAAGCGCGGGATATTATGATGCTTATTACTCTAAAGCTCAGAAAGTGAGAACTTTAGTTAAAGAAAATTTTGAAGACATTTTTAAAAAAGTTGATGTTTTAGTTGCTCCTTCTATGCCATGTGTAGCTCCGAAGATAGGGGAAAGCGAAAAGTCTCCGATGTTTGGTGAATTAATGGATCTTTTAGCCGAACCCAGTGCTATCGCCGGATTACCCGGAATTTCAATTCCCTGTGGTTTTTCCGACAATCTCCCGGTAGGAATTCAATTTATAGGCAAGTTTGATGATGAGAAAATTGTGTTGGATGTAGCAAATTATTTTCAAAAGGAGACGGATTTTCATTCGTTCCCACCGGAATTATAAATTTATGCCTGTAGTTGATATTGAAATTAATTTTTGATTAAGGAAGACTGAAAAAAAGTATGTTTTTGAATTTTTTATTTAAAAAAAACTTGAAAAATAAGACGATATCCGCCGTGACGAGAGATAAGGTGTCGGAGGATTGGAAAAATGTGGAAATGCTTTTGAGCCAGAAAAGCCCCTCTCAGTTGAAACAGGCCTTGATTTTGGCGGATAGGAGTTTGGATAATGTTTTAAAAGATGTGGTTGCGGGAAATTCAATGGGGGAAAGATTGAAGAATGCTCAGAATATGTTTGACCGCGATACTTACAATAAAATATGGGAGGCCCATAAAGTAAGAAACAGTCTTGTTCATGAATCAGGATTCGAACCGCCGTATTTTGTAATTAGACAGTCTGTAGAAAGTTTAAAAAAGGGCTTGCAGGCTATAGGGATAAATTTGTAAGGGGCATCTTATGTTTTAAGTTAAATTGCTATTTGTTGAAGGCTTAAAAATGACTGAAAAAATAACTAAAGAAAATTACAGGTTGGTCTTAGGTCTTGAGATACATCTTCATCTTAAAACTGAAAATAAAATGTTCTGTAAGTGTAGCGCTGACATATGGGAAAAAGAGCCAAATTCTATCACCTGTCCGGTCTGTCTTGGGCTTCCCGGGGCTCTTCCGGTTCCTAACAAGGATGCCGTGGAAAAAACGCAGCTTTTGGGATTAGCATTGGGCTGTACATTAAATCAGAATTCCAGATTTGACAGAAAGCATTATTTTTACCCCGATTTGCCTAAGGGTTACCAGATATCTCAGTATAAAAAACCGTTGTGTGTGGGCGGTTTCGTCGAGCTTGACTCCGGTTATGTTGCCGAAATAGAGAGAATTCATCTGGAAGAAGACGTGGCTAAGTCTTTTCATGAAAAAGGGAGAACTTTGCTTGATTTTAATAAATCGGGAGTTCCGCTCGTTGAAATTGTAACAAAGCCGGTTTTTTCAGATGTTAGGGATGCAATAGATTTTTGCAAGAAAATTCAGCAAACTGTGAGATTTTTAGGTTTGGGCGACGTGGATATGGAAAAAGGCCAGATGAGGCTGGAAGCAAATATTTCTTTAAGAACCCCTGAAATGGAAAAGCGCGGGGAGTTGTTTAATTATAAGGTAGAAGTTAAAAATATTAATTCCTTTAGGTTTATGGAGAGAGCTGTTTTAGCGGAGATTGAGAGACAGTTGGAAGTTTTTGAGAGAGGAGAGATGCCGATACAGGAGAATCGAGGTTTTAATGAGAAAACAGGGAAAACTGTTCCACAGAGGACAAAAGAGGATGCTAAGGATTATAGATATTTTCCGGAACCTGATATTCCGCCGATGGTTTTTAGCGACGAATATATATCGAATTTAAAAAAACTGATACCGGAGCTTCCGCATGAAATTAAAAAAAGATTGGTTGAAACCTATAAAATAAAGGTTTCCGATTCTGTTACTTTAGTTGATGTTTGCGGTCTGGAAATAATTGAAAAATTTGAAAATTACGCGAAATCCGGACTTAACCCGCAAAAAGTTGCTTCGGCTTTAATAAACAGGAAAGAAACTCATAATATGAACGAAAAGGAATTCAGGGATTTTTTGAATGAAAAGGGAAGTGTTACGGACGAAGATAAACTAAGAATTTTGGTTGAGGACGTAGTTAGCGCTAATCCCAAAGCGGTTGAAGATTATAAAAAAGGCAAGGAAAATTCCCTGCAATTTATTCTTGGGCAGCTCATGAGAAGTTCGGGCGGGAAAGTTGATCCGTCCACAGCACTTTCTTTAATCAAAGAAACGATAGAAAAAAAAGGATAATACATCAATCTCCGTTTGTAATTTTTTTAATTTAAACTGTTAATATTGTTTTAATATGGAATTAAGATTTAATCCCGAAAATCCGAATTTTACCCATGTGGTAAATCAGGACCAATTAAACGAAGCTTTAGATGAACTTGAAAAGCAAAAAGTAGTCGGTCTCGATGTGGAAGGAACTTCACTGGATCCGTACGACAGCATTCTTCTAACTGTCCAGATAGGAACTCCGGAAAAATCTTATGTTTTTGACGCAAGAGAATTAAATCTTGGGGAAATTCCAAGATTTAAGGAATTTTTGGAGAACAACAAGATTATAAAAATACTCCACAATGGGAAATTTGATTACAAGCATATAAAACGATGCTTGGGGGTAACAGTTGCCAATATTTACGATACGATGCTTACCGAAGCTTTACTTAATGCTGGTTTGAGAAATAGTTTTTACAGCTTAAAAGACTTGGCTGCAAAGTATGCTGGTGTTGATTTGAAGAAATCAGTTAGGGAATCTTTTGAATATATGACAGCTTCCACCCGCTTAAACGAGTCTCAGTTGCGATACGGCGCTGTAGATACTCTTATACTTTTCCCAATTTTTGAAGAGCAACTAAAAAAATTAAAAAAAGAAGGATTAATAGATATAGCGAAACTTGAGTTTGCTACCACCAGAGTAGTCGGGGATATGGAGTTGAAAGGCGTTCACATAAATGTGAACAAATGGAGGCAAATAATTAACGACCTTTCGGTTAAAAGAGATGAGTTAGCTAAAAAATTTCAGCAGGAAATACGACCTTTTTTTAAAACTAATACGATTGATCTTTTTGGTAATGTCGGAGACTCAATAAATATTAATAGTCAGGTTCAGTTAATGGACCTTTTCAACAATAAAATGCATTTAAATCTCCCTTCTACAGGAGATGGGGTTCTTGAATTATGCGATGATCCGGTAGTTAAAATATTGAGGGAATACAGAGTTTATGAAAAACTGGTTTCTGCTTTTGGAGAAAATCTTCTTTCCAAAATCAATAAAAAAACCGGTAGGATTCATCCGGAATTTAACCAATTAGGAGCGGCGACGGGAAGATTTTCTTGCAATAATCCCAATTTTCAACAGATCCCAAAGCAATCGGAAGAGGCTCCTTTTAGATCCTGTTTTAATCCCGAACCCGGATATAAACTCGTAACTACGGATTATTCAACTTTTGAAATGAGAATTATGGCCGAACTTTCCGGTGACCCTAACCTTATAGGAGCTTTTCAAAAAGGTATAGATGTTCATTCTCATACAGCCGCACTAATGTTTGGGCTAGAATTTACTGATGACTTTGCTCAAAAATACCCTAAAGAAAGATTTGCTGCTAAATCAATAAATTTTGGATTAATGTACGGTAGGGGATCGACTAGTTTAGCCCGCCAACTTGGGATTTCTCCGGAAAGAGGGCGCGAGTATTTGGATAAATATTTTAAATCCTACCCCGGGGTTAAAAAATATCTTGAAGGAACGGCAAAAGAAGCTGTAAAAAGAGGGTGGAGCACCACACCTGCGGGAAGAAAAAGATGGTATATTCAGCCTGATAAAAATGACCCTGAGTACGCCAGAAAGATAAACCATATTGAGAGACAAGCCAAAAACCACCCAATTCAGGGTACTAACGCTGATGCAATAAAATATGCCTTGGTTTTTCTTTCCGAGAGGATAAAAGAGAAAAATTTTGATGCTTCTATAATACTTACAGTTCATGATGAAGTTGTGTGCGAAGTGCGTGAAGATCAGGCCGAAGAATGGGCAAAAGTACAATCAGAGGAGTTACAAAGGGCGGGGAAGTTATTCATAAAAAAGGTGCCCGTAGAGTCAAAACCCTTTATCGGCGATGTGTGGGAGCACTAAAATTTTTGGTCTGCCGATGGTTTTTGCAATATTTTACATTTACGATTGTTTTTTATTATAATTAGTCCTTGCACTCATAAGGTAAGAGTGCTAATATCTTGAATATGGTTTTATGCCACAGATGCGGACAAAGACCCGCTGTAATACAAATAACAAGGATAATTAATGGAAAACAGGTTTACATGGACCTGTGTGAAGTTTGTTATGAGGAGCTTATGCAGGAAACGACTGAAACTGCTTCAAAATTGGAAAAATTCGGACGCGACTTAACTCAGATGGCAAGGGAAGGAAAACTTGACCCTGTAATAGGAAGAAAAGATGAGATTGATAGGGTAATACACATTTTATCCCGTAGAACAAAGAACAACCCTGTGTTAATTGGGGATCCGGGCGTCGGGAAGACAGCTATAGTTGAAGGTTTGGCTCAAAAAATAGTTGAAGGTTTGGTACCGGAGCCATTGCGGGGGAAAAGGGTTTTTATGCTTGATATGGCTTCTATTGTGGCAGGGACATCCCATAGAGGAATGTTTGAGGAAAGACTTAAAGATATCATTCAGGAAGTAATAAATGCTTCGGGTTCAATAATTTTATTTGTCGACGAACTTCATACTGTTGTTGGAGCCGGGAGTGCAGAAGGTTCTATGGACGCCGCCAATATTCTCAAACCTGCTCTTGCAAGGGGTGATTTGCAGATGGTCGGAGCAACAACCATCGATGATTATAGAAAATACATTGAGAGGGACGCGGCTTTGGAAAGAAGATTTCAGCCGGTTATGGTCAATGAGCCGACTCCGGAGGAAACTATTGCCATTCTGGAAGGTTTAAGAGAACGATATGAAAAGCACCATCATGTCAAAATATCGGATGAAGCAATTCAAACGGCTGTAAAAATGAGTGACAGATATATAAGCGATAGGTTTTTACCCGATAAAGCGATTGACCTTATAGATGAGGCATGTGCTTTGGTAAGGTTATCACAGGTTAAAGAGCCTGAAAATCTCAAAACTCTCGAAAGCGAGATCGAAAACATTAACAAGAAATTAAAGAAAAAAGACATTTCCTCGGAGGAAAAGGCTAAATTAACCTCAAAAGTAGAAGAACTGGAAAAGGTGAAAGCCGAACTTTTGGAAATTTGGACAAAAACAAAATTGGAGGAAACGCCTGAGGTGGGAGCTGAAGCTGTTTATAAGGTTATTTCTAAGGCTACCGGAATTCCTTTGGAGAGTTTAAACGTAGAAGAAAGGGAGAGGCTTCTTAACCTCGAAAAGGTTATTAGCAGGAGAATTGTAGGGCAAGAGAAGGCTGTTTCTGCGCTGTGCAATGCTATTAGAAGGGCAAGAGCGGGATTAAAGGATCCTAAAAGGCCGATTGGCGCCTTTCTGTTCCTAGGACCTACCGGAGTAGGAAAAACCGAGTTGGCTAAAGCTTTAGCAGAGGCTTTATATGGAGACGAGGATATGATGGTCAGACTGGATATGAGCGAATATATGGAGAAGCATTCCGTTAGTAAACTGATAGGAGCACCCCCTGGATATATAGGATATGATCAGGGAGGGCAATTGACTGATATTGTCAGGAAAAAGCCATTTTCGGTCATTCTTTTGGATGAGATAGAAAAGGCTCACCCGGATACATTTAACGCGTTGTTGCAAATAATTGAGGATGGAAGACTTACCGACAGCAAGGGAAGAACGGTTGATTTTAAAAATACCATATTGATAATGACATCGAATGTAGGGTCCGACCTTTTAAGAAGGCAGGAGATAGGTTTTGAAAAGGGTTATGAAAAGGATATAAAAACAGAGAAAGAGAAAAGAGATGCTGAAAAAGATACTAATACAAGGATAATGGAGCTTTTAAAAGATTCCTTCAGGCCGGAATTTTTAAATAGGATTGACGAAATCATAATCTTCAGCAATCTAACCCATGATGATATAAAGGAAATTACCAGAAGATTGGTTGAGAAAACAAAGAAGCTTCTTGCTGAGCAGGGAATAGATCTTGAACTTGACTCTTCTGCGATATCGTATCTGGCTGAAAAAGGTTACAGTGAGGAGTATGGCGCCAGACCTTTGAGAAGATTGATACAGCAGGAATTGGAGAATATTCTGTCCGAGAAGATAATAAAGCAGGATATAGAAAAGGGTGATAAAGTTATCGTAAAGGCCGATGATAAAGGATTACTGGTTGAAGTTGAGAAACCTGCTAAGGTAAAGGCTAGGAAAAAATAATTGAAATAACCGATTAAATCTGATAATCTCTCTAAGCTTATGTCTCAGGACAAAGAAGAAAACAAAAAAGAAGATGTAAAAGAAGAACTACCAGATTTTAGAGTTGGCGACACTGTACGGGTGAATTACAAAATAATTGAAGGAGATAAGATCAGAACCCAGCCTTACCAAGGGATTGTTATTGCGATGAAGGGTGCGGGAATTTCCAAGACTTTTACTGTCAGGAAGATAGGAGCGGATGGGATAGGAGTAGAAAGAATATTTCCCCTGCATTCTCCTAACATTGAGAAGATAAAAGTTGTAAAAAAGGGAAAAGTAAGAAGAGCCAAACTTTATTATCTAAGAGGTAGAGTGGGCAGGAAAGCTACAAGAATAAAAGAAAAGGATAATTAATTAATATATGAAAAAATTTCTTTCTTCATGGTTCGGGTTTATTTTCTTTTTCATTATTTTCGCTCTTTGCTCTTATTGGATATATAAAAACATCAACTTTAATGAGTTATTCGGGCAATACAATGTAGATGTTACACAAAATGTTATCGAATAAGTTGGTGCTTTATTTAGAGTATTCTTCGGGTGAGACCAAAGGCAAAAACTATAGATTTTGCTAAAGCAATTGGTATAATCCAATTGTTCTCTTTCGAATGTTAGAAATCTTGCGGTAAAAACAAACTTAAAAGTATTTCCCATTTCCAGAGAGACTAAAAATAAAAAATGTATTTCTTTTTTTGGAAGGTGGTGCATTATTTTGACAAAATTATACGTAGGTAATCTTCCTTACAGCATCAATGACGATAGTCTGAAGGATTTATTTTCGTCTTATGGAAATGTAGTATCTGCTTCCATAATATTTGATAGGATGAGCGGAAGAAGTAAAGGTTTTGGATTCGTAGAATTAGAAGATGATAACGAAGCTCAGAGAGCAATATCAGAGATGAGCGAGAAGGAAATAGACGGAAGAAAAATAGTTGTTTCTGTTGCTAGACCTAAAGAACAGAGATAACAAGAGTAAGGAAGTTTTGACATGCAGATCCGGATTTGGAAATACTTTAGCAGGTGAAAGTTTGTGGAAGATGAAGATGAATAGTGTGAGTATTTTGGATTCAGCAGAGTGAAAATGATCTAAATTAAGGTGGCTGAATGTCAAATAATCTATAGAGATTAAGTTTTATATGAATAAGAAGAGGCCGCGCCTAAAGGCGCGGCCTCCACTTTTTTCTCTATCACCTTCCCCTAGATTTTTTATTCCTTCTATAGTCTTATTTTTTTTCGGTCTTGTTTTACTTTCAGGGAATTTAATGTACGATATGAACATGTCTATAGCGGATTACAACGACGAAAATTACGATTATCTTGAATATTGGAAAGGCAGGGAATACGAGAATAATTCTGAATTTATGGCTTTGAGAAAACTTCTTCCGTCAGATTTTTCGGAAAACAAAAAAGCAATAGATGTAGGCGGTGGTTTCGGCAGACTTCTTCCGGTTCTGAAAGAGCAATATGACGATATTACTATCTTTGATTATTCTTCAAAACTTTTGGATTCCGCCAAAAAGTATGGGGATAAGCTTGGTGTTAATGTTAAAACAATTGAGGGAGACGTTAATCATATATCCGAAACCATCGGTGAAAAATATGATTGTGTGATAATGATTCGGGTGTCCCACCATTTGGATAATTTGGAAGAAGCTCTGAAACAAATAAATGGTATTTTAAACGAAAACGGGATTTTTATTTTGGAAATAGCAAATAAAATGCATTTTAAATCGGTGGTAAAGAATTTTTTCAAGGGGAATTTTAAGTATTTTAATAAAAAGCCTGTTAGTGTGGCGACAAAGAATGTTACTTTTCTGAACTATCATCCTAAATACGTAGAGAATATCTTTGAGAAATTTGGTTACACGGTGGAGAAAAAACTTTCGGTTTCCAATTTCAGACATAGATTTTTCAAAAAGGTTTTTCCTATGGAAGTACTTCTGTTTAAAGAAAATCTGATGCAGAACATCGGAGCCCCGTTAAATTTCGGTCCTTCTATTTTTTATAAATTGACTGTAAATAAAGGCGGAAAACGAAAATAATTTATGGTATCTTATAAGACTTTATTTGTTGCAAAATGGCAGGTATGAGTATTTGCGGAATTTGTATATAATAGTAGGGTTTTAGTATATCTAATGCATATTGCGGCAGAAAATTTCGTAAGGGGATTTCTAAGAAGGAGGTTCAAATGAAAGTATTAAAATTCGGAGCAGTCTGGTGCCCGGGATGTTTAGTTATGAAACCAAGATGGGCAGAAATAGAGAAAGAATTTCCTGAATTAAAAACGGAATATTACGATTTTGATAAAGATAAAGATATGGTTAAAAAATATATCATAACCCACAAACTTCCGGCTTTTATTTTTCTTGATAAAAGCGGTAAGGAGCTTTTCAGACTGACCGGAGAGATAGATAAAGATAAACTCATCAGTTTGATAAAAGAAAATATTGGTAAGTAGGCAGAAGATGAAATTTATTAAAATGACAAAAATACAGAAAAAGAAAATTAAGATTATTTTTGCGTCGTTGATATTCGGAGTTTTTGGCTTGTTTTCTATTCCTAAATCCATGGCGGCGGAGAAAGTAAACCTGTATCTTTTTTGGGGAGAGGGTTGCCCCCACTGTGCTAGAGAGAAAAGTTTTCTTACCAAATTAATTAAAGAGGATCCGGATATTGTCTTGCATGAATTTGAAATTTACAAAGACACATATGGTAGGGCTAGATTTGTTGAAGCAACAAATAAAATGAACATTGAGGCTAATGGGGTTCCTCTTTTAATTATAGGGGATAGATATTTAGTGGGTTATTTAGATGATGAAACTACAGGGGAAGAAATTAGACGTTTAATTGAGGAGAATAGAAAAAACGGTTGCTTTGATGTTTTTGCAGATGAGGTTTTTGGTGTTGATAAAAAGATAATATCGTCCAAGACAGATACGGGGAGTGAATCTTTATCGTCAGGTGGAACTTCGAAGATAAGTTTGGAGACGATAAGCTCCGGCAGTGATTCTCCATCCGGAGTTGTAAATAACGGCGGTAACCCTGCTGAAAATACTTCAAAGCAGGAGAATTGCGAACTTTCTACAGAACCTCCTAAGGTAATTCTCCCGAAAGTAGGTAATTTAAACATGGAGCTCTTATCTCTCCCGGCGCTTACAGTAGTATTGGGGCTTTTGGACGGTTTTAATCCCTGCGCTATGTGGGTTTTACTTTTCTTAATAAGCTTATTGATAGGAATGAAAGACAAGAAAAAGATGTGGATTCTCGGAATTGCTTTTATTGTTTCGTCGGCTCTTGTCTATTTCCTTTTTATGGTTGCGTGGCTGAACTTTTTTAAATTTGTGGGTTTTATTATGTGGGTAAGAGTTTTAATTTCTGCCATAGCGCTTATCGGAGGTTACAGCAGTTTGAAAAAATCTTTCAGTGAGGACTCATCGGGGTGTGATGTTTCGGATGATGAAAAGAAGGAAAAAGTTTTTAGAAAAATAGGAAAAGTTGTCTCGAATAAATCATTTTTTTTAGCTTTAGCGGGCATTATAGGTTTAGCTTTTGCCGTGAACTTGGTAGAACTTGTCTGCTCTGCCGGCCTTCCGGCTGTATATACCCAGGTTTTAGCTTTAAACAAGATGGAAGGAACGGAGTATTATTTGTACATTCTTCTGTACATTCTGTTTTTTATGCTTGATGATTTGTTTGTTTTTTTCGTCACAATGGTCACTTTGCAAATGACAGGGATCACCACCAAATATGTGAAATACACGAGATTAATTGGAGGAATACTCTTAATAATTATGGGAATTTTGCTTCTCTTCAAGCCCGAGCTTTTAATGTTCGGTTAAGTTTTATCTGCAGGTCCAACCGCCGTCTACGGGAAGAACTATTCCTGTAACGTAGCTTGAATCTTCTGAAGCCAAATATAAAGCAGCTTTCGCTATATCGTTTGTGCTTCCCACATGTCCCAGGGGTGTATTTGATATAACCATATTATTGAAGTTTTCATCGGCCAAACCGCCTTTCGTCATATTGGTTTCAATAAATCCCGGTGCTATGGCATTTACTCTTATTTTTAACGGAGCCAAGTCCTGAGCGGCGGCCCTCGTGAGGTTTGATACCCCTCCTTTAGCGGCGCTGTAAGCAATTGAACCCGGCATACCTACCAACCCAAGTATTGATGACATGTTAATTATTGAACCCTGAGTATTTGTAGCCTTCATAGCTTTAGCGGCGGCACTTACACCGTAAAAAACACCTGAGAGATTTATATCTATAACTTTTTTCCAACCTTCTATTGTACAATCCAAAGTGCCTCCGGAACCCGCTATTCCTGCGTTATTTACCATTATGTCCAATTTTCCGTATTTAGAAACTGTGCTTTCAACTAATTTATATACTTCATCTGCATTGGCTACGTTGCATTTGAAGAACGAAGCTTTTTCTCCGAGCTGAGAAACAATCTGCTGTCCTGTTTCTTCATTAATGTCGGAAAACACTACATTGGCGCCTTCCTCTAGAAAAGTTTTAGCGATAGCTAAACCTATTCCACTTGACGCACCCGTTACTATGGCAGTTTTATTTTGTAATTTCATAATTTAAATGTTAGCACAGTGATGTTGTTGCGCAAGATATTAATTATTTAAACTTCGCGGGAGTTACAGATTTACTTAATTTTATCCATTTTTCCGTTTTAAATTTATAATCCTGTTTCTTCAGACCATCCAGCACTCGGGGTAAAACATCGGGATGATATTTTTCAATTTCGTCTAAAGTATCTTCACCAAAATTAACTGTCCAATCTATACCCCTTTCTATCACGTCGCTTTTATCAGGCGGTTGGAGATCCGGAGGTACATTAGGAAACATATAGATGAGAAGTTTTCCTTTAGATTCGAGTTCTCTAAGCAAAATCCCGGCATCGTTGACAGGTATTTCTTCTAAAACCGGTTCGGAAAATTCCGCGATACCATATCATCAGGCCACGTGGTTTGGCCTTCTTTAAAGTTTTTACCATTCAGAACGTATATCGATCCTGCCTTATTTTTGTAGGCCAGATCAAAAGCGCCTTCAAATCTCTCGCACATAAGTGGAATTCCATTTTCACCGTGATAAATCTGGCAAATAAAATCATCGTTATCTCCCAAAAACATAGCCGAGGTTGCAATATTTTTCGTAGCATAGACCCAGCGCTTATTATGAGTGCTAAAATGTGGTTCTATTATTTTTAACCCCTGAGTTTTTGAACTATGATACACAACATTTTCTTTCATGTTTGTTCTATAAAATTGAATAGAGATAAATACTGGTGAGGGCGGTGGGGATCGAACCCACGACACCCTGCTTAAAAGGCAGGTGCTCTAACCACTGAGCTACGCCCCCTCACGCTAAAATCGGCTTCCGATATTATAAACCATAAAACCGACTTTTTAAATCTCCCATTAAACTTTAAACCAGATTAGCAAGGATTTAAAATTTTTCTCTCATTCTTTTTTGTATAGAAATATAAACCCGAAGTTTACACGAACATCCCAAAAGTGTAGAATTTAAAAAGGATGTCATTTGAACCATTAGCAGAAAGGTTAAGACCTTCAAAAATAGAGGATTTTATCGGGCAGGAAAAAATTATCGAGGTAATAAAATCTCTTTTAGAGAAAGCAAAAACTTCGGATTTTTTTCCATCGTTAATATTTTGGGGTCCTCCCGGATCAGGAAAAACAACACTAGCAAGAATAATTGCGCTGAACCTGGACAGGACATTTTTTGAATTTTCAGCGGTAAATACATCGATAAAAGATATTGAAAAAGTAATTCCCAAAAAGCATGATTTTACCAAAAAAGGTTTAGGAATAATTCCTAATGTCAACGAAGGTAAACCGCCTGTAGTTTTCGTTGATGAGATACATAGGTTTAACAAAGCCCAGCAGGATGCGCTTCTACCATATGTAGAAAGGGGAGATATTATTTTTATCGGCGCTACCACAGAAAACCCTTCTTTTGAAGTTATAAATCCATTAATGTCCCGATGCCGTGTTTTGATACTCGATCAGCATCGGACTGAAGATTTGAGAATAATAGTAAAGAGGGGAGAAAAAATGCTCGGAATTGAGGTTTCTCCTGATGCCGAAGAATTTTTAATCACATCATCAAACGGGGATGCAAGGATAGCCTTAAATGTTTTGGAGATAGCTGCGCAGCTAAGCAATTCAAAAAACGTATCATTAAAAAATATTGAAGACGCTCTGCAAAGAAGAAGTTTGGGATTTGATCTGAAAGGAGAGGAGTTTTACAACACTATATCTGCTCTTCATAAATCAATGAGAGGTTCCGATCCGGATTCGGCTCTTTATTGGTTGGGGAGGATGTTGGAGGCAGGACAGGATCCATTGTACATAGCAAGAAGAGTAATAAGATTCGCATCCGAAGATATAGGTATAGAAGATCCCAAGGCCCTTGTAGTTGCAACTTCGGCTTTTAAGGCCTGTGAAGTTGTGGGGATGCCGGAATGCGAGCTAGCACTCGCAGAGGCTGTTGTGTACATGGCAAAATCTCCGAAATCTAATCAGATTTATATTGCTTACGAAAAAGTTAAAGAAGATGTTCAGAAATACGGGAATTTACCGGTGCCTTTGGAGATAAGAAATCCTGTTACTAAATTCATGGGAAGTATAGGATACGGAAAAGGTTATAAATATGAACACAGCAAAGAAGCTAAAAAAACAGATCAGGAATATATGCCGGAGAAACTCAAAGGGAAGAAATATTTATAGATATTTCGGAAGATTCTCTTCAAGCTCGTTAGTAAGATCTCCGTAATCTTCAAACTTAATTATATTTTTTGTAAAAAAGGAAAATGGTTTGGGGGAGATATTGTCTTTCACTGCCAAAATTATCTTTTTTCCAAATATTTTGGCGCATAGAGATTCAAATAAAAGACCATTGCTCTTGCTACTGCACTCAATTATTGCCAAAAAAGCATCGCTTTTTTTCATGTTTTTTATAATCGGGGTTAAGCTTTTAGAAGGGCTTGTATGATGCACCCATTGAAATTTATCCCTTCCGAGAATAAAGGTAGTGTGCCCCATGGAAACTAGTTTTGACGACACTTCGGATAGGACATCTTTAATCTTCTCTTTGTCGCTGGAATTTCTGTATTTATAACCTACGTATATTTTCATGTTTATCCATTTTATCACTTTTGGCGTACACAGAAAAAATACCTGTTGGTGACTTTATTTTCAATATTTCTGGATATGTGATTTTTAAATTTTTATAGTTTTGTTGTAGAATAAGAGGGTAGCGGATATTTCATGCAGACACAAAATCAAAAATATATAAAGTGGATTCCGAAAAAAGATGTCTACACCCAAAAGGCACTCAAGAAAAATAAAGCCGATGTTTTTGTTCCAAAGGAAGCAAGAAAGAAGTTTGAAGTGAATGAAAATCAAGAAAAGCGGATTGAGAGAGACGAGTAGTTATTTAGGAGGGTTTTATGATTAATTGCAGTAAATGTGGAGAAGAAAATCCAGAATCTGCTGAATTTTGTGAGTACTGTGGTGCCATATTAGCAAAAAGCTTAAACTCAAACGTCGATATTAACCTGCCTATTACTGGTAATGAAGTAAAATCAAATGACAGCACACCAACCATAGTAACTGTTCTTCTTTTAATATTTGTATTTCCGATAGGAGTGATAGTTATGTGGTTTTGGCCTAAGTGGAAAGTTTGGGTAAAACTTCTTATTACCCTCATAGCGATAATTCCGATCTTTTTCATAGTTTTGCCAATGTTTTTATTAGCCGGAGATTCTAAAGAGAATATACAGGTATATACCGGTCCGGAAACTTCGGTCGTAAATACATCAAAAGATTTACAGAAATCTAGAGATGCTGCCAGACTTAGTGATATGGATCTTTTAAAAAATGCAATAGATATTGCTTTGGAAGAAGGGGAAATCTCATTGATTTCCACAGAAGGATGTACTACTTGTGGTTCTGACTCCGGCACTAGAATAGTGGATGGTAAAGATGGGTGGGTTAAGTTTTCTATTCCTACTGGTAAAAAAGGCTTAGCCAAATATATTCCATTACTTCCCGTTGATCCATTAAACACCGGTGAGTATGTATACACCTTTTCCTCAACGCCAAGTGAGTTTGAAATCAATTCTGTTTTAGAATCAAAAGATAACGCTTCCAAAATGAATTTGGACGGTGGTAATAATAAGTATTTCTACGAAATAGGTACGAATTTAGAAATCAGATAGAGTTTAGATTAAAACACCACGCGCTTAATTTAATATGGTGGTTTGTTGGTGACCCTGCGGAGAATCGGACTCCGATTGCCAGGATGAAAACCTGGTGTCCTAACCATTAGACGACAGGGCCGAAAGCCACGCTTATTCTACCAATAAATATTCGTGTTTGGCAAATTACAGTGATTTTTGTTAGAATCTACGCTGTAATGAATATATTGCGAAATTTCTTTTTTTATATCCAATCTTTAATACTAGCAGCCCTGCCCGCAACAAGTTATGTAGAAGGTGTAGTGGGTCAACCTCAGTCATTTATTCCGACTCAAGTCGATAGCACTATAGAGAGAGCAGTATCGGATTTAATTTACAGGGGAGTTTTTAAATATGATATCTATGGGGCTACCATTCCGGATTTAGCTGATACCTGGACCGTTTCCGAAGATGGTTTGATTTATACGATTAAATTAAAGGATAATCAGTATTGGAATAACGGTAAAAAAATAACAGCTGATGATTTAATTTACACCTCTTTTAAAACTCCGGAATTGGCTTATGTTTCAACGGATAAGATTGATGAATTAACGGTTAGGTACACGCTTCCGAATAAATATGCACCATTTTTAAGTTTGCTTGTGGTCGGAGTAATGCCTGTAAACGCTGAAGAAAAGAATAACCCTTTAATACCGGTTTCCAGTGATGATTTTAGGATTGCGGATGTAGAGAGAACGGGTTCTTTTATAGACAAAATAATTTTAGTTACCACCGATAAAAAATATGCAATCAGAAAAATAACTTTTAGATTCTATCCTAATGAAGACGAACTGAAAACGGCAGCAAAATTAGGAGAGATAGATGGTTTTGTATCGGAAACCGCCTGTTGTGATGATCTGAAGAATTACGAGGATTATAAGTATCCTGTGCAGGGAGTTTATTATTCACTTTATTTTAATCTGAGAAATGAAAAGCTTGATGATGTTGAGTTGAGAAGGAAGATGCAAAAAGTGTTGCCGATTAAAGATCTAGTTTTTGACAAGGGGATACCTGTTCAAGGCCCTATCAGCAGGAGTTTTTTTACCGACAAGAGTTTGAATTTTGATAAATATGATAAAGAATTTTCGGATGATTTGGAAAAAATGCGTATAGAAATAAAAGTCCCAAATGAAAAAGCTCATGTGGGTTTGGCGGAAGAAATTTCTAAAATATGGGAGGATAAATTGAATTTAGATGTAGATGTGCAAAAGGAAGATCCGGAAACTTTCGTTCAGAATGTGATTGAACCCCGAGATTTTGAAGTTCTACTTTACGGACAGGAAGTTGGAAGGGACCCGGATAGATATGTCTTATGGCATTCCACGCAAAAAGATCCGCCTAATCTTAATATTTCGGGTTTTGAACAAATAAGGGCTGATAGGGCTCTAGAAGAGGGTAGAAATGAGTTAGACATCGAGAAAAGACTGGTACATTATACTGAGTTCCAGAAAGTTATTGATGAGCAAGTACCGGCGATATTTCTGTACCATCCATACGTTCACCACTACGTTTCAAAATATATTACCGGAATTGGCCAGAAATATACTTTTACTTATTGGGACAGATTTCTGGATTTTTACAATTGGAAGAAAATCAGCACTAATTAATTATTGAGATCTGTGTAGTTGTAGCCGGAAACTAACCAATTCTTGTATCAACTTATGGGTATTGTTTTATCTACAGTAATCCTAAGTAAGAATTTCAAAACCATTTTTCTTCACAAGGACTGTATGTTCAAAAATACAGAAATTTCCTCCATCGGCCATTTTCGTTTCCCATCCACCGACGCTTGTTACCCCATCTTGGCCATCACACGCAAGAGCCTCTACACATATAGTCATGCCTTCCTTTAATTTTGGTCCTTCATGTTTGTCTCCATAACAAGGTATTTCTGGATATTCGTGCATTGAGTGTCCTATACCATGCCCTTCGAAATCTCTTAGTACATTAAAACCTTCTTTTTCCACAGTCTTTTGCAATGTATTGGAAATTAATCCTATTCTTGCATTGTTTTTTACTTTAGAAATGGCCCTATAAAGAGCTTTTTCCGTTGTTTCAACAAATTTCAAAACTCTTTTGTCTACTTCCCCCACCGGAAAACAATGCGCGCTATCTACAAAAAGACCGTCTTTGTCTATTACCGTATCTATGCTTAGTATGTCTCCGCTTCTCAGAATGACACCCTTCTTGGGAAAGCAATGTACCGATTGGTTGTTGATACTAAGACAGAGACCGGTGGGAAAAGGGGGGAGAGAATCTTCGATGTAACCTTTGCAGGATGGGTTTACTCCATTTTTTTCACACAATTTAAGAAACAAAATTTCCAGGTCATAAACTTCTATGCCCGGTTTAATTTCCTTTCTCAGCTCTTCAAAAATAGAGGAAAGTATTTTCCCCAAACTTCTCATTTTTTTTATTTCTGCGTCGTTCTTAATAAGCCCTTCTTCCATGGGCATTATTATACTATACAAAAAGAATTGCTCGTGTTAGCATTAAGACATGAACGAAAAATCCAAGCACATAAATATAGTCTGTATAGTTTTGATTCTAATAGCTTTTGGGGGATTGGGTTATGGTATCTACCATTATAAAAATCTATACAAAAAAACCATAACTGTTACGGGAACTGCTAAGGCGGATTATGCAAATCAGATATCCTCCTATTCTTTAACGATCGAATATCACGATGCAGATAAGGAGAAAGCTGTAGAGGAGCTAAATAATAAGGTTTCTGAAACAATAGACAAAGTAAAGCAATTCGGGATTGACGCTAAAGATATAGAAACTCAAAGTTTAAGTATTTATCAAAGGGAGGAACCATACATAGAGGATGGGGTAACAAAGTATAGGCCGAACGATTGGTATGCGAGTTACACAATAAATATAACTCTGAGAGATTTAAGCAAATCGATTGAGTTAACTTCCCTACTTTCCGGTGTGGAAAATTCAAGTTTGTGGGGACCAAATTTAATTGTTGATGAGGAAAATACAAATGATGAGGAATTGCTATCTAAGGCGGTGGAGAATGCTAAAGACAAGGCTGAAAGATTGGCGGAAAGTACCGGGGCGAAAATAGGCAAGGTTCTGAAAATTGAGGAAGCTGCTGATTCAGGAAATGTTATTTATCCATTGACTAAAACGTATGTAGGTGTTGGGGGAGGGGCCGAAGGCTCACCTATAGAACCGGGTTTCAGTACAATGTCCAAATCGGTTATTGTGACTTTTGAGCTTAAATAAAAACCTGATCAAATCACCAAGCTTAAAACGCGTCCCTTAACATAGATTATTTTTTTGCACTCTTTTCCTGCAATATGTCTGACTATTTTTTCATCTGAAAGTGCTATTTCCTTAACTTCTTCTTCCGACGCTTCTTTATTGATCTTTATTTCCGCTTTAACTTTCCCGTTTATTTGGACTGGTATAGTAATTATTTCCACGTCAACGTATTTTTTGTCGTAAACCGGCCATGATTGAAGATGCACACTGTTTTCCTTTTTCCATTCGGAATAATTATTAGTATTCTGCCATAATTCTTCCGACACGAAGGGGGCAAAAGGAGCAAGAATTCTCAGGAAACCCGACCATACATCCTTTCCTATATATCGAACTTTTTGCATATGTTTAACGAAAATCATGATTTCGCTAACACATGTGTTCGTTTTTAAATTTTCCAGCATATCGGATACATTTTTAACCATTATGTTATAAGCTTTTGACAGTGTTTCCTCGCTTTTTTCTTCCGAAACTTTTTCCTGCAAAGAATAAATATTTCTTATTAGTTTATTTACAGTTTTTATTATATTTGGATTCCAGGGATAGGTCTCATCATAAGGCCCCATAAAGCAAATTGTCATTCTCAGAGAATCGGCACCGTATTTTTCTATTTCATCTGCGGGATTAACACCATTTTCTTTCGATTTTGACATTTTTGTGCCTTCCGGATTCAAAAGAAGTCCTCCGTTTAATCTCCACTTATAAGGCTCTTCCGTAGGTACCAAACCTAAATCGTAAAAAAATCTGTACCAAAATCGGGAGTAGAGAAGATGCAGAGTTGTATGCTCCGCTCCCCCGAAATATTTATCCACGGGGAGCCAGTATTTCATTTTTTCCATATTTGCAAAAGCCATATCGTTTTTTGGGTCCGTGTATCTTATGTAATACCAGCACGAACCTGCCCAATTAGGCATGGTATTAGTTTCCCTGCGTGCCGGTTTTCCTTTAAAAATTATATTTACCCATTCGGAATTCTTCTCGAGGGGACTGGTGCCATCGGAAGTCGGGCTGAAATCCGGTACATCGGGAAGTTTCAGCGGCAGATTCTCATTTACCTCATCCATATTATTGGTATCACATATAGCTTCTATCCCATTTTTAGTATGAACAAGTGGAATAGGCTCACCCCAATATCTTTGTCGCGAAAAAACCCAGTTTCTGATTTTGTAACTTACAGAACGTTTTCCCAGATTTTTTTCCTCAAGCTCTTTGATTATCTTTTCTCTAAACTCTTCGGATTTCATCCCCGTGTATTCCCCGCTGTTTACCATTATTCCTTCACCTGTGTAAACGGTTTCTCCAATTTTCACGTATTTATCATCCGACGTATCCGACGTATCTTCCGGTTTTATCACTTCCATAATGTTCAATCCGAATTTCTTTGCAAATTTAAAATCTCTTTCATCGTGAGCAGGAACTGCCATTATTACTCCTGTGCCGTAATCCATCAAAACATAATCAGCTATAAAAATAGGAATCTCTTTGTTCAATAGCGGAACGTTGGCGGATACACCTTTTAACATTACACCGGTTTTTTCTTTCTCAACCTGTCTTTCCAGATCGGACTTGTTCTTGGACTTTTCAATATAGTTGGAAACCTCTTTCTTATTTGATATTTTATCCCAGATTTTCTTAATAAAAGGGTGCTCGGGCGCAAACACCATAAAACTTACTCCGAAAATAGTATCAGGCCTGGTTGTAAACACCTCAACTTTGTCACCATTGATATCAAAAGAGATGTTTGCGCCCTCGCTCTTTCCTATCCAATTCCTTTGAGCCGCTTTTATGGACTCAGGAAAGTCCACCGAATCTAATCCTTCTAATAATTTTTCAGCATACTGAGGAATTTTCAAAACCCATTGTTTCATCATTCTTTTCTCAACCGGCTTGCCCCCTCTTTCTGAGATTTTATTTCCATTCTTATCCGTTACTACCTCTTCATCTGCCAGAACGGTTTTTAACTCCTCGCACCACCATATCGGGGTCTCCTTATATTCGGCTAACCCATTTTCAAAAAACTTCAGAAAAAGCCATTGGGTCCATTTGAAATATTTCGGATCGGTGGTATCTATTTCCCTGGACCAATCAATTCCGTATCCCATTTTTAAAAATGATTCTTTGAATTTTTTTATCGTTTCTTGAGTAATTATTGCCGGATGCACTCCTGTCTTGATTGCGTAATTTTCAGCAGGAAGTCCGAAAGCATCCCATCCCATCGGGAAAAGCACATTGTAGCCCTTCATTCTAAGATATCTTGAATAAACATCCGGGGTTGTGTATCGCATCATATGTCCGGCGTGAAGAAAATTTCCTGACGGATATGGAAACTCCGCCAAAATGTATTTTTTTGGCTTTTCGGAAAAATCTACTGCCTCATAAATATTGTCCTGAAGCCATTTATCTTTCCATTTCTCTTCTATTGTTTTAAAGTCGTATTCTTTCATGTGAACATTCTGATTTTACCATAGTTTTATCGTAGTTTTAGGCCTATAAATTAATGAATCTCTCTTTTTCGGAGTCTTTTTTCATTGCATATTTTTAATTTTTATAATATATTAGCCGTTATGGCAAAGAAAAAAGGAAACAGAATATTAATAGGATTAGAATGTACTGAGACGGGAAGACGAACATACGTAACACAGAAAAATCGTATGAACACGGATGGAAAACTGGAATTAAAAAAGTACAACCCTGTTTTAAAAAAACATACTCTTCACAGAGAAGTCCAAAAACTAAAGTAGAGAATTGTAGCAGTGTAGTAGGATTTTCAAAAATTCCCTGTTTTATGTTGTCGGTTGCTTTTAGCGTGAAAGTTTCAAAAGTGATATGATATAGGCGCGTTTCACGTTTGCACCGAAAATATGGAAAAAGGCAAACTTTATATTATAGCCACGCCGATTGGAAATATTTCCGATATAACTCTTAGAGCCATAGAGACTTTGAAAGATGTTGATATTGTACTATCGGAAGATACGCGAGAAACCGACAAAATTTTCAAAAAATACGGAATAAACAAACCTCAGGTTTCCTACAGAGATCAGAATCATAATCGCTTATTTCCGAAAATAATTGAATATCTTGATTCCGGATTAAATTTAGCTTTGATTTCCGATAGCGGAACTCCTTTAATTTCCGATCCCGGATATAAGTTGGTACGGGAGCTTGTAAAAAAAGATTTTGAAATAGTTTCCATCCCGGGTCCCTCCGCTGTTATCTCGTCTTTAGTGGTTTCCGGCTTTCCGACGGATAAGTTTTGCTTCGTCGGTTTTTTACCAAAATCTTCAAATGAAAGGGCAAAAATATTGAAAACGTACGGAGAATTGGATAGCACTTTAATCATTTACGAATCTCCTTTTAGGATAGAGAAACTTTTGGGGGAGATAGAAGAAAATTTAGGAGAAAGATATGTATGCCTTTCTAATGAAATTACTAAAATTCATGAAAAAACCTTGAGAGGAACACCGTCTTTTCTGCTTGAGAATATACGCGGGAGAAAATTAAAAGGAGAATTCGTTGTTCTTATAGGAAAGGAGGGTTTTACTTTATGAACGATGATGAATTAAAGTTGGAAAGAGAACATTTGAAATTGGTACTTGGTAAATTAAGCAGTGCCAAGGAGTTTTTAAATAAAAGTCTTGAGATGCTGGGGGAAGAAAACTTGACCAGACTAAGGGAACTAAGAGAAGATGGTTCTTCTTCGTACGGATTTGCGGTAAGTGATTTTGACATTTTACTGGATCAACTGCATCAGAGAAACGCCTCTTTAAACATAAAGGAGAAGTATCAAAAGTTGAGCGAATTAGAGTTCCTACTTTCCGAGCCATATTTTTCAAGAATTGATCTTTTTAATCCTACAACCGAAGAAACGGAGAAGTATTACATAGGAAAGTTTTCATACACTGAAGATAGGCCGATAATCACGGATTGGAGAAGCAAAGTTGCCTCAGTATATTACAGGTACAGATACCCGCAAAAGAATGTAAGTTATGATACTCCGGCCGGAAAGGAAATAAGAGACCTGAAGTTAAAAAGAACCTTTGAAATTCTAAATGGTGTGTTGCTGAAGTACTACAATAACGACCTCCAGTTGGATGAATCTACAATTATTAGTGAAAAAATAGGAAGAAGAACAGGCGGTGTTTTGGAAGACATAGTTCAAACCATCCAGGAATCACAATTGGATATAATAGAATCCGATCCCAGGCAGGTTTGTATTGTGCAGGGATGCGTAGGAAGCGGTAAAAGCACGGTAGCAATTCACAAATTGGCTCACATTTTTTTCAATTACCCGAAAGTTATTCATCCTGAAAGATGTTTGATGGTGACAAAAAGTCAGATATTGTGCGGTTATCTTTCAACCCTGTTTCCCAAGCTCGGTATTTTTGATGTTGTGTATAAAACGGAAAGAGATGTTCTCTATAATTTCATATTAAGGGAAAAGTTAAATTTGAAATTCGACTTGGATAGAGGAGTTGATACCGGTAAATACACAATAGAGAAAATAAAAAAACTGCAGAAAAGAATGCTTTCTATACAAAAAGATTTTGAAAAAAAGATATTACAGATATTTAAATCCCCGGATTTAGAATCTTTTGCCAGTTTTAAGTATAGCTATGAACAGACACCATACGAAAACGTTGTTGAATTAATTCAGGATCTGACGGAGGAGATTTTATCTCAGAAAGAGCACCTAAAGCTTAATCCCGATGGAGCTAAATCCTGGCTTAATAAGGAAAATATTTCTAAGCTGAGAAAAATACTTAAACAGGCAAGTGGTATTAAAAATGAGATTGTGAATAAAGAGTTGAAAAAGACGGCCAAAGAATTTGGAATAAATATTTCCGCCGAATTAGATTATTCGCAGGTTTTGATTTTCACATATATTTATGCCGAACTTATAGGCGTCAGAAACTTTAAGAAATTTGAATATTGTGTGGTGGATGAAGCTCAGGATTTTAGTTTGTTGGAGTATCTAGTGCTGGATAAGGTAGTTCTGCGCGGAAGATTTGCTCTTTTTGGAGATTTAAATCAATCCTTAGAAGAAGATGGAATTAAAAAGTGGGAGGATATTCCGAAGGTAATTGAGGATGCTAAATCCGCTGTAAAATTTAAACTGGATAAAAATTACAGGAGCACGAAGCAGATAATAAAATTTGCAAATAAGATACTTAAGCCGTTTACACAAAAATATCTTCCTAAATCTATTAATAGGGTGGGGCTTGAACCAACAGAGGAAATATTTTATAAAACTGATGATATGGTAGATAAATTTATTACCGACTTTTCAAATGAGGCAGTGAAAGTTGAAAAAAGTATAGGGATAATAGTTTTTGAATCAACGGATTTTAAGTTTAACGACGTTAAGAATTGTGTGTCAGAAATAGAGATAGGCGGAAAAAAGAATAATTTTATCGAGCTTGACCCCAAACAAAAAACTGCCTATATACCTAACGGGGTTTATTTAATGAGGGCAGAAGATTGCAAGGGATTGGAGTTTTCAAAAGTCTATGTTTTAAACTTAAATCTGAAAAAAATAAAAAGTTTTCCTCAGGCAAGAAAAGCTTTTGTTGCAGTTACCAGAGCCATGAACGAATTATCCGTTTATGGGGTAAAATAATAAAAATGAAAATTCGATCTTTATCTAAATATATTAGGGAAAATATAAGACTTATAATAGTTTTTCTGTTAGCTTCATTGTTAAGACTTGTAAATCTCGGGTATTCCGATTACCAGGGGGATGAGATAAAGGCCCTTTATCTTCCGAAAGGCGGGCAGTCGTTTTACGAATTTATCATGGAGCAAAAGAAAGGACCTTTGCAGTTTTTTATCACTTACGTGATTAAGTTTTTTGATTCTTCATATGAAAATCAGTTTTTGGTGAGGCTGTCGTTTGCGGTAGCAGGAATTTTAGCTGTTGTATTTTTCTACAAATTGGTAAAGATACACTTCGGAGAAAAAATAGCTTTTTATTCCTCATTGTTTTTTGCCACAAATGGACTTTTTATTGCTTTCTCAAGAATTGTTCAGTACCAGTCGTTTGTACTTTTGTTTGCTATTCTGTGCTTATACTTTCTCTCGTTAGCTAATGAAAATGAAAAGTACTATACATCCGGTATTTATTTTGGTTTGTTATGTTGGGCTTTTTCCATTTTGGCTCATTACGATGGTGCATTTATATTTCCTTTTGTTTTTTACCTCCTCTTTAGGTGGTTCAAAAACCCGAGAATAGAAAAAAAGAAGAAAATTATCACATTTATTTTGTCGGGAATTATTTCAGCAGGAATCTTGCTTATTTTCTATTTTCCTTTTTTCAAAAACATTAACGAAGCTACTGCGGATTACTGGTCAAGCAGAGTCACCGGAAGCTCGTCGGGAAAGATTTCAAGTTCAAAATATCTTTTCCGGATTTATCAGCCGATTTATTCGCTTCAATTTTATTTCGCGCTCGCAAGTTTGGGAGGAGTTTTCATACTCTTGGGGTTCTTTTCTGATCTTATCTTAAAAATAAAGAACCTTCCATCTTTTGTATCGTATTTTTTTTCCTACACAACGGATATTATGAAATCCATAAACAAAGACAAGCTAAGAATTATCTGTTTGTTCTTATGGATACTCGTAAATGTAGCTTTTTTTGAAAAATACGTATATATATCGGGGACCCATATTTACAACTACATTTTACCGTCTTTTATTTTACTGGGATTCGGGATAGTAGCTATTGAAAGTTTTATTTTCAAAATATTTGAAATTCAACTTGTTAGAACATTTAATTTTTTAGGTATATCATTGCTATTTTTATTTTTAACCATTCAAAGTTACGCCATTTTTGTTGATAATTATAGAGAGTATCCTTGGGAAAATGAAAATTTCTTAATCTGGACATTTAGAAAACCGGATGAATCTTACCACTTAAGCTTATTTGGTTTCCCTTACTATAGGAACTGGGAAGGAATAAGGAGTTTTGCAAAAGCACATCCCGAGCTTCAAGCGTACTCTTCAAACGAAAGAAAACAGATTGCCGGATATTATCTGGATTATGACAGAAATTATGATAAATCCGGATTATATGTTTATGTAAAAAATCCTCAAAGTTTCATAGAAATTATTGGAAACGAAAAAGCGGCTTACTGGGTCGGAAGATACGATCCGGTTTATACTCTAACAAAAAACGGAGAGGACAAGGTGAGAGTTTACATGATGGAACCAGGCACTTTAGAAGAGATAATCAAAAAAGGTTTTTAGTGTACCTTCCCAAATCAGAAAATTTTCGGAAAAAAAACAATTATCAAATTTGCCAGAACGGTAAAAGCTGTAACCAAGACCGCGGCTGCAGATAGATCTTTGATAATTTTCACCCCATTGTTGTATTCTTTCATAAATTGGTCCATGATTTCTTCAATAACGGTATTAATTAGTTCCACCACCAACAACAATCCCAGGGACAAAACCAGAATTGACCATTCCATCTGTGTTATTTTATAAATCTTGCCTAAAACAATCGAAAATGCTACAATCAACAATTGAATTCTAAAGTTGGGTTCAGTAAAAATAGCGTTTATTAAGCCCTCAAAAGCGTACTTAAAACTGTTAATTTCTCTAACAGGATGATTACGTTTAAAAGTATGTTGCATGCTAAAATAATATCATAAACATGAAAAAAACTAATTTATCAAAAATAATTAAAGAAATAGTATTAATTATAATAATCGCGTTGGGAATATTTTTTTATTTTAAGAGGAAAACGTCCATCACTGCAGCCGTTAGAAAAGTTCAGGTACAAAATAGAGAAGTGAGCAGGACTGTATCTGCCTCCGGGGTTGTTAAGCCGAAAGACTACGCAGATTTGTCTTTTTTAGCCAATGGAAACATTGTAAAAATAAATGTAGAGGAAAATGACGTAGTTAAAAAAGGACAGCTTCTTGCCTACCTAGATGCATCTTATCAGAAGGGGATTGTTCAGTCGTATAAAGATGCTAGAGATATAAAAATGAGGGAGAGAGACATATTCGTAAAAGATAAACCTAAAAATGAAAAGCTTTTAGGAGGGGAAACTCTTTACGAGATGAGATTGAGGGGATATAACGAGGCTGTCAGTCAGGCTGAAGCTTCATATCAGGCGCAACTAGCTATTTTATCAAATTATTACATCTATGCTCCATTTGATGGGACCATTATAAGTGTTCAGAAGAAAGAAGGAGAAACAGCTATTGCCGGTTCTCCCATAATAACAATGGCAAATCTGGATCAAGTGGAGTTTGAGGTCGTTTTGGATCAGGAAGATTTTGGGAATGTTAAAGAAGGAATGGACGCCGAAATAGAGTTGGACGCCTATGAAGGAAAGACTTTTAAAGGAAAGGTTTCCTCGCTACCTCTTTACGCAGATCCTACGAAGGGAGGTTTTGTCGTTAAAAGTTTATTTGATAATGATAAAAATCTGATAAAAGTCGGTATGACAGGGGAGGTTAATATTATAACCGACAGAACGGAAGGTGAAGTACCATCTTTAATATTCAACGAGATTTCTTATGATGAGGATAGCAAACCGTATGTATGGATAGCAGAATCAGGAAAAATTAGGAAATTTCCTATCGAGATAGGTCTGGAAGGGGACTTATATACTGAAGTTAAGACCGACCTAACAGGAAAAACCGTCGTTGTACCGGCTGTGGAACGTGTTGAAGTAAAAGAAGGATTTATCCCTAAAATTATCAACTGATATGACTCCCGTTTTAGAAGCAAAAAATCTTTGTAAAAACTACTTTATTGGGACCAGTGTTATACAAGCCGTTAAAAATATTAATCTCACAATTAACAAGGGAGATTTTATGTCTATTACCGGTAAATCCGGATCCGGTAAATCTACGTTAATGCATATGCTGGGGTTATTAGATACACACACGTCGGGGGAATTAATACTAAATGGAAAAAATATCAAGGGAATGAATGAAAAAGAACTCGCTCAGGTGAGAAACTCTGAAATTGGATTTGTTTTCCAGGCCTTTAACCTTTTACAAAGAACGACTGTTCTTGAGAATGTAATGCTACCTTTGATGTATAGCAAAGTTCCGAAGGAAAATCATGAGAAAATGGCTTTGGAAGTGATAAAGCAGGTAGGTCTAGAGCATAGATTAAACAATAAATCTAACGAATTATCCGGAGGAGAGAGGCAGCGTGTAGCTATAGCCCGAGCTTTAATAAATAATCCTTCGTTAATATTAGCTGATGAGCCAACGGGAAATCTTGATTCAAAAATGGGTGAGGAAATAGAAAAAATGTTTATAGAATTAAATAAAAACGGAAGAACAATAGTTTTAGTTACTCATGATGAAGATCTTGCAAAAATAGCGAAAAGGCAAATTGTTTTAAGGGATGGAGAAATAATAGATGAGCGCTAAGGAAATTTTATCTACAGCTTCAAAGGCGTTAATGCTAAATAAAGTCAGATCATTTCTGACGATGTTGGGTGTGATAATCGGTGTTTTTGCAGTTATATCACTGGTTTCTTTAGTAGGAGGAGTTCAGGACTACGTAGTAAGCAGATTTGAAGACCTAGGTTCTAATTTGGTTTTTGTGGTTAACGGGAAGATCGAATTGGGACAAAGGCAATCAACGACAGCAGGAAGTGCTTTGATAAGTTCTAATCTGAAAGAGAAACATATAGAAATGATAAAGTCATCGGCTGATGATTACGTTGATTATGTTACCCCCGAAACTCAAACTTACCAAACGGTAAAATATAAAACCGAAGAATATTTTCTCTTATTAATAGGGGTAAATTATGAAGCAAACGATATTTTTAAATCCAATGTGGAAAAAGGAAGATATTTTAACCGCGTTGAGCAGGAAAACAGCTCCAGAGTTGTTGTGCTGGGAAATAATTTAGCAAAAAAGTTCTTTGGTGAGGAAAATCCGATCGGAAAGAAAATAAAAATAAATGGGAAATCCTATGAAGTTGTAGGTCTTTTGGCAAAGAAAAGTCCGAACTACGACGAATCCGTAATTTTGCCGTACACAACTATAATGGATGATTTTACCGGAACGGAAATAACGTCAATCGTGATAAAAGTAAAAGATAATGTTGATTTGGAACAAGCCCAACAGCAAATTAAATTATCTTTGCTTAAGGATTTAAAGGAAGATCAGTTCACGGTAATGACCCAGGAAGACATATTGGATTCCATTCAAAGTATATTAAACATGTTAACCATAGCGTTGGCGTCAATTTCCGGCATTTCTCTTTTAGTTGGAGGTATCGGAATTATGAATATTATGCTGGTGTCTGTCGCAGAAAGAACTAAAGAAATAGGTTTAAGAAAAGCTTTGGGGGCCACCTCATCCGATATAAGGAATCAGTTCATGGCCGAAGCAATTCTCATAAGCAGTTTAGGAGGCCTCGTTGGATTATTACTAGGTTGGGTTGCTACTATTTTGATAAAACCATTAATACAAGCCGTAATTCCGGTTTGGGCAATACCTCTTGCGCTTGGGTTTTCAATAGCGGTCGGGATAATTTTTGGGACATACCCGGCTGTTAATGCAAGCAAGAAAGATCCAATAGAAGCTCTAAGATACGAATAGAATTATTTCGGTATCATTTTTAATTCGTAAACACCTTTTTTCACTAATTTTATTTTCTCTATATTTGAAGTTATATCATTACCATTAAAAATGATGGCCCACTTGTAATTTTCTTTTGGTTTAACTCCGTTGACAGAATCAATTTCAGTGCCGTATGTATACCGTGTTATTTCGTAAACGATTTTTTTTGATCTTCTTAATTTTCTTAAAAAATCTTCAACTGTTTCAGTGTCATCGAGGTTAGCTTCGAACTCAGAAACACTTGGATTTTCCAGACCATCAAAATATTTTAAAGTTACTTTTATCGAACGTTTTTTTTCAACAGATTTGTCTTCTTCTTCGTAAACTTCAATATTATCTTTTTTCAAAACACTTCGTACATAAAAAAACGAAATTCCCAAAATAAGGATATAAGATATAATCAGAATTTTTTTGGACTTACTCATCTCACTAATTTTATCATGAAATTTTTTGTATAATGTATAAGCTCGAACTTTCGCTAGTGCCCCCATAGCTCAGCGGATCAAGAGCACTCGTCTTCGGAACGAGGGGTCGGGGGTTCGAATCCCTCTGGGGGCGCCACAAATGTTCTCTGTTATTTAAGGTAGTTTTCAAAAATCCTTATCAAGCAAAACTGTTTGAGAAGCTCAACAAAAAATAAATACCAAAATAAAAAGTGTATTGACATTTTCGTAAATAATCCGCACAATTTTATTGTAAAAGAAAATGAATAAATTTCTGCCCAAAAAAATTATTTTAAAAATTTAGAAACAAGCACTTTGTTTTGATGCAAGGTGTTTTTGTTTTTTTGGAGGAAAAAAACATGATTACAAAGGAAGAAATTAGAAAAAAGTTAGAAGAAGATCCGAATTGGACACCTTCGGATGACGCAACAGATGCAGATTGGGATTTGTATTTTGAAGTAAAGGATGAAATGAGCGGGGGAAGTTCTCCCGATAGTTCATGGGAGGATGATGAAGGCGGAGATGAGGAATCTTTCTAGTTTTAAACCGAAGTCGGAGTTATTAGGAGTACTTATTTAGCCAAAGGAGGGCCCCTAAAATGGCAACAAAGAAGAAAGTAGCAAAGAAGAAAGCCACAACAAAGAAAAAGAAGAAGTAAAGGCTTTCATGTTATACAAACAGCGATTTAAGTAGGAAACGAAAGAGTCGCTGTTTTCGTTTCAAATCTTCCGAAGAAAAATTTTGAAGTGAGAAACGAGGCATAAAAGAAATTATTAATGTATAATTACTTGGTTTAAAGAAGGGGACGTAGCTCAGCGGTAGAGCATCCGGCTCTTAACCGGAGTGTCGAGGGTT
>DAOPPB010000010.1:0-29648 GCA_035358315.1 bacterium
TTTTTGGCTTCAATGGCTAACATGGGTACTTGGAGAATATATAACCGATTAGACTAGTGTGTCAAATTGGCTGAGCATCCATATCCAAGCGGTCTATTTGACAAAGTGGTTTAAGGTATTTCTTAAACAGCTTTCCATAATATCTTTGTTTTCCTTCGATATCTCTTCAATGTTTGGATTTAGTTCGTTCGGATCCTCCTCCAAGTTAAAGATGTATACCTTATTTTCTTTTAAAGAATAAAGGTGCTTTATAGGGTATTGAACTAAGGATATATACCCCCCGGAATACGGCTGCGTGGAGACGGTGCATCTTTCGTTTTGTATCGGGCTCTTTCCCGTTAAAACTCCCAAAAAGGAGGTCTTATGAAAGTAATCTTCTATATCTAGTAAATCAAGAATTGTGGAGGGAATATTATATTGTCCGTAAACGCTATCACTCACGGTTCCTACCGCATATTTTTTGGCGGTTTGATTCGAAGGTATAAAAACAAAGGGTATCAAAAAGTTTTCCTGATAAGCGTAATTCTCATTAAAATAGTTGTTTGGATGTATTCCCAAAGGCCAGGAATGATCACTAAATAATATCAGATCAGTGTTTTCCGAAAAGTACGGTTCGTAATATTTTTTGTAGAATTCTCCCAAGAACATATCTTGAAGGTATGTGGTGTTTTCCAGTTTTTCCTTTACAAATTTTGCGCTGGGATTTGGAACCATGTTGTTATATTCCGGAGTTTCGTTCTTGCTTAAATCATAGAAAGGAAAATGATTGGTGGTTAAATCTATGAAAGCAAATAAATTTCTATCGTTGCGCTCGGATAGATATTCTCCGACTCTCTTTAGAAATATACTGTCGCTGTAACCCCACCTAAGTTTCTTGTCTTCGGGTTGCATTATATCGTTAAAATGTATTTCGTCGAACCCCACCTTTGAGATAAATGGTTCTACATCTCCAAGTGTGTCGTTGCTCAGAAAGAATATTGTAGTATAGCCGTGTTTTTTTAAAATTCTTGGAAGACATGGAAGTTTTGTCATATCCACATTTAGTCTAGAGACATCCGCAGATAGGCTTGGAATTAATCCACACAAGCCCCCTTCAAATGACCTTGCTGAATTTACCGAGTTAGCTACCATATTTTTCATATAAATTCCTCTATCCATAATTTTCATTAGATTTGGGGTAATCCTGTCATTTACCAGATCACTGTTAAGACTTTCAAGTTGTATGATCATTATGTTTTGTGGAGAGCTTAATTGAGTCGTTGTTAGTTCAATACTACTTTGTTCTTCCAATTGGTACTTGTAGTATTTGTTATATACTTTTCTTACCTCATTTCCCCTGTTTGTTAAAGATAGAAGAACATTGTAAATCTCGGTTTTTGTAGTCAAAAAAACAATGAAGGGAAGGTACAGAAGAAGAAAAATCCTTGCTATTTTCATCGGTCGTTTAAATTTACACAACTGTTCTGTAAAGAAAGAACCGGTTTCAAGGAGTGAGAAGAAGTAGACTATCGAAATTATTAATACGCCGAGGAGTTTGATTAATAATTTTGGGTAAACAAGAGAAACGGTCTTTAATGCAACATTGGTATTGTAGAGAAAAAGGTAAATATCAAATGAAAATCTTCTGTCTATGAAATACATTTGTGAAGAAAGATTTAATACCTGAAGAATTACAAGGGTTATTGTGAGTGGAATATTCAGATGTTTCTTTCTAAGGAGAATAGATAGCAACACTAGTATTGTCATCGGTCCTGTGGAATGTATAAATGATGCGATTAGTAAAAGATACCAGGAAATGTTGTTATACTTATGTCTCCATTCCAAAAATGTAACAAAAGAGAAGGAAATTAATGTGGCGAGGAAAAAAGCCGTCGAAAAAATTTTTTTCAGAGGTATTTTTCTTAGCATGGGTTGATAGTAATCTGTTTTATTTATGGTGTCCATCTTTTTGTGCTATGCGTTTGGAAGATGTTAAAATAACAATGTTAAACGGTGCTGGAGGGATACCGAAGCGGTCATAACGGGCTAGTCTCGAAAACTAAGCGTGATGAAAGTCACCCGTGGGTTCGAATCCCACTCCCTCCGCCAATTTTCACTTTTTGAATTTTGAATAATCCCGCCCAGCACTTCCACCCGCTCGACGGTGGGCGAAACAGAAAAATTTTTGACAAATCCAAAGAGCAGACGGGAAGAAATGAATTAAATACTTTCAACCAAACTTATACCCGGGATATGGTAATTGATCCTCCATTGACAGTTGAATTTAAACTTACTGACAGTGAACTTGCCGCCATTAGCCGAAAAATAGACGAATTAAGGTTATTTGATATTGCCGGTTTAAATAATAGAGATAAAAATATAGTGCAAAACACTATGTTCAAATTATTACCTTAAGATTCGGAAGAATTCCTAGGTAAGGGAAATGTGTTGGGACGATTGTTATGCAAAAGTAGAAGATATGCTTCATTTTTTCACCGTTTACATTCTTACGATAACTCAGTTTAAAGAGGAATACAAAAACCCACCATAACCAAATAGTGCTTACTTATAATCTGTATTTTTATGTTCCTGTGAAAATTTTCTCCCGAGATTTCGCGATTTTGCAGTGTACTAAAATCTTGTTATATTATTAGTATTATTAGAAACTTGGTTAATGATGAGTCGCTTTTTTATTCGAAGATAATTTTAAAAAATGAAAATAAATACGTATTCGGAAACTAAGTTAAAAGAAAAGTTTAATTGTTGTTTTAAATCTCGCTCCCACCTTCACTTTAATAAATTTCGTTTCAAATTATTTTTTGTAGTTTGCTTCACTGCTGGTTTGATTTTTGCTTTGCAAAAAGTTCTCACTAATGTTTTTGCTACAGCTAACTCTTCTATTACTATAGACACAGACGAGGACTTTGAAGGTGGGAGTTTGGTATCCACGTCAATTTTCGGTTCCGGATCCGAGGCTATTGTGCAACTGTCGGGGATGGCCGGACCAGATGGCACGCAGTATAGAAGAGAAGTGGAGATTACTAACAATAGTGGTAGCACACTTACCGATTATCAAGTTTCCTTCACTCTAGATACTGCTTCTCTGATTTCTGATAATAAAATGAATGCAAATTGTTCCGATATCCGCTTTCTCGATAGTGATGACTCTACAGGTATTAATAATTATTGGGTGGAGAATTGTGATTCTGATGGGGATTCTTCAACCAAAATTTGGGTTAAAGTTCCCTCTATCCCCGAATCCGGAAAAACCATCTATCTTTACTACGGAAAAAGAGGTATTAGTAGCAAATCATCTGTAACCAATACTTTTATCAGAGAGATAAGCGGTCTTATTGGTGCGTGGTCCTTGAATGAAACTTCGGGTAATAGTGTAAATGACACTTCTGGTAATTCCAATAGCGGTACAGCGATAGGAACAAAAATTTCTGACGGTAAATTTGATAAGACCAGAGTTTATAATGGTACATCTAGCGATTATGTACATATTCCCAATAAGAGTATTCTTAATCCTGGGAGCAATCCTTTCTCTACAGTTCTTTGGTTTAAAGCAGATAGCACCGGTAGCTTAAATGCTAGCATTCTTTATAATAAAGAGAATTTGTACGAGCTTTCAGCTGGGGGTGGGTATGTTACTTATGCCTGGTTCCCGCATTGGAATTGGGACGGTGGGACGTCATTTTCTATAAATGTGGGTGAATGGTATCAGGTTGCAGTTGTCTATGACAAGAGCAATCAATATCTTTATAAAAATGGTTCACAGGTATATTCTCGTGCACAGACAGGAGATATGGGGTCCAACACAGAACGTCTTGCTTTTGCCACTCGTGGAAGCTCCGGAGGAGGTAACAGCCCGTTCAAAGGTAGTATAGATGAAATTAGGTTTTATAATAAAGCTTTGTCCTCCAGTGAAATTTCAGATTTATACAATAACTATGGTTATAGTACTCCTAATTATCCGGGAAAAGAGCTTGTCAGAAAGTGGGCGTACTTTTCCGGTCGAACGACCGGAGAGGAAGGAGTATCGGCTTCTGTTGCCGATTCGGAAATTATAGCCCTCCCTCCTTCAGGTACATGGGAATCTTCGGTCGATAATAACGTTATTGATATTGTTTGGAACGGGGGTTGGGGCGACGGAACGGATGATTCTATCGCCTTTTCGGCAAAAGTTTCCAATATTGAATCGGGTAATTCGATCACTTTCTTTATGAGAGTGGCCGAATCTGTATCTGCTTTATCTTCCGCTTCGTACACAGAATTGGGTACTATAGAAAGTGGTGAGACATTTATAAGAACTAAAGAGCAACTTGATTCGTTTAATTTAGGTGTGGGGTCTAATCGTTATGTACAGGTAAAAGCTGTTTTTTCCCAGACAAACGGTATTAATCCGCAGCTTGATAACATAACTATCAATTACCTTTCCGATGACAGCCCCCCGGATGAAAATGCTTCGGAAGTTAGCATGCTTAAAAGCAAGGGTGGGAGAGTTCTTGAAAAAAATGATTGGACCAATAATCCTTCTCCTTATTTTTCATGGATAGGGGGAAGCGATTCCCAATCAGGAATTAAAGGCTACTGTTTGTATTTAGGGACAGATCCAGACGGAGATCCGGCAACGTCTAAAGGTATTTTGGGGACGAGTCCTGTTTCAACCGATGGTACTACTTGTCAATTTATTGTTTCTGGAACCGCAATTGATTTTTCAATGACCTCATATAAAGGAGACCCATGGCTTACCGCTTCTAATGAATTGTATTATTTTAATGTCAAGGCAATAGATAATACCGGTCATGTCTTTACCGATGCCCCGTCCAAATTTCAATTTCTCTTTGATGACGTTCCGCCGACTAACGTTTCGTATATATCTTGCGCTTCGGGTGGTTTTTCCAACGTAGTTGATATGAATTTTTCATGGCCGACCTCAGGAAGTATTGCATCCTCCGACTCTAATTCGGGTCTCTTGGGATGGCAGTATCGGATAAACTCAACATCCGGTGCATGGGTGGGAACTACTAATGAGCCCAATTTAGGGGTAGATTATATTCCGATCGGTGAGTCATCAAGAACACTTTCTGAAGCTCAGGATGGAGAATCAATTATTTTAGGTAACAACATTGTATATTTTAGAGCTGTTGATAAGGCTGGTAATGCTTCATCAGATAGTACGATTAGAACCTGCAATCTCTCTTACGGCGGAAAAGCACCTGCTTTTGCTGGAACTGATGTAGTAACTGTTAACCCTCAGACCAACACTTCTAATGAATTTTCTTTGTCCTGGCCGGAAGCAATTCCTGCTAATGGGCAGTCAATTGCGCATTATTACTATATGATTAATGTATCACCTCCCCAAACCCTTTACACTTTACAGAGTAACGCTTCCACATATATTGATAATGGAAACTTGCGTACGGTTTCCTCTGTTGCCCTTCCCAATGTTAACAAGGGTGCAAATACAATATATGTAGTGGCTGTTGATGATTCAGAAACCCCGAATTATTCTCCTTCTAATTACATTATGGGTACTTTTACACTTGATTCTACTAATCCCGATAATGTAACCAATCTTGTAGCTTCAGATTCCTCTATAAAATCTCAGTCACAGTGGAATGTTACTTTAACCTGGATTGCTCCTGTATATCAAGGAGCAGGAAATCTGACCTATTTGATTTATCGTTCTACAGATGGTTCGAATTTTTCTCAGGTCGGATCAACTTCAGGACTTTCATATGTAGACAATACACCGTCTTCTACCATTTATTATTACAAAATCTATACAAGGGATGGTGCTAATGCTCAATCAAGCGGGACAAATTCAGTATCAATAATTCCCACGGGAAAATGGACAGTGGCTCCGGATCTTGATTCCGGACCAACTGTGAGCAATATTACTACAAAGAGAGCTACTATAATTTGGTCTACTTCCCGAGCTGCCGATTCTAAAGTTCAGTATGGAACTACCAACGGGAACTATGGGAGTGTAGAGCCCAGCAGTTCTTCGCAGGTAACATCACATTCGATACAACTAGTAGGTTTGAAACCTAGTACTACTTACTACTATAAAGCTAAATGGACTGATGAAGACGGAAACACAGGAACTAGTGGAGAAAAAAGTTTTTCAACGCTACCATCTCCTACAGTAAAAAATGTTTCCGCAAAGGGTATAACTCTTAGTTCCGCGATTATCGAATTTACTTCCAAAAACGCCAGTAAAGTTAAAGTTTATTATGGAAATACAACTTCCTTTGGCGGGGCAAAAGAAATTTCAACCTCCACTGATGAGACTACCTATACGGTTGAATTAACAGGACTTTCCGACAACACAAAATATTATTATAAAATAAATACTTTTGATGATGAGGATGATGAGTATGAGGGGACTATTCTGGATTTTACCACACCCCCTAGACCTAAAATTAGCAATGTTCGTATTCAGCAGGTTGTAAACACAGCTCAACCGACAGTTTTAATTACATGGTCAACCAACACTGATGTTTCCTCAATCGTGACATATTATCCGAAGTCCAACCCTTCGGACGTAAGAGATGAGGTAAATGTCACATTGACGAAAGGAGAGCATAAGATGGTTCTTAGAGGACTAATGCCTCAGACGGATTATATTTTGACCGTCAAAGGACGGGATAAAATAGGCAACGAAGCCACTAGTGACACTCAACTTTTTACTACGGCTACTGATACCAGACCGCCACAAATATCTGACTTTCGTGTTGAGGGGTCTGTAAATCCTACATCTGCAGGTAGTCGAGAATCCTCCGCGCAATTAATTGTTTCCTGGAACACAGATGAGCCGGGAACTTCTCAGGTAGAATTTGGGGAAGGGACGGGTGCTGATTACTCTTCAAAGACTCAGGAAGATAGTAATTTAACCCTCAATCATTTGGTTGTAATTTCGGGATTTACACCATCTAAAGTTTATCATCTGCGCGCAATCTCGAAGGATAAAGCGGGTAATGAGGGCCTTTCGATTGATATGGTAACCATTACTCCCAAAGCTACCGATAATGCCCTGGATCTTGTAATCACCAATTTACAGGAAGCGTTCGGGTTTTTGGGAGGTTTAAAAAATTAGTCTATGGGCAACAGTATTGTTCGGGTTCAAAATGTATATAAATCTTTTCATGTTGGTAATCAAGATGTTTCGGTCTTAAAGGATGTTTCTTTAGAGGTAAATCCTCTTGATTTTTTGATTATTTTTGGACCGTCTGGCTGTGGAAAGTCCACTTTGTTGCATACGATTTTAGGTTTGGAGAAACCCACAAATGGTCAGGTTTATTTTATGGGCAATAATATTTACGAATCTATGGATGAGAATGATCGCTCAGATTTTAGGAAGCGTCACATAGGTATGGTTTACCAGCAATCTAATTGGGTTCAGTCGTTAAACGTAATTGAAAATGTTGTTTTTCCTCTTCTCCTATTGGGCTGGAATAAGCAAAGGGGTTTGGAGAAAGCTCGGGAGATGCTGGAAACAGTTGGAATGTTAGATTGGCAGAATTATATTCCTACAGAACTTTCTAGTGGCCAGCAGCAAAGAGTTGCTTTAGCTCGTGCCCTTGTGGCAAATCCGGAGGTAATTATTGCAGATGAACCGACCGGTAATCTTGATTATGATGCGGGACAAGATTTAATGCAATTGTTGACAAATCTTAATAAAACAAAAAACAATACCATTGTTATGGTGACCCATGATCTGGAATATCTGAGTTTTGCTAAAACAGCTATAAGAATGTTTAACGGAAAGATAGTGGATGTGTTTAATGAGGATGGTAAAGAAAAGTTGGCGCTGAGGGTTAAAAGTAAGCGCGGAAACGGAGATCCTTTAGTTATGGAGAAAAGGGAAATAAAAGAAGCCAATGAAAAATAAAAGAATTAATTTCAAAAAATTCATTAAAAATATTCTATTGACTATTTATCAGTTTGGAACTTTTATTTTGTTACTGATCTTTTATCTGATTTCCGATTTAGTACGCAAAGTAGGAAATTGGAAATATTTCCCCGGGTTTTTAAAGAAGACGCTTCAACTGCCATTGAGTAAATTTTATGCAAAAGTAACCAATTCTTTGGATGCTGGACGTGGTATGTCGATATCAAGAATTGATCTGATAGAGCTTTCAATTAGAAATATGAAAGCGAAGAAGAATAGAACATTGGTTACTATTGGGGGAATGACACTGGGCATAGGCATAATAGTATTTCTGGTTTCCATTGGATATGGTTTACAGGAGTTGGTTGTTACACGTGTTGCCCGGCTTGAGGAAATGAGGCAGGCAGATGTTACCCCTCAGTCGGGTGGAAAGGTTAAAATAAATGATAAAACTCTCGCTGATTTTGCTGATATTTCAGGGGTAGAAGATGCGTTGCCATTAATAGCTGCAGTGGCCAGAATCAATTATCAAAATTCGATTTCAGATATGGTTGTTTATGGAGTGACAGCTGATTATCTTAAGCAGTCTGCAATTAAGCCTGCCAAGGGGGAGATTTTTGAGAGTAATAAACTAGTATCCCAATCTCTAGAATATGATTACAATGTCGGTGGTGTAGTAGCAGGGGCTTTCACCGAAAGAGCTGTCTTCGGCGAAAAAATTGGAGATGTCGAGTTTACGATCAACCCATCTTCTTGGGTTAGGGTTCGTGAAGGTCCTTCTGTCACATCTAAAATTTTGGGGTATACAAGACATATTGAAGGGATATCTAATGGTGTTGAGGTTTGGGGTAGTTCTTATGAATCTGAAGATAATTCAGGGAAATCCGGTAAATCAGAAAATGGAGAAACTCTTGGTAGGTGGGTTAAGGCACAGGTGCTTCTTTGGAAGGAAGAAACGTGTAATTCTGAAAATAAGGATGATTGTGAGGATGGAAGATATATTGTTATTAAAGACGAAAATAATAGGCAGATGCAAATCGAAGGATATTTTGCCGAGTTGAATTTAAATATTCGAGATATGGATATAAGAACTCCGAAGGTTCTTGGTATGGCTTCGGATTTGGAGAGAACTGAGGAATCCTCTGAGTCTGTTGTCAATTATGATAGTGCGAACAATTCTTCTTTGGATTGGGTCGAAATTGAGTCCGAATCCGAAACCGTTACTCCGCCAGAAACTAAAACCGTACAACTTTCGGAAGATGCCGAAAAACAGGCAATAGTTAACACAGCGGTACTTAAGGTTTTAGGTATGAAAGAAGACGAGGCTGTAGGAAAGAAATTCAATGTTTCCTTTGTTGTAGTTGGGGATCTTCTAGGAGATGGAGAAGAAAAAGTAGAATCCGCACCGGTAGAATACACAATTGTTGGTGTTATCCCGGATGATAAAACACCCTTTCTCTATGTTCCGTTTATAGATTTAAGATCTTTAGGAATTGTGAATTACTCTCAGGTTAAACTGATAGTCCATGATCAGGCTGAGCTGGTGAAAGTCAGGCGCCAAGCCGAAGCTATGGGATTTACAACCAGGTCTGTAGTAGATACAGTGGAGCAAATAAACTCACTCTTTTCTACTCTGAGAAAAGTGCTTGTGCTTTTAGGTATGGTTGCTCTTTTTGTTGCTGCACTCGGAATGTTTAATACCCTTACCGTTTCTCTACTGGAAAGGACCAGAGAAGTTGGTTTAATGAAAGCAATGGGTATGAGATCTTCTGAAGTTCAGGAGCTATTTTTAACGGAATCTACGGTTATGGGGTTTTTCGGTGGTATTTTCGGTGTACTGATAGGATTTATTGCTGGGAAATTGTTGAGTTTGGTTTTATCACTTTTTTCAGTATTTAAAGGTGTTGGATTTATTGATATTTCTTATATCCCAATCCCTTTTATCTTTATAGTTATTTTGCTTTCTCTTTTCGTAGGTATTATTACTGGAATTTACCCTTCTAAAAGAGCCACAAAAATATCTGCCCTTAACGCTTTGCGTTATGAGTAATTTTTCTGATTTCAATTTTTTAATATTACTTCCCTTACATACAAAATAGTAGAAATTATTATTAGCGCTATCCCAAAAAGTGTTAGCCCAGGAATTACCCGGAAGTTGAACATTGAAAATATAATAAATATGAAGAAAATCAAAGACCCTACCCAAATCGGCATACGTCCCCGCAGGCGTTTAAAGAGTATATTCAGAGGCATTGCAATTATCAGTAAATCATGAGTAAGTAAGTGTAGCCCAAGAGGTATTCCCAGCAGTATTGCTAATCCCAATTCTTCTTCAAAATCAGCCTTTAATTTCTTTCTGTTGGTTAAAAGGATAAACGATATAACTGTAACAGAAACTATAGTTAGAAAAACGGACAAGTTACTAAACGATGTTTTAAATAACGAATCAATAACTTCCAGAACAGTTTTCAAAGTATACGATGCTCCTATATGTGTTCCGTAATCTGGTGTTTCTGTTTTGATTAAAAAGTTTATATAGTCCTTAACAAACCCGTTTCCATAAATTGCATTGTTGGATAAAAAAATCACTACACCTCCGATTACCAATCCATGTAGAAATTTTTTGTTTCTTTCTATCAAAAGAATGAAAAGTAGTATCAGCGATAATTGCGGTCTTAGAAGAATAAGTGACAAAAATATACCTGATAGAAAATATTTTTGTCTGCGAAATAAAAGTATTGATATTACGGTGAAAAAGAATACTAAAATTGAAGACTGTCCTTGAATAAGGCTGCCTATGATCGGTGGACTTACCGCAAAAAGAATTGTGAACAAAATGTCCGTTTGAAAGTTCTTGATCATTAGATAACAGCATAATAATAATAAGAGAATCTGAAACAAGAAAAAGATTTTGTAGGCACAGAGAGGCTCGAAGAAAGTTAATAGATAATATGGGATGGTACTTGTTAACGGGGCTTTAAAGGGAAGAACATGGTTTTGATTTGAATTTAATAACTTGTTTTGAATATTAAGCTGTGTCCGTAAATCGTATACGGTTTTAGTATTTGAGTTTCCAAGAGCATGGGCTCCCAAGTAATAACTGAAGAAATCAACTCCTACAAGGCTGATTTTGGAAGGGAGAATGGCCGTAAACCATATATAGATCCATAAGAAAAATATTACTACTGATATAAATAGTGCTTTTTTATTAGACATAAAAAGTTTTTATTACGGTCCTTCTTTAATAGATGCCGTCCTTTGATAAAAGGACAATCAACCCTATGATATCATTAAAGCATGGGAATAAAGGGTTTAGCGAGGAATTTTGAGTTGCAATTACGGGAGAAATTACATTTTTCACATTTTTTAATCTTTATCTTATTTCTATTGGCGTTGACAACAAATATAGCTATATCTGGCGAAAACCAATTCTCCATCTTATCTCAGCAGTTTTTAAAAGGATCTCTCTATCTTCCTGATGTGGTTGGGGATGCGGTGTTGTTCAAAGGAAAATATTATTGGCATTTGGGTCCTTTTCCAGCGTTTGCTTTGGTTCCTTTTTCAGCGATTACTTTATCTATTTTCTCTTCTCCAATGTCTCAAGGAGTTGTAAATTTTCTTCTAGTATTTTTTTCTTTTCTTTTGATTAGAGACATTTCAATTAAATTTGGATTTGATAAAGATAGTTCGTTATGGCTATCAATTGGAGTTATTTTTTCCAGTGTATTTTCTCTCTCTGTCTTTTTACCTTGGAGCTGGCATTTTTCCCAAACGATAACATTTTTCCTTGGTCTGCTTTCTCTTAGAGAGTATATGGGCAAGAAAAATACTTTTTTGATCGGTTTGTATTATTCTTTTATTCTTATGACCAGAGTAACTGCCGCGTTTGGGATTTTGTTTTACATATTGGATATTGTTTTTTCAGGTTTGAACAAGAAATTGAAAGTTAGGAAACTTTTTATAATGGCCATTCCGCTTATATTATCCGGAATAATACTTCTTTCTTATAATTACACTAGGTTTCAAGATGCATTTGATAACGGTTACAAAAATTCAAATAATTGGAGGGAAGATTCCGATAGCTTTACCTACGAGATGAGGCATTACGGATTATTTAGTGTCAAGAATATTCCAACCAATTTATACTACTATTTTTTTAACATCCCATCCCCTGTTCTTGAGACGGTAGAAGGTTATGAAAGAAAATTATTTAAAGCTGATCCCGCAATGATAATCCACTTGACCTTTCCGTACATTAAAGTATCTCCACCAGGGGTTGGGTTTTTCGTTGTTTCTCCTATTTTTCTATTAATGTTTCGCAATAAATTAAAAACTAAAAACAGCAAATTTGCCGCTATAACTTCTTTATTTATCCTTATATTTTTACTTACATATTATTGGACCGGTTGGACACAGATTGGACCGAGGTACATGATAGATTTATTGCCCTTTTTGGTAATTCTGTTGATGGAGTCGTATCAAAATCGTAAAGTCCCCCTTGGACAAAAAATTTTAATTTCATCAAGCGCTTTCTTTAATGTTTTTCTATTCTTTTCTCTATTTAGTTAGATTATTAGCCCATTTTAGGATTTATTTATAGTTTTCAGATGTGCGGATTTATTACTTGAAGTGTTATCATTTAACTATGATAAAAGTAAAAGAAATATTAAAAACCTTTTTCCTTGATTGGTTAGTTACTATTGTCATGTACGTAGTGGGGTTGCTTATATCCGGTTTTGGCAAGGCGGAATATGCGGATATAGTCCGTTATGTTTCCAATCTATCCACGTCTCCATCGGGAATGTCTCCTTTGGTTGACACTTTAACCTACCTGTTTATAAGTTTGTGCTTTGTTATTTTGGTAAGTTATCTTATTAACAAAAGTTATTTGAAAATTGCAACGAAAAATTTTGTTATTTCCCAGTTTTTGTATCTCTTATCGGTAGCAATAGCAATAGCTTTGTTGATTTGATTTAATATTAAAAATCCTGTCTGATAGTTTGTTTATAGAGTTGATTGTGTGAAGGGTTTTTATAAAGGAATAACTACGTGCTATTTATACATGTCTTTTTTCAGATACTTTTGTTTTTGGTTTCGTGCACGATTGTATTCTCATTATTTCATTTTCTCGTTACGGGAAATACTCCTTCCGTCTCTACTCCGGATTGGGTTATTGGGAAAATGGCAGAGAATAGAGAGATCAAAGACGGGGATATTTTCTATGATTTAGGATGTGGAACAGGAAGGTTAATTTTTAATCTTTCCGAAGTTTTCACAGGAACTAATTTTATTGGGATAGAGAATTCCCTACCTCAGTATTTGTTTGCCAGGGTTAGATCTTTTTTCTTAAAAAGAAGAAACGTATCTATAAAGTTTGAAAATTTTTTAAAAACAGATTTATCTGATGCAGATCATATTTATGTTTGGATATATTTAAGGGACATAAAACTTTTAAAAGAAAAATTTGAAAAAGAATTGAAAAGCGGCTGTTATGTTTATTCGCTGGATTTTCCTATGCCGGACGTTCCGGTTTATAAAACAATAGAATTGAAAAAAACCAGCAAGTTCGGGCACACCTTATTTATTTACAGATACTAGAAAACAGTCGGTCAGAGGTATTTTTTAAGTTTTTTGTCGTTTTCAAAGCCCTGCAAGATTTCCGATATTTCTTTGACTTTTTCCTCTGGAACTACCAGAGTAGCGTCCTTTGTGTTTATTGCTACCATGCCGTTTAAACCTATTGCGACCAGTATTTTTGATTTTTCTTCATTTATAATTAGCGAATCCTTTGTCTCTTTTGTAACCACGCTCCCTTTCGTCAGGTTTTCCTCGGTTTTTTCAACTAACGCTTCTTTTAGTGCGTACAAAGTTCCCGGATCAGACCAGTCCATTGTTGTTTCAAGTACCAACGCCTCATCGGAGGTAACATTTTTGGCTATAGCATCGTCAAAACTTATCTTCTCAAGACCCGGGTATATTTTTCTAACCGTTTCTTTTTCTTTTGGTTTTCCGATTGATTTTTCAATTTTAATAAGCCCTTTGTACATTTCGGGCTGATATTTTTCATAAAAATAACAACCGAGATCAATATCCATTACGAAATATCCTGTGTTCCAAAGCCATTCTTTTGACTTAAGCATTTTTTCACATTTTTCCGCCGAAGGTTTATAAGACCATTCTTTGTATTTAAAAAGGTTTTTGGATATTTTTTCACCGATGTGTATCCACCCTAAATTATTATTGGCAAATCTTGGCTTTTTTCCGACGAATATTATTTTATCGGAATTTTTCAGACAAATTTTTTCGGCTTCTTTTATGGTTTTGATGAATTCTTCTTCGTTTTTTATTAAATGATCGGCCCATAGAATTGCCACCGGTCCTTTATATCCCTGCGAGCGTAATTTTATTAAGTTGTATCCTACCGCCGGGGCTAAATTTCTAAGTGCCGGTTCGCCTATTATGTTTTTTCGCGGAATTTTAGGAAGATATTTTCTGGTAAGCGGTACATATTGCTGAAGTGTACTCACGAAAACATTTTCATATCCGAAGCTTTTTACCCTGTTTACTGCAAGTTCCAGAGTAGATTTACCGTTGAACATTTTTATGAATTGTTTGGGGAAAGATTTTCTTGAAAGAGGCCACATTCTGGTGCCTGCGCCACCTGCGAAGATTATTATTTTCATAGCTTATTTTAGCATTTTTCTCCTACAGGCATACGCACCGTGGATGTCCTAGCTATAAATGCAGCTTCGGTTATCGTGGTAAAATCTATCTGTCTTGGAGGGATCGCATAGTGGACTAGTGCGCAGTCCTGGAAAGACTGTATAGGAGAAATCCTATCGGGGGTTCGAATCCCCCTCCCTCCGCCAGTAAGAACCACTAATTATAATTGGAAAACACCACTATTTTTTAAAAGAACCACGTAGGTTGTTTGGAAAGTACCACTCAGATCGGTTTTTCAATAAAAACAAAAAAACGCCCGACAGTATTAATTAAATATGTATATATTAATTTATACTTATCGAGCGTTTGTTAACTCTAATTTTCTGTTATTTTTAACAATACTAAGTATCTGTAGTATGAGTAGTTGTTGTCAGGTCCCCACCCGCAAAAACTTAACATTATATTGTGCCCTTCTTTGTTTTTCAGTTCTTCAAATGCTTCAACATTTCCTAATGCTATATAATCGCCTCCTTTCTTTTTCGTTGCTATGTCCAATACGTTTTCCGGATATTTATTGAGTTCTAATGCCTCATTATTCTCCAGTCTTATTCCTCCCAAGACCTCTGCTTTGAGATTGCTTTCGCCGGAATATAGCACACCGGATGAACCGATCATTTTTAACAGCCTGTTTAAAACATAATCGGTCTCTTCATCTCCCCACTTTTCTATGTAAAATCTGAGTATTTCTGCGTCCAACGGTCGGTCGTTGTAGTATCCGGAGTGTATAGTTATCATCAAATTACCGTTTTTTTCCGGTCTTATGACGCTTGTGTGTACTTCCATATCTTGATCAGTATCAGGTCTTATGATAGTAACATGATTTTCGTAATCCAAAGCATCTTTTGTAGATCCGTATGTGCCAAGGTTTTTAGGACTAATCAAATAGGTTGCTATAATTGTTCCCCTTAGTCCCCCGCTATCAAAGGATATGAATATGGCTCCTGTGGAAAGGTCAATATCTCCGGTGTTAGTTTCAAAAACATACGGATCCGGTTTAGCAATTGTTGGGATTGTAGTAGGCGTTTGTGTTTGCTTGGGTATATCGTTCTCCTGTTTTTCCGTAGTTGTTAACGGCACATTTGTAGCTGTTTTATTTGCAGCTCTACTTGTATCAGTGGAGTTTGTATGTAAGGGTATTTTCTGATTTGACGACAAAGCGGAGCACGATGCTGCTGTAATTACTGTTGTCAGTAGTAATATTCTAAGAATATTCCTTCTCATAGGTTTTCTCCTTTCCAAACCGGTTTGATTCGTCTACCCATTTTTTAATGGAGAAGGCGCTAAATAAGATGAAAATTTCTCAGTTAGCGCCTTTTGCTTTTTACATTTTCTTGGTTTTGACTGCTACAACGATTGATATTGTTGCGACAAGCAGAGCTATGGACCAGGAAAATATCTGGTTATTTGCGGTTGTTGTTGGGGCATTTCCTCCCGGTAACGGTTCTTCCGGTGTTGCAACAGGAGTTTCCGATGGTATGTTTGTTGGTACAAAAGTACCTGTCGGAGTAGGAACGTTGGTAGGTGTGTTGGTCGGAATCTCTGTGTTTGTCGGAGTAAATACAGGTGTATGTGTTTCTGTCGGTGTATTTGTCGGTGTTTCAGTAGGAACACTTGTACTCGTAGGTGTATTCGTTGGAATCTCAGTATTTGTCGGAGTCGGTGTATGCGTTTCTGTTGGGGTGTTTGTTGGGAGTGGCGTATAAGTGCTCGTAGGTATATTTGTCGGTGTTTCAGTAGGAATACTTGTACTCGTAGGTGTATTCGTTGGAATCTCAGTATTTGTTGGAGTTGGGGTATTCGTCGGAACGCTAGTGCTCGTAGGAGTTTGAGTTCCGGGGCATAAACACGGTCCGTGAGAAAGGTTAAAGTTTCCACTCCATTCCGAATATATCTCTGCGGTGGCATTTGTTACAGGACTACTTAAATTTGAGGTAGTAGTATAATGCGCCACATTACTCTGGAAGGGACTTCCCAGCGGAACATCTTCTTGTGCTCCATTTGCCCATGTGACATGAATACTGGCCGGTTTCAACGCATCTTCTGCTATCTGGTTTATTACAAAGTGCCACTCACTTGAATTGCATTCGTGGTCTCTAAGAGAGCCACTGTGAACATATATCGTCTTTGTGCCCTGAACTTCTTGAGATAGAACACCCAGCGGATTATGTCCTAACATTAGTATTACAACAACTGCTATTAAAAGATATTTAACTCTTCCTTTCATGTTTGTCTCACCTCCGAGAGACGGATTGTTATTGATTTTTTAAGGTGCCTTTTATTAGCTCGGATTATACCTAAAAGCCCGTTTTTTAGCAAATAGATATGGAGTTAATTCGGTTTCAATATTGTGATTTGATTTAGTTATGAATTTAGTTTTTGTTCAGTTTTTGCGGTAAAATTAACCCGATGGAAGATGCAGTAACTCAAATAAAACAAAAACTGGACATCGTTGATGTTATAGGTAGTTACATAAGTTTAAAAAAATCCGGAAGGAATTATAAGGCTCTTTGTCCTTTTCATGCCGAAAAAACGCCGTCTTTCATGGTTTCCCAGGAATTGCAGATCTATAAGTGTTTCGGGTGCGGAGTCGGTGGAGATATTTTTAACTTTGTGGAAGCCATTGAAGGTGTTGATTTTCCGCGGGCGTTGGAGATATTAGCCGATAAGGCAGGTGTAACGCTTGTTAAATCGAAGGATTATGACGCTCAGAATCAGATCAAAAAGAAGATTTACGAGATAAATGAAATTACGACTAAGTTTTATCAGTACATTCTTCTTAATCATAAAATAGGAACGAATGCTTTAAAGTACCTGAAAAAGGAACGAAAACTGAGTGAAGATTCTATCAAGGCATTTAGATTGGGATACGCCCCGGATTCCTGGGATGCTCTTTATAAGTTTCTTAGCAAAAAAGGCTTCAAAGACGAAGATTTAGTTTTATCGGGAGTTGCTGTAAAGAGAAGTTCCGGAAACGAGCTTATAGATAAATTTAGAGGCAGAGTCATTTTTCCCTTAGTTGATGTGGACAACAAAGTTTTGGGATTTACGGGAAGGACTATTTTCGATAAAGAACCGAAGTATCTTAACACGGGCGAAACTCCCGTTTTTCATAAATCTTTTTTCATTTTTGGACTGGATAAAAGCAGATTGGCTATAAAGAAAACAGGCGCAGTTTTTGTTGAGGGGCAGATGGATGTTATAAGCGCCTATCAATGTGGAATAAATAATGTAGTGTGTATTTCCGGTACATCCCTGACGGAAAATCAGCTTAATATATTAAGTAGGTATACTCAGGACTTAACTTTTTGTTTTGATTCTGATTTTGCCGGAATAGAAGCTTCTTACAGAGCTATAGAGATGGCGGAGAAAAAGAATTTTAATGTCAGGGTTGCGCTAATCCCCGAACCTTTTAAGGACCTAGATGAGCTAATAAGATCTGATCCCGTTACGGCAAGAAGAATTATTGAAAATCCTGTGCCTGTATATGATTTTTTTCTTGCTACGACTTTAAAAAAACACAATAAAGAAACTGCTATCGGAAAAAAAGAAATAATGGAAGATTTAGTCCCGTTGTTTTCAAAAATATCAAATAAAGTTTTACTGGAACACTATGTAAAACAAATATCTTCAGAATTAAATATATCCGAAGATACAATTTATTCCCTTTTTAGAGAGAGTTTACCGGAGCGAGAGGAAAATTATGAGGATTTTAGGGAGGCAGAAGAAAAATCTCCCGTCAGAATGTATGGACCAGAAGGTCACTTTATATCGCTTGTTCTCAAAGCCCCGATAAATTTGGCAAAAGAATCCTTGAATAAACTGAAAAAGGAAGATTTCCTTAACGGGAATATCGCAGAAATATTTTCACATTTACAGACTTATGTGAAGGACAGAAAAAGAGATATTAACATCAAGACTTTTTTGGAAGGTCTCAACGAGAATTTGAAAGGTATTGCCTCCGAGCTGTATATGTGGGATTTTACTCAACAAACTGAAGATGAGGAACGCAGAAAATTACTGGGAAAAGGTTTGAATGAACTGACTGATAGAATTAAAAAAGATTCTGTCAGAAGACAGTTGCAAATTATCTCGGGTGATATTAAAATGGCCGAAACCAAAAAGGATACTAAGGAGGTAGAAAGGCTTACAAAAAAGTTCGAAAAATTGTCAAAAAGCCTTATATAGAGTATAAATTTCCTGTATCACATTAATAACTTATATAAATTTTGCCTCATTAGAGGACACGTTTATTTATCGGATTAAATAATAAAAAATGCCAAAGAAACCAATAAAAAAAGTAATTTCTAAAAAAAATCCCGTAAAGGAAAAGGAAAAGAAAAAGGGAAAAAACAAGAAGAATGAGCATGTTAATAAGAAAAAGCAAGTCACACCCAAAGTTGCAGCAAAAAAAGAAAAAGTAAAAAAGGAAATGCCCCGAAAACTAAATCCTGAGCCAGAGGACGAGGATTTAGAGTCCGCTTCAAAAGAAAGAAGATTAAAGATAAATTCACAAGACTTAGCAATAAAAAAGCTAGTAAAAAAGGGAAAAAAACAAGGTTATTTGACCTTGGACGATGTTCTGCTTTTCTTTCCGAATGCCGAGGAAGACATCGAAACTTTGGATTTCCTTTACGAGAAACTGATGGATTCCGGTATAGATGTTTTTGATATCAGTTCAGAGAAAGAAGCCGAGAAAGTAGCCAAACTTGAGGAGATAGATCTTTCTAAAATTAAACTGGATAAAACAACCACTTCGGACCCTGTCAGAATGTATCTTAAAGAAATAGGTACCTACGATCTTTTGTCAAAGGATGAGGAAGTTGAGTTGGCAAAGAAAGTGGAAACCGCAAGATTAAGAGAATTAACTGCGGAAATGCAGAAATCACTTGGTAGAAAACCTACTTCAAGGGAAATATGTGCCGAAATGGGGATAAATGAGAAGGTTTTAGCTGATATTGAAGCGAATATGAAAAAGTACACTCTCGAAGAAGGTGAGCGGGCAAAAGAAATTCTGGCACGAGCCAATCTAAGACTTGTAGTATCAATAGCAAAAAAATACATGGGCAGAGGTCTTCAGTTTTTGGACTTGATTCAGGAAGGAAACATAGGTCTTATGAGGGCCGTAGATAAATTTGACTGGAGAAGAGGCTTCAAGTTTTCTACTTATGCGACATGGTGGATAAGACAGGCTATAACCAGAGCAATTGCCGACCAGGCAAAGGTTATACGAATTCCTGTCCACATGGTAGAGACCATAAATAAGTATAAAAAAATAGAAAGACAACTGGAGCAAAAATATGAAAGGGCTCCTACTCCTGAGGAAATAGCCAAAGCCATGGGTATAGAGCCGGAAAAAGCTCACGAAATTATAAAAATATCCCAAAACCCGACTTCTTTGGAAACTCCTGTCGGAAAAGAAGAAGATACCCGATTAAAAGAATTTATTGAAGATGAGGTTACTTTGTCCCCGTTTGAATCGGCCAGCAGAGAATTACTTAAAGATCACATAGGAGATGTTTTGCACACTTTAAATGCCAGGGAGAAAAGGGTGCTGGAACTGCGTTTTGGGCTTAAAGACGGAAGAACAAGAACTCTGGAGGAGGTTGGTAAGGAATTTGGAGTTACAAGAGAGAGAATAAGGCAGATAGAAGCCAAGGCTTTAAGAAAATTAAGACACCCGTCAAGAAGCAAAAAACTTAGAGATTACCTTTAATCGGCAGTCTTAAAATAGCAATCGGGATTAGAAAAATATCTCTGAAAAGGGTATAATAGCCCGTAGTTATGGAAGGAACAATTTACTTAAACAAGAATAAAAAAGATCAAAACCAACCTCCTGAAGAAAGAAAGGAGCAGGAGGAACTTGTTGCCTCTACCAATTTAGTAAATATACAGGAACAAAGTGTGTCGGAAGATAAAAATATGTCTGTAAATGCAAGTAAAGGCGAAGATGAAGAGGAGTCATCATGGAAGCCGGGTTTTTTACAGCCCGAAGAGAGATTGATTCAGGAGGCTTCGGAAATAGCAAACGCCTTATCGCCGGATAAAGTCCCCGCCCATTTTGAAAAGCAGGGTATTGAAAAAGATTTGTCTAAGACGGGGGAGAATTTTCCTAACGGAAATAATAGTTTATCTCTGGAGGCAGAAACTATTAAAGCAAAAAGCAGTGTTCCTTACGGTTCCGGTCTTAGCGCAAACGGTGTAAATAGTGTAAATGTTGCAAACAAATCTTCAGAGGGTCTTTCGGAACCGTTTTTTGACTACTTAGAAAGATTTAAAATCGCAGTAGTTGAAGAAAATAAGAGGGCTACTAATCCGATATTCGTTGATGAAATAGCCACCAAAGTGGCTCAATTTTATGAAAGCGTAAGAAGAGTAATTGACTGGAAAGAAGAGCATCTGGTAAGAAGGGCCGTAATAGATAGAGTTCTCAAAAGAAAGTTTGTATCAAAACTGTACGGCATTAGTATACTACCGGACGTTAATCCCGAAGAAGCCGCCGAACCTTTTGTAATGGAGCTTGTGAGGACAGGATATTTTCCCAACGGCAAGATCGCCCGGGAAAAAATATACGAAATTCAGAAACTATTAACTAAATACCTTTATATACTGAATAACGCACGTATAGAAAAAGTGGATACGGAGAGCGGAAACAAAAAGGAAATAAAAGCAAAAACAAAAGAAAGAGTGAATTTTTATAATTGGGTAATAAGTATAGCTTCGTGTGAGATAGAAGAAGTATTGGATCCGCCGCTGAGAGAGACTGCTCTTTTGGACCTTATGACCAGATGCCTACTGGATAGAATAAAAGTTATTCCTGCTGAGGAAATCTCAGAAGAAGACAAGTATATTCAGACCTACATTTCCGTTCATAAAACGCTGTTTAACCTGGATGAGCCGATAATCAGTTTTCATGTTTTAAGATACAAATATCCTGAGTTTTGTGATTCACACTTAGAAAATTCTTTACCGGAGTTTACCGATAAGATTTTTGAGGTCCGAAAAGAAATAGAGGGATATCTGAATTACCCCAAAGCTTCGGAGTTTTATGTTGTTGCCGATAAATACGACGCCCCCTATCTGCTTATAGGTGACGCGATGAACAGACTAGCGGATAACATTGATGAAATTGATAGAAAAGTTCTGGATAAACCATCTTTCTTGTCTGCGATAGAAGTTTCCTATAAAGAAAGATTAGCCACTTTGAAAAAGAGATTATCAAAACTGGCAATTTTTTCTACACTTTCTATTTTCGTGGCCGGATTTGCCAGCCTTTTAATTTTTGAAATACCTATCGCTAAGTTAGTGCGCGGATATTTTAGCCCGTGGGCAATAGCTGCTGATTTAGGAATTCCTACCGCTTTAATGTTCATTCTTGTATGGATGATCAAACCTCCTTCGGACGATAATTTGGATGTTGCCAAAAATGAGGTTGAGAAAATAGTTTACAAATCCGATGAATTAGATGTTTATGAAATTGAGTTGAAGAAAAAAAGCAGAAAATTTATGGATATTGTTTTTGCCTTTTTCTACACAATCGGCGGGCTTTTATCTCTCTGCGCGATATTCTGGGTTTTTAAACTTGCCAATGTACCATGGACATCCATGTATATAGATACCGTTAACGTTGCGATGATTGTTGCCTCTGCCATGGTTATAAGAAGAAGGTCAAAAGAAATCACTGTAGTTGAAAAAGCCAATATGGTGGAATTTTTCCTGGATTTTTTCTCTATCCCATTGGCTAAAATAGGTAATTGGTTTAGTGAAAAGTGGCGTGAATACAATGTTGTAAGTGCTTTTTTTACCGCGTTAATAGACCTTCCTTTTTCTACATTTGTTGCTGCAATTGAAGGATGGAGAAACTTTATTAAAGAGAAAAGAATTGAGATAAAGTAATGAGGTAAATAAAAGAGACACAGTAAAAGTAGTTTCTTTCAGAAATTATAGTAAATCATAGGAATCCCCTTCGTATTCAGTGTTTAATGTGATTGACGCAACGGGCAAAAATTAATAAACTAAATTAATGCCCAAAAATTTAGACACTTTTTTTTCACCCAAATCCATAGCCGTAATAGGAGCTTCCAGGTCATCTGAAAAAGTCGGGGCTGTAATATTTAAAAATCTTATAGCTGCGGGATTTAAAGGTGATATTTATCCCGTAAATCCAAACGCAAAAAAAATATTGGGGAGAAAATGCTACGGTGATTTAACGGACATTCCAGGTTCTTTAGATCTGGTAATAATAGCAATACCCGCTGATTCGGTTTCGGATGTTTTGAAAAAAGCCGGGGAAAGGGGTGTAAAGAATGTTGTGGTAGTCTCATCTGGTTTTAAAGAAACAGGTTCAAGAGGTAAAGAGTTGGAAGAGAATCTCGTAAAAATGGCTGAGGAGTACGATATAAATTTGTTGGGACCGAATTGTTTAGGTTTTGTCAGCAACGAAAATAATGTTAATGCTACTTTTGGAAAAACGGTTTCCCTTAACGGGAATATCAATTTCATCACTCAATCCGGAGCTATAGCAACAAGTGTTTTTGACTGGTGCAATTCCGTTGGTTTGGGATTTTCAGACTTTGTAACTTTAGGAAATAAAGCTGGTTTAAACGAGGTAGACCTATTGGAATATTTTTTTGAAAAAAATGGAAATAAGGTGTCTTCTTTGTTTGATGGTATTGAGAAAGATAAAATGAGCACTTTCACGCAAATACATCCGCTCGGAATTTATTTGGAATCCGTTCTCGATGGACAAAGGTTTATTGATATTTCCAAAAAAATTACCAAACACGACCCTATCTTTATTCTGAAGCCGGGCAAAACTTCCGCAGCGTCAAGAGCAATGCAATCTCACACTGGTGCCATCGCCGGCTCCGACGATGTGTTGAATTCAGCATTAAAAGAAGCGGGAATAATAAGATGTCAGACCTTGGAAGATTTTTTTGACCTTTCCAAGGCCTTTTCCTGGAGTAATATACCGGAAAGTCCAAAGGTAGTGGTAATATCAAATGCCGGAGGCCCCGCCGTTATAAGCGCCGACAGCGTAATAGAAAACGGATTGGAAATGGCGGAAATTGATGAGGCAACAAAAAGAAAATTGATCGAATTTCTTCCTAAGGCGGCAAGCGTTGAAAATCCTATTGATATTTTAGGTGATGCTTTAGCGGATAGATTTGTAAAAACTGCGGAAATTGTCCTTCAGAGCGGAAGGTATGATTCTCTACTGATTTTATTAACTCCACAACTTATGACCGAAATTGAAAAAACAGCCGAGGGGATTGTGGAACTTTCAAAGAAATATCACAAACCGATACTCTGTTCTTTTATAGGAGGGGGTTTGGTGGAACGGGGTGAAAAAATTCTTAATGCGGAAAAAATTCCTAGTTTTAAGTTTCCTGAGAGGGCAATATATGCTTTATCTAAAATGTGGGAGTTTAGAAAGTGGCAGAATGCGGAATTTTTTCCGCCGATTGACATTTATGATGCCCTAAATTTTGACTTAGTTCCTGAAAGTGTTGATAAAATCATAGAAAATGCGCTAAATAAAGATCAGCCTGCTTTGGACAGCATAGAAGCAAACCAGGTTGTTTCACTCGTAGGGGTAAGTACTCCTCCTACAATTCGTGCCAATACAGTTGAACAGACGCTGGAGTTTGCTAATATTTATGGTTATCCGGTGGTTTTGAAGCTTTCCTCTCCCCTGCTTTTGCATAAGAAAAACGTAGGCGGTGTTATCACAGGAATTAAAAACGAAGTTATGCTAAGAGATGCTTGGAATGAGATCTCTTTGCGAAAAGGTAATCTTGAACCTTCGGTAAGGAGAGATACCTCGATACAGGTACAGAAAGAGATTTCCGGACAAACAGAGGTTTTAGTCGGCATAAAAAGAGACGAGTCTTTCGGCCCGTTTGTATTGTTTGGGGCAGGAGGTTCATTGGCGGAGCTAATATCGGACAGAAATATCGGATTTTTACCTCTTGATAAAAACAGGGCAAAACATCTTGTGGAGAATTCCAAAATATACAAAGTCTTGAAGGATAATGATGGTAAACCAAATTTTGACCTTGATGAACTTTGCGAAATAATGCTTAGGCTGGGGAAGATTATGGAAGAGGAACCAAGGATTGAAGAAATGGAAATTAATCCGTTGATATTGAGTGGGGAAGATGTTTGGGCTGTTGATACAAAAATTATCCTGAAAGACAGAAAAGAAGAGCATAGTAAAATTACATTCAAATCCGCCCGAGCTTTATCTGCTAAAAAACTTACGGAAAAAATGTTTTATTTTGATTTTGAATCCGAAGATCCGATGAAAATAATTCCGGGGCAATACATAAGTGTAAAAGTTTCTGACACACGTGTTAATTGTTATTCGGTGGCTGGTTTTCAACCTCCGAACAAATTCAATCTCCTTGTTGATATAAGTCCCGGAGGTCCCGGATCAAAGTTTTTTGAGAGTTTAAAAGCCGGTGATGTTATTAATTATTTAGGTCCGTTTGGGAATTTCGTGCTTAATCCGAATGAAAATGTTGATAACGTACTCTTCTTTGCTACGGGATGCGGTTTAGCTCCTTTAAAACTTATGATAGAAACAATCCTTGCAGACGAAAAGGAAAAGAGAAAAATAAAATTATATTTAGGAGTAAATAATTTTAGTGATGTTTTTTTCAAAGATTATTTTGATGAATTATCGGGAAAATATAGTAACTTTTCCTATCAGATAGTGGTGAATAATCCGGATCCCAATTGGAATGGACCTACCGGATTTATAACCGAACTTGTGAAAAAGGATTTTCCGGATGCTTCAAAATGTGCCGCGTATTTGTGCGGAAATAAGTTTATGATAGAAGATGTTTCAAAGATTTTGACGGAAAGAGGATGTCCTAAAGAGAGAATATACACCGAAAAATATGGCAAATAATTCTGAAGTAATATCAATAAAAATAGGAGGGCCGGCGGGAACGGGTGTAAAGTCGGTCGGATTGATGCTTGACAAAGTTGCCGCGAGGTCGGGGTTTCAGATTTGCGATAATAACGAATTTCCTTCGCTTATAAGAGGCGGCCATAACGTTGTGCAGGTAAATTTTTCTTTAGATGAAGTAACTGCTCCGAGATTAAACTCCGACTTTTTAATAGCTTTTGATCAGCTGACCATTGATTTACATCATGCTGAGTTGAAAAAAGGCGGGGGAATAATTTTTGATTCAGATTTTGCTGATGTCTCTAAAGTAAAGAAGGACATTTCCCTTTATGGGATACCGTTGAAAAAACTCGCCAACGAAGCGGGAGAAAAAGAAATTTTTGTAAATATAGTAGCCTTATCTTCTGCCTTGGGAATCTTAGGCGGAAATTTGGAAACGTTTAAAAAATTAATTGAGGAGGAATACGGGGATAAAGGGGAAAAAATAGTTCAGGCCGATAAGAAAGCTGCAGATTTGGGATATGAATACGCTGTAAAAAATTACAAAAATAGTCTGCATAATTATCTGGGATCCGTGGATTCTTTCAGCTCCCCCGTTTCTTATATGATTTTAAATGGAAATGAAGCGGCTGCTCTGGGGGCCATTTCCGCGGGTATGGGGTTTGCGGCAATATATCCCATGTCTCCAATAAACAATATTCTCCATGTTTTAGCCGCCAACCAGGAAAAATTAGGTTATGTACTAAAACAGCCGGAAGATGAAATATCCGCAATTAATATGGCTATAGGAGCTTCATATGCCGGAGTTCGTTCTGTGACCGCAACATCGGGCGGAGGATTTTGTCTTATGACTGAAGCTTATGGGCTTGCAGGGATGACTGAGACTCCGGTTGTTATTTTTGACGGGATGAGAGGAGGTCCTGCTACAGGGCTTCCTACCTGGAGCGGACAGGGGGATCTTCAGATGGTTCTACATGCTCATCAGGATGAATTTCCGAGGATAGTTTTAGCGCCCGGAGATGTGGAAGAAACTTATAGGCTTACCGTGGAAGCCTTCAATTTAGCCGACAAATACCAGACACCGGTTGTAGTTCTTTTAGACAAAAATATCTGCGAAAATGAGAGAACACTTTCGTTCCCCGATATTACGAAGACGGTGATTGACCGCGGTAAGTTTGTGAAGGAAAAAATTGCCGATTATCTGAGGTATAGGTACGAAAATGACGGTATATCTCCGAGAAGTATTCCCGGAGTGGGCAACTTTTTTATAACAAATTCTGATGAGCATAACGAGGCGGGATATTCTACAGAAGAGATAGAAGACAGAAATAAAATGATGCAAAAAAGGATGAAAAAATTAGAAGCATGCGCGGAAAATGATATGTCTGCCCCCGAGATTTTCGGACCTTTGGGTTCTGATATAACAATCGTTTCTTGGGGAAGCAACAAAGGAAGCATCTTGGAAGCTTTGAAGAATTTTTCAAATGTTAACTATGTGCATCTGACCTGGATGAATCCTTTTCCTGATAAATTTTTAGCTGGTGTACTATCCGGAGCAAAACATGTTGTTGATATTGAATGCAACTATACCGGGCAGTTGGCAAATCTTATCAGGGAGAAAACAGGGATAAAAATTGAAGATAGATATTTGAGATTTGACGGAAGAATTATCTATCCCGAAGAGATAATAGAAAAATTGAATTCCGTAAAAGGAGTGAAAAAGAGATGACTTTAGAGGAATTGAAAACCCCATATGATCCCAACTGGTGTCCGGGATGCGGAAACTTTAATATCTGGACTGCATTCAAAAACGCTGCTGTGAAAGAAGGTTGGGATAACACTAATACAGCTTTAGTTGCGGGAATCGGCTGTCACGGTCACATAATTAACTTCATAAAAATAACATCTTTTGAAGGATTGCATGGACGGGCAATTCCCGTTGCTTCAGGGATAAAATTTGCGAACGGTAATCTGAATGTTTTTGTAAATGTCGGAGATGGGGACTGTTTCGGAGAGGGGGGAAATCATTTTATACACGCGGCAAGAAGAAACCATAATATTACAGTGCTTCTGCATGATAACTCTTTATATTCGTTAACAGCCGGTCAGACTTCTCCGACTACCGGAAGGGGGGTGAAAACAAAATCTACCCCGTCCGGAAATCCCGATGATCCTGTATATCCTTTGGTCTTAGCAATAACTGCGGGAGCGACTTTTGTCGCCCGGGCTTATTCAGGCGACATCGAAAAACTGTCCGAGCTTATCATTGAGGCCAACAGACACAAGGGTTTTTCATTTATAGATATACTCCAACCATGTGTAACCTTGAACAAAGTTTGCACCCATGCTTTTTTCAGGGACAATATTTATTATCTTGGAGAAGATTATGATTGCACCGATAAACAAAAGGCGTTGATTAAAGCCTGTGAGTTTAGCGAGAAACACATTCCATTAGGTATTTTCTATAAAATTGAAAAATCCACCGCCGAATCTCAATTTCCACAAATAGCAGAAAAATCTCTTATAGACTGGCAGTTTAACTTAAATGCGCTCGATGAATTATTCAAAAAATATGTTTGATTTTATTTTAATAAGATTTAAACTTTAGTTATGAAAAAAACATTCTCAATTTCAAAAGCTATTTCTTTTGGGTGGGATACTTTTAAAAATAATTGGAAGTTTTGGGTAGTGGTTTTCTTTATATATATTGCCGGGAGTACGATGGGAGGGGGTTTGAACTTGGGTAAGAATTTTTCTTCGGGAATAAATAAATCGGTCGATACTGATAATATAGATTACAGATCAACACGCAGAATTGTTTCTTCCGGTGGCTATTTTTATGGATATGGGGGCAGAAAAGCAATTGCTTCGAAGAGCCCTGTTTTAAAAAATTTTCTTCCCAAAGGAGTTTCAAAAAATGTTCTCGGTGCAGCATCTTATGCAGAGAACTATCCTGTGAGTACGGCTTGGATGAATGCTTCTAAATTCGGTCAGTCCTCTTTGGTTGTTGTTGTTTTGGCTTTAGTGTCTCTAGTAATAGTTGCTGTTTTTACTACTATGCTTTCGTTAGTATCTATCATATTCAATATGGGTTATGTAAGTCTTACTCTGGATGCTGTGAGAGGCAAACAGGTCTACTACAAAACTCTTTTAAGCCAGGTGAGTTTTAAAAAGGCTGTTAAATTGATTTTATCTCAGATGCTTGTTAGTCTGATTGTTGGCTTCGGCTTAATTTTGCTTGTAATACCGGGAATATGTTTCGCGTTAAAATATTCCATGGTTCCGTATTTAATAATAGATAAGGATTTAAGTATAGGTGATGCTCTAAAAGAGAGTTCAGAAGTTACAAAAGGAGCCAGGTCAAAAATCTTTTTAATGTACATCGCTTCGGGCTTGCTGTTCCTGCTGGGAATCATTGTTTTAGGAATAGGAGCAATCCCCGCCTTTATCGTCGTATCTCTTGCTCAGGCTTATGTTTACAATGTTCTTCTTGGTCAAAGCACACCGGAAAGTAAGCCGGAAGTTTCTCCCGTAATTCCTCCATCTCCGGAGAATTTGCTGGCTTAGTATTTAAAAAAATCACTGAAAAATAAAAAAATAAAACCCCGGATTGTTTTATATCTGGGGTTTTTATTTATCTGCATCTTTGAGCAGTCTTCCGATTTTTTAACTGTTTGCTTGTTCTTCTCCTCTCATTGTTTTTTCATATTTTTCAATTAAGAGCCTATCTTCCTCGTCCGGACTAAGCTTTCTTTTTCTCGGTATGCCTTCCAGAATTTTCGGGAGAGTTAGTTGCTCATCCTCTTCGTATTCTGTAATGCCGGCTTTATGTGATGTCCCGAAAGGCAGATGAGCGTCTTCCGGGTACATGGGCGCGCTTAATCGTAATACCAATCTTGGATAGCAGGATGCGAAATGCCGGCAGAATTTACATTGATGTGTGTCCGGTGTTTTTGGCCACTCTTCTGGGTCGGAATTGGGTTTAACCTTGGCTCCTATTGATTTCATGAAACCTGAAATCATATTGAGCATCTCTTCCTCATCCTGTTTTCCTCTGGTTGTTGTCACAATCGTTCCTCTTTCTCCGCCGAGAAACCAGAAGGTAAAAGCATCAGGCGCCTTTCCGAATATCTT
>DAOPPB010000011.1:0-3128 GCA_035358315.1 bacterium
GCCCCTCTGGCTGGTCATACTCTTATACCAGCTACCCGTCATAGGCTTGGTAGGCCTTTATCCAACCAACTACCTGATAGGCCGTAGGCTCATTTCCAAGCGATAAAATTTTTAAAACCGACGACATAGCTTGATTTCTCAAACTATGAATCGATTGTAAAGTTATTATCTTTAGTGTTTCCACCACATAAGGAATTACCCCGCCTTTCGGCGGGCTGTGCCTTACTTGAAGGTAGATTCCTACGTATTACTCAGCCGTTCGCCACCCGCTTGCGCGAGTTTGACTTGCATACCTTAAGCACGCCGCTAGCATTCACCCTGAACTAGGATCGAATTCTTAACAAAAAGCTTTAATGCTTAAAACATCCATAAATGCGTAGATGGATGTTAAAAGCACCCGTTCTTTTCACCTCACAAATCTTGTATTTAATGAGTTAAAACTCTATAAAAGGAAGTTTTCAAAGTGCAAGAGTGAATTCTACTTCAATGCAAAATAAATATCAACAACTTATTCGCATGTCAATAAGCAGTTAATTATTCAACGAAAAGAACATCAATTTTTTCGGTTTCAAAACCTTTTTTCATAGTAGTATAAAGATCGTCTTTATTAAAAATAGGCGTGCAGGATACAAGATCTATATGCACCGAACTATATTCCGGCCAAGTATGCATGGTCAAATTTGAACTGGCTAAGATAAAGCTAACGGTCATACCGCCGCCCCGAAACTCAGTTACCTTTCTGTCAATTACCTTTAATCTGTGAACTTTACAAATATTTTCTAATATGTTTAACAGCCTTCTTTTGGAGAAGATAATTTCTTTTTTAACATCAAAGATTTTTAAAACCAAGTGATCTACAAATGGAAATTTTTCATCTAAAGATTTTTCATTTTCAAAAGTGTATATGTTTTTAGAATCCGTTACCCCTGGCGACCTGGTAAATCTATTTGCTTTTAATATATACAAAGAGCTGGCATTGCCGATGGATTCAGCACCGGAATATCTGGCGAATTTCTCTATTCTATCTTCAATAGAAAATCCATATCTGTTTATTAACTCCTGAACTTTCAATAACTTTTCAGGAGATTTAAAACTGCAACCAAAATACATGAAAACATACTTGCCCTTAAAATCCTTCACAGAACCGAGCAGCTCTGTTGCTCTCTGCAGAAACAAATTAACCCCGATTTTGGTATATGGTGGGTCAAAAACTACCGTATCAAAATTCCCTGCAAATTGTTTTTCCAAATAATTTCTGACATCAAAAGCAACAGCCCTTACATTTCTCAAATTATTTTCACCGGCATAAGAATTTATAAAATTAACGATATCTTTGTCTATGTCAAAAACGGTAATATTCTTATATTCCTTATTCAAAAAGGCCAGAGATAAAGAATTAAGATCATCGTCTCCGATAAAAGCTATTGATTTATTCTTCACTACCCCCTTCTCCATCATAATTTTTGATTTTGCGTATGTCGTTTCGGCTGTTGCAATAAACTGATCAAATTCTCTTTTTGGTTTTAGATCAAATTTGTTTTTAATTCCTCTGATTCCTTCAACGTCCTTACGATAAGAATCTTCAGAATAAAAATTAAACTTTTCTACCAAAGACCATGAATAAGGTTTCAAATCCAAGCCTGTTAGCAATCTAATTCCATAATTGCTAACTCGTATGTTTTCACCTTTATTTTCGACCAAAAGAAAGGAAACGGACTGTTTAAATCTTCTTAAAGTTTCTTTCGGCAAACCCGTCAGATCAATTAATTTTCTTCCGGTCAATTCCTTATCAGTCTTTAGTATGTAAAGCAAACCCTCTATTTCGCAGTCCCGAAGATCGGGGTTGGCATTCCCTATCCTATTTAGTATATCCATACTCTACATTTTACTACGTGAAAAAGATTTACCCTAAAATTCTACTTTCGGGAGATATCTACGAGTTGTAAAAAGTTCGCTATGGTTTAAAAACAAAATATCGCCAAAATTTTCAACTTATTTCTTACTTCCGACTATACTATGAAACAAAATAAAACCAGAAAGCTCGGATACTATTTGAACACACTGCTAACAATATTTATCTTTCTTTTTGTAACAACAAAAATAGGATCTGATAGTTTACGGGCGGAAGCCGCATGGGAAAAAATCTCATCCATAAACGCAAATCGTATAACATCCCTGGAAAAGACGCCGTGGGGTATTTTAGCCGGAGAATTTGATTCAAGAACTTTTCTGCAACCGCCACCGAATAATGCACTCTTCTTATCAAGAGACTCGGGAGAAACATGGGAAAAGATAGGACTAGATGAAAGAGGGATACTGGATATTAAGTATTACGCAGGAAAAATATACGTCGCCACTTATTATGTAGTAAATAACTCCTATGGAATATTTGTTTCCGAAGACGGGGGTACTACCTGGTATAACATCTGGAATGGCCCATCGACAAATGAGATAGATAGAGATAGCGAAACGATTTATGTAGGATCTACAAGTTATGGACCATACGTTTCGTCGGACAATGGATTAACGTGGAGGAAAGTTTTTGATTCAAGCGGACGGGAGCTGGAAGTATTAGCGCTGGAAAGTTCAGAGGATATTACTCTGGTTTCTTTGCCAACTCATGTCTACAAGACAACGGATCATGGAGAAACTTGGAGTGAAATAGATCAATTAAAAAACAAAAGTATCATTTCATTCTGTATTAACGGAAACGTGATATTCGCCGGGTCCCGAGTAACGGAAGGATTATACATATCCACTAATGGAGGAGAAACATGGGTAAAAGTTTCAAGCTTCGGTAATAATGGCGTAAATAAAATAACTTACCTTAACGGCCGTTACTACACTATCAAATATAGTTTTGAAGATTACAAATATTATATATATGTCTCTTCGGATACAGGAAAAACGTGGGTAAGCTCCGACCCAAATATGTCTTCGGCCGATAGAATGATGGATTTACTCCCGATTTCTTCTTCCGACCAACCTTTTATTCTGGCGAGTGTCCTGATTAACGGGATATACAGATATGATATACCAACAGAAACGGTAAAATCTCCCTTTTTAAAAATTCCCTGGAACTATGAAGACGAAAACGAAGTGACCGATAAGATAACTTCTTTCTTTGA
>DAOPPB010000011.1:3228-26473 GCA_035358315.1 bacterium
ATAGATCATAGGAACGGGTATCAAACAACTTACATGCATCTTCAAAACGACGGCCTAATAACTAAATTAAACAGTGTATGGGTAAACGACGGGGATATTATAGGAAAAGTGGGATTAACCGGAAGAACTTCGGGACCGCACCTTCATTTCGAACTAACCAAGGATAGAGATATGGATGGAAATTTTCTGAACGATTTCCCATCCGGAAGAGTTGATCCGTTCGGGTGGAAACCATACGATATACTTGATCCCTGGGGTACTTTTTCTTGGAAAGATGCTTTGGGAAGCCATAGCGGAAGCGACAGCCTTTACTTATGGACCGTTAAAAACAGGGAAAACTCCGGGGTAATTTCTCCAGGTACGGGCCCCAACGATAAAAACTACATGGAGGTAGGAAACAAAAGAATTGAATTCGAAAGCTTAAAAGAAACATTCAGGGTTAATTTTCTTTCTTACATACAACCGACTCTAAATCTATCATCAAAAATAGAAAAATACATAGAAAATACATCTTTTGTTCTGCAGGTTTTCGACCACAACGGATACATCGTTACAAATCTTGAAAACCCGATAAAAATTACACTGACTATTTCCCGTGAGTGTTTGGAAAATGTCAAACCACAAAGTATTAAATTATATTTTTGGAACGATACATCAAGAATATGGGAAGCTGTTTCAAGTTTCTTTGACGAACAAACTAACAAAATCACAGCCACTGTAAACCATTTAAGCTGGTTTGCCGCCTTTGGAGAAAAAAACGATTCGAACCCGCCAAATACCTTAATATTAGTATCCGGAAGTCAGACAGATGGGTGGTTCAATGAGTTTCCGCTGATCCAATTTTTCTATGACGGGGGCGACGAGATAAATATAAAGAACACGCTTTACTCAACTGATAATGGAGATGGTTGGGATAACTATAATCAGCCTTTTCATGTAGAAAAAGATGGGATTGTCAATCTGCTCTATAAATCAATAGATGAAAACGACAATATAGAACCGGAAAAAAACTATGTTTTACATATAAACACAAACGGAAAACAAACAGACAGAATAAGAGTGAGAAACGCTTCATTTAAAACCCGATGAGCAGTATAAAACGGTGTAATCGGAGACCAAAATACACGTGATAAGAGATAAGAAGGTTTACCTACTCTTATTTTTCCCGGACGCAGAAAGAAACCACCTCGGTCATAGCACCGACGATATCGTTAATAATATCTAAAGCCTCGTTGTACTCAAGTTTTTTAAAATTGTGCGGAAAATAATGAAAAACAGTATTTCTGCCCCTCTTCCACGCATCCCAAAGCCTTTGAGCTAAATTCTTCCCTCCTTTAGTATATCCGCAAACCTTATCGTATACGCTCGTGTTATCTTGATAGTTCGGATTGAGCAACCTGCCAATTCTGATTTCATCTCCATAATACTCATCCTCCGTTATCAAACCTATGTCTAACAAAAACCTCTTTAAAAATCCTTCGTAAGCCTTGGCAAAAGGGAAAACAATAAAAGAATAATCCGAAATATCGGCGTGCTCTTTATTTTTATAAACAAAGGTCAATATTGTCTCACCATCTTCAATCAAATCTCTAACTTCCGGAGACATGTAGTTCCAAAGGGCAGAATTTCTATCAATAACCTGCATACCACACAATAATAAACCATGCAGTCTAGAATTAAAACACTCATTTACACCTTTTTAATTTTTGATGGAAAAGCAGAAAATGTAACCAACTAATTTCCCCGCGTAATAATGGATCATATAGAGGATGCTACTCAATATCAGAAAAAACTACAGCATCATCGAAAAACCCGCTGTTCAAATTATCAACCGGAATAATAGCTGCTCTGTAAGTTTTTCCTCCAAAAGAAAAATCCTTAATATAAGCACCGTCAATATTATCTTTAACAGACACATTAAATAACCTATCACTTGAATTCCAGCCTCCCCCAACATAGATTTTCAAAAATTTGTATGACTGCCAATCAGACGAGTATCTGATTGTTATAGATTGTTCCTCTCCCCCACCCCCACTCGTTTTGTCCAAAAATTTTCCCGAATCTAAAGACTCAACACACTGTTCTTCATCCTCACACAAGTATTTAAACATATCCCAAGAGCCATTTTTTGAAATCACTTTAACTATCAAACCCGGAGCGCCAGTTTTTGCCCCCTTGACATCATCGGAATTTTTTCCTGAATATAACAGCCAAAAAGCGATCGGGACAACTAAAAATACTGCTACAATAATAATCAATGTAACTGACACCTTCTTTTTCATAATTAAATGAATCCACAATTTATACCGCGTGTCAATAGTTTTCATATATTTTAAAGGGAAAGCGGAATTTCCGATACAAAAAAACAAAATCGAGGCATGTACGATATAATAAGAACATGGAAAAACCTAGAATAGCTTTGGCACATGAGTTTCTCACGCAATATGGAGGGGCGGAAAAAACCATTGAGGCAATAGCAGAAATATTTACGGAGGCCCCGATATATACAGCCAAATATAATCCGGCTAAAATGCCAGATTCTATAAACGAAAGAAGAATAATTTATCCAAAAGGAGTAGTGAACAAGATATCGGAAAAATTATTTTTCCTGCTAAGAATGCCTACCATATTTGAGAGTTTCGACTTCCGTGATTATGACATAGTAATTTCCAGCGGAACAACATGGAACAAAGGAATTCTAACAAAACCAGATCAAGTACATATAACTTATATACATACGCCACCGAGATTTTTATACAAGTATTCTCAGGAAGGAACAAAATGGCAAAAACCTCCGTTTAAACCTTTTTACAGCTATATAGTGAATTTCTTAAGATTATGGGACTATGTAGCAGCCCAAAGACCTGACTATCTCGTAACGAATTCCGAAACAACAAGAAGGAGAATACAAAAGTTTTATGGAAGAGACGCAAAAATTATATATCCACCGGTTGATCTTAATTTTAAAGTAAATAATGGGTTCAAAAAAACGGAAGTTCCGTACTTTTTGGCAATAGGAAGATTATCAAAATATAAAAATTTTGAACTTTTAGTTAGAACTTTCAACAAAATAAAATACCCCCTCGTAATAGTAGGAACAGGAATGGAGGAAAGGAGATTAAAATCAATTGCCGGCGAAAATATAATTTTCAAAGGAAACTTGTCCGACGGGGAAAAACACAAGCTACTTGACGGATGTCTTGGCTTAATAAACCCTGTTGTTGACGAAGATTTCGGAATTGTACCAATAGAAGCTATGGCTCATGGAAAACCCGTATTAGCACACAAATCCGGAGGGCACCTGGAAACCATAATAGACGGGGAAACAGGAATTTTCTTTGAAAAAGCTGATATTACTTCCCTATCCGAACGATTACTTGATTTTGAACAGATGATTAAAAACAGAAAATTTGATCACGAAAAAATAAAAGCCCACGCTCAAAAATACTCAAAGGAAAGATTCAAAATAGAATTTGAAAATTTTGTAAGAGAAAAGTGGGAAGAACATAAAAAAGCAAATGCCTGAACTTCCGGAAGTACATACAATTTCACAGGATCTGAAAAAAAATATCATCGGATACGAGATAAAAAGTATTAAAATCTCACCAGACTATAAGATACCAGAAACAGAAAAAATAAAGCTGGCAAAATTAGGGGGCAAAAAAATTTCCGATGTGGGAAGAATAGCTAAAAATATCGTTATAAAACTGTCCGAAAATGATTTTTTGATATTTCACTTGGCTATGAGCGGAAGAATTTTACTCCGGTCATCAAAGGAAGAAAAAGACAATTGGACAAAAATTGTGTTCGAAATTTCAAAAAACGAAGAAACCAAATATCTGAAGTTCTGCGATATGCGTCAGTTCGGAAAAATAAAAGTGATGGACGGGCAATCATTAGAAGAAATGAAAAACAAATATGGGTTAGATGTTTTAGACAAGAATACAACGACGGAAAAATTCCTAAAGGCAATAAAATCAAAAAACACAAATATAAAAAACGCTCTTATGGATCAGAAAATTATATCCGGAGTTGGAAACATCTACGCAACAGACGCCTTATTTCTGGCCGGAATAAATCCCCAAACCCGCACGAAAAACTTAAATTTACAAAACGGCCAACATCTGCTTAATAGCCTACGTCAAGTTTTAAAAGAAGGAATAAAAAACAGAGGCGCTACTCTACCCGATGAAATGTATGTGGATATATTCGGAAAACCCGGAAATCAGCAAAATCACTTTAAAATCTACGGAAAGAAAATATGCCCGAAATGCGGGTCACCCGTGTCTTTCGAGAAAATAAACGGAAGAGGAACCTATTTTTGCCCCGTGTGCCAACCACTGATAGAAAATACTAAAACTTCGGACGAATCTCCTATCCAAAAGAGGTTTTTATGAAGATCTTTTTGCAAAACTAAATGAAAATACTAAATCTCAAATTAACAAATCTTAGAAACCACACCAAACTACATCTGAAATTTGACAGTGGTATCACGCTGATTACGGGGAACAACGGCTCCGGTAAATCCACTATTTTAGAAGCGATTCACATGCTCTCCACAGGAAGATCCAAAACATCAAAATACGACAGAGACTTAATACAATACGGGAAAGATTTTTGCTCTATAAACGCCAATATAGAAACCAAAGACCAGGAATTTAACATGGAATTGCAGATAATAAAAAATGAAAATTTTGAAAATGCATCGGTAAAAAAAGCCAAAATTAACAAAGTCGCAAAAAGTATGCAATATTTCACCGGAATATTTAATTCCGTGCTTTTTTCCCCTCAGGATATACAACTTATTACGGGATCTCCGGCCGAAAGAAGAAAGTACATGGATGAAATGATTTCTCAGGTTGATATTGAATATAAAAGAAGCCTGAATGATTACCTAAAAGCAGTTAAACAAAGAAACAAACTGCTTGAGAAAATAAATCAGGGCTTCGGTGGACAAGATGAGATAAGTTTTTATACTAGTCAAATGCTAAAAAACGGACAGGTAATACAGAAAAAACGTGAACAAATGTTTACAGATATAGAACAAACATTAAGGGAAACCGGCGAAATCCTAAACGACAAGAAAACAAAACTGGAAGTAAAGTATAAGAAAAATGAAATTAATATCGAAAGATTAAATGAATTCAGAACACGGGAAATTGCAGCAATGACTTCCCTGCTCGGACCACACAGAGACGATTTTGAAATATATTTTAACGGCCACAATGTTACGAATTTTGGTTCACGAGGGGAACAAAGAAGCTGTGTACTATCACTGAAAATCTCTGAGATTAGTTTTATAGAAGAAAAGAAAAACGACAGACCGGCTTTGCTACTAGACGATATATTTTCTGAGTTGGATAAAAAACATCAAACGGCGGTATTTAGTGTAATAAAAGGGAATCAGACGACGATAACCAGTACATCTACACCCGATTTTTTAAACGATAAACACATACAAATAATCAACCTCTAAGCATCAATAAGAAAATAAAGAAAAAAAATACCCCCGGTAAATATTTTTATTTCCGGGGGTTTGGAAATATCCCAATTCTACTATGAAAAGGAAACATCCACACCGATGGGTATTACTCTAGACAAGGCATTGGCACTCATAACCTGAAACGATGCATCAAACTTATTACCTTTGAGCTTACCCAAAATTCCTGGACAAAGAGCAAAAAAAACTTCCTGACCATCTTCCCTGAAACTTTGACTTAACTCCTCATGACACATAAGAGGAACATCAGTTACAGCTCTCCCGCCCGAGCAAACCCTTATGTGCAGGTCTGTCATTTCGTTCGGGTCAATCCCCTCAACATACAAAAAAATCAGGACAATTAGGTCGGAGCCATACCAAACCCCTCCCCCGCCTAAAACTCTCTCATCAAAATTACTTCTCATTTCTTCTCCTTTCACTTTTTATTTTTTTGCTTCAATTTCCGAACATTATACCAGAAAAATTAAACTATTTACTTTTTTGCGGGAAATATGCGAGAATTATTTGGATGTACTTTCCAGAATATTCAATCACTTCAAAAACCCTGAACAACATAGCTGTAATAGAATACGGAAAAGCAGTAATTGAAAACACTACAATATTACCTTCATGGGAGGCCCAGTTAAAAAAAGAAGCAGTAATAAAAATAGTTTATGGATCTTTACAGCTTCTAGGAATAAATACCGACCCTCAGAAAATAAAACTCTCTATGGATAATTTTTATAAGGCGGAAAACCAGGAAACTCTAAACATAATAAAAGCCGTACTTTTGATAGACGAAATTTCAAAAAACAAAGAGTTTGAAGAAGTTGACCTAAAATACATTCATAAAACCCTAACCGAGGGGCTGATTCCCAAAGTCAGACAGGGATCTTACAGAAATGTAAAAATTCCGGGAAAAACAGACCCCGAAGAAATACTGGCCGAAATGGTTAGTCTTTTTGATTGGTACAATAGTTTGGACGCTAAAGACACGCATCGCATAATAACAGCAGGAATACTAAAGGCCCGGCTTGAGAGTATTCAACCTTTTGAGGAGATGAACGACATCGCCGCCAATCTGATAACCTATGTAAGCCTTAAAACATCGGGGTACGGATTCAGAGATCTTATATCAATGGAGAATTATTACAAAAACACAAGAATGATTTACAAAAAAGAAATAGAATCTTTTGATGACGAAGAACCCGATCTGACAACATGGCTGGAATACTTTACGGAAGGGCTGGCTTCCGAAGTCTCTTCCGTTTCCCAAAGTATAAAGCTTTTAGCCAAGGATACAAAGATTGCCAAAGCCACAGGAAGAACAAAAGTGAGCGAAAGACAGGAAAGAATAATAGAATACCTCCAGGATTATGGAATGCTTCAAAATAAAGATTTTCCCAGAATCTTTCCGAATATTTCCGAAGATACTGTACTCAGAGATCTAAAAGTTCTGATAGATATGGGAATTATCCAAAAAACCGGGAGCACGAAATCATCCCGATACGTATTAAGATGATACTCCTGCCCCGAACCGCAAAAATTAGCCGATTTATACTATAATGGCCTTATGAAGTTCATTGAATTCTCGAGATATCTTCAAAGGTTGGAAGAAACAACCAAACGCCTGGAAATGATTGATATTCTTACAGAATTAATATCAGCGCTCGACGTGGAAGAGACCGATAAAGCTATCTATCTGGCCTCGGGATACATAAAAGCTCCTTTTGAAAGCGTCAGATTTAACATTGCTGAGAAAATGATGTTTAGGATAATAGAACAAACCTTCTCTACTCCTCAAAAACCCGATATCAGAAAAGAAATTACAAAAATTTACACTGATACAGGAGATTTGGGGAATGTGGTCTTCGAATTAAAAAAGTCAATGAAAAAACACAAGGAACCGATAATTTCCGAAGTTTATTCCAGATTGTATGAAATAGCACAAATAACCGGAACCGGCTCCCAGGATCTAAAAATATCAAAAACATCGGGTTTAATAAAAGAGGTGGATCCTCTTTCTGCAAAACACATAACGAGGATAGTTCTAGGAACAATGCGGCTCGGGTTCACTGAACTCACAATCATAGCCGCTCTATCAAATTTTTTGAAAAATAAATCTTTAGCACCGGAAATTGAGAAAAAATACAACATACATCCGGATATCGGTCTCATAGCAAAAGAGATAAAAAGAAAAGGAATAAAAGGAATAGAAAACATAAAAATGGAAGTCGGCGTTCCCGTACTTTCACAAAAAGCTCAAAGAGTAAGCGGTATGGAAGAGATACTTAAAAGAATAAATAAGGCTTGGGCAGAGTTTAAATTTGACGGAACTAGAGTTCAACTTCATTTTGCAAAAGATGGTAATTACCAAAGGGCAAAATTGGATGATAGCAATACCCAAAAAGACTTATTTGAAGACAAAAAAGACAATTTTTTCATAAAAACTTTTACAAGAAATCTTGAAGAGACAACCTATCAGTATCCGGAAATAATAGAGGCAGCAAAAAAACAAATAAAAGCTAATTCCGTAATTCTTGATGGCGAGGGAATAGGGTACAACAAAGAAACCGGGAGATTTCTTCCTTTTCAGGAAACAATTCAAAGGAAGAGAAAATACAACATAGCTGAAACCGCAAAAAAAATCCCTTTCAAATACTTTGTTTTTGATATTTTGTATTTAAACGGCGAGTCCGTAATTGAAAAACCTCTGGCCGAAAGAAGAAAATTATTAACGGAAATCATTCAACCCGGCCAGGTAATAGAAGTTGACGACCACATTGAAACCGAAGAGTTTGAAAAACTGGAAGAATATTTTGAACTGGCTAAATCTAAGGGCTTGGAAGGAATTGTGGTAAAAACCCCGGAAGATCCTTACCAGGCGGGAGCAAGGTCCTATTCATGGATAAAATATAAAACGGCCGACCAGAAATTGTTGTCAGATACTATAGATTGTGTGGTGCTGGGCTATTATCACGGCAGGGGTGTAAGATCAAAGTTCGGAATAGGGGGATTTTTGGTGGGAGTCTACGATAAAGAAAAAAATACTTATAAAACCGTTTCAAAAATAGGGACGGGGTTGACCGAAGAAGATCTTATGTTCCTTAAAAAAGAATGCGATAAGATAAAAATAAAAGAAAGGCCGAAAAATGTGGAAATTAACAAGTTGCTTAATCCAGATGTCTTTGTTGAGCCCAAAATAGTTGTGGAAATAGGGGCGGACGAAATTACCGTATCTCCGACACATACCGCGGGGTTTGCCCTAAGATTCCCGAGACTGATAAAATTCAGACCAGATAAAAGTCCGGAAGACTCAACATCAACTAATGAAATACAAAAAATGTATAAAAACCAGCGGAAAGGAAAATAGACAATCTTTCTGTTTAGCAATTTTTGGAGTAGCACCACCACCCGCCCTGGTACCTAACAATTATGGAGAAACTTTCAAATATAATACAAAACAAAAAACTGGACAGAGATTACAGATGCTCTTATGAATTTCAGGCTTATGGAAACAGATTGGCCGAGGAGTTAGGAGATAGAAAACACAGAACTCTTTATATAAAACTTGCCAAAAACGAGGATAGAAAGCTTCTGGAAGAGGCGCGCACATTTGTCCTGAATTCAAAAAAAGCAACTACGAGAGGAAGGTTATTTATGTGGAAACTTACCCAATTAAAAAAAGAGGGGAAAGAAAAAAAATCGGATGAAAAAACCAAGAAAATTTAGTTTAGCCAAAACCTTACCAAGGTATAACTAAAAACCTTACCATTTGTTGTATACAAAATAAAAAGTAAAGTTTTAAAATAGCTAAGAAATAATAGGACAGAACCTAAATTAATTTAAATCAAAAAAAAACAAAATATGAAAACAAAAAGCAATTGAACTCCTGATAATAAACAAGTATCATTTAACAGGATGATAAAAAAAATATTAAAGTATTACACAACTCCTCTCCTTATATCGGCCACTCTCGGGATAATAATGCTGGCAATGACGGTTGCTAAAGATCCGATTGAAATAATAGAGATTATCGTAGGAGCCATCCTCGGAACATTCATACTGGATATTGAATATGTCCTCTACCCCTACATGTTTGACTCAAACAGCGATTTTTCAAAATTCATATTCGGCTATACAAAAAATAAGGATTTTGAGGGATTAATAAGTTTCATAAATGAACACAGAAATGACTTAAAAGAAAAATCTCTGAATAGCGCCCTTTTTCAGACGGTCTTGATACCAATTTGTCTTTTTGTTTCCTATATTGACACGAGCTATTTTATGAAGGCGTTTGTTTTATCAATATTCGCAAACTCGATATACAGGTTAATTGAATGCTATTTTTACGGAACCACAAAAGAATGGTTCTGGGCTATTAAGGGAACTCCCAAAAAAGAAGGGATACTGGGCTTTATGGTCATTTTGCTGGCAGTTTTAGCTGTTTCCCTTTACCTTGTATAAAAATATAGTGCCAAATCTATACGGAATTATAATTTCTCTCTCCATACTTCTCTGCATTTTAACTGCTCAGAGACTTGTTGAAAATGAGAATAAAAATAAAGAGATCTTATGGGGATTATCTTTTTGGACTATTTTGTGTGGTATCTTAGGAGCAAGAATATATCATGTTCTGAATTGTTTTGGTTACTACCGCCTTCACCCAGCAGAAATACTAAAAATATGGCGTGGCGGATTAGGTATATGGGGAGCTTTGGGAGGTGGAATTGTTGGATCTGTAACTTATCTTGGCATAAAAAAAGAAAAAGTACTTCCTTGGCTGGACATTATTTCTGTAGTTGTGCCTCTGGGACAAGCAATAGGAAGATGGGGAAATTTTTTCAATAAAGAACTGTTCGGGCTTCCAACTACCCTTCCCTGGGGAATATATGTAGAACCAACGCTACGACCGGCAGAATTTTCAAATTACTCAAAATTTCATCCTATTTTCATTTATGAATCAATTTTGAATCTAATTTTATTCCTGATTCTGTTGAATTTATACAAAAATAAACATGAAAAAGTCCCGGAAGGAACATTTCTGTGGATTTACCTCGGCTCCTATTCAATAATAAGATTTTTTCTGGAGTTTCTTCGCATCAATCCATGGAAAATAAATATATTTTCTCTCTCCTTGAATGTATCTCAATGTGTATCTATACTTGTACTAATGGTTTCAATGGTAGTTATGTTCAGGAGGAAATCTCCAAGAAAAAACAAATGATTTACATTTCTTCCGACCACAGAGGATACGAATTAAAAAATTATCTTGTTAAAGAGTTTTCCGCGAAAGGAATTGCGATTACGGATATGGGGCCTTTTAATTTTGACCCGAACGACGATTATCCAGATTACGCCAAAGCTGTTGCCGAAAAAATTCAGGAAAACCCCGAAAATATGGGAATATTAATATGTTCCAGCGGAGTCGGTATGAACATAGCGGCAAACAAGTTCAAGGGTATAAGAGCAACAATATCATGGAATCCGAAACATGCGGCCGCTTCAAGAAACGATGACGGAACAAATGTTCTGGTTTTGCCTTCAGATTTTGTCACTAAAGAAGAAGCTCTAGAAATAACACAAGCATGGCTTTCAACTAAATTCTCCGGAGAAGAAAGGCACATAAGAAGATTGGTAAAAACATCGGGTTTTGAAGGAAAATAATCAGGAGATATTTTTGAAATATATTTTGGAGACCTAAAAATGATAATACCTGCCATTTTAGAAAAAGACATTAAGGAATGCGAAAGAAAAATTAAACTTGTAGAGGGTGCCTGTTCAGCGGTTCAGATAGATATATTGGACAATACCATAGTACCGGGGGAAACATTTCAGGATCTTCAGAATCTGGAGGAAATAAAAACACTTGCTGATATCACGATTCACTTCATGGTAAAAGACCCTATCAACTTAATCAGAAAACTCGGGTTTTTATTTCCCCCTAACACAACTAAAATAAATGGAGTAAGCACTCTCATAACACAAGTTGCAGATATACAAGAAACTGAAAATTTTCTCAAATATGCTAAAGATTTGGGATATAAGACCGGAATATCCATCAACTCTGATCAGGACATCCTGCCTCTTGAGGGGCTAATCCAAGGTGCGGACATAATTCAATTTATGGGGGTTGAACCCGGGAAACAAGGCGGAGAATTTATCCCATCCGTTTTGGAAAAGATAAAAAATTTTAAAAATAAATACCCCGAAAAAACGACACAGATAGACGGGGGCATAAACGACGCAAATATTACCAGTGTTTTAGAAACCGGGGTTGATAACATAATAATCGGCTCGGCTATATTCAATTCGGACGATCCCAAGAAGAAACTTTTGGAATTTTCGACTATTTTTGAACAAAAAAGAAAAAACTTAACAGAACAAACATCCGAAATAAAAATAAATAAAAAGAAAAACAAAAGACCTCTAATGATCTGCTTTCTGGGCGGAGCGGCATGGAAAAATGAAGATGAACCATATATACAGGCAAAAGAAACAGCAAAACTCCTAGCAGAAAACGGATATGGAATCGTAAACGGAGGCGGCCCGGGAGTTATGAGAGCTTCAACAGAAGGTGCACACGAGGGAGGAGCTGGTGTACTGGCGGTAACCTATCACCCAAACAAACCTAAGAGACATTTTGAAGGAGTTGACCCCGAGAACAAATTTGATCTAGAAGTAAAAACGCTGGACTATTTTGACAGAACGAAAATATTGCTTCAAACATCAGACATCCATGTCATATTTAGAGGAAGTATCGGTACTTTAAGCGAATTCGGCATGTCGTGGGAAAACTCTTACATACATGAGCCAAACAACAAACCTATAATACTATTTGGGGATCATTGGAGAGGGATAATAAAATCAATAGAAGAAAATATGAGTGTTAGGGGCGGAGAAACAGAAATATTAAAAATATGCACCACTCCGCAGGAAGTCCTGGAATACATAAAATCGATTGAAGATAAAATTTTAGAATAATCCAAAAAAGAAAAGGGGCTTGTAAACACAATTTTGCACTAATGTTTTTATACGATGCGTGCGCGCCTGGCTTCGAAGATTAAGATTATTGATTCTGAATCATCAAAGCACCGTAAATTGTGTACAAGCCCCTATTTGGTTGGTCCTCTTCTCCCTCAAAACTACCACTAAGAAGCAGGCATAGAAAGGAGAGACGTGCACGGAGGTGAGTTCTATGCACTAAAAGCACCCACTTCTTCAGCTTGTTTAACCAACCGAAGAGCGATTTTATCATAAAATAAGGAAAAAGTCAAAAACGTCGGAAAATACTTCTATGCTATACTTATAACAATGCCCATAGGTAAGAAAAAAACCAGTAAAATATCCCCCGAGGAGCTATACAAAAAATCAAATAAACTTAAACAAACCGTAATTGATATGCTCACTGAAGCCGGCTCGGGACACACGGCTGGCTCCTTGGGAACAGCGGAAATTTTCACGGCTCTTTATTTTCAAATTTTAAACGTAGATCCAAAAAACCCGCATAAAAAGAATCGCGATAGATTTTTGCTTTCAAACGGGCATATCTGCCCCATCTGGTATGCAACTCTATCGGAAAGAGGTTTTTTCCCAAAATCAGAATTATGGAAGTTACGCAAAATAAACTCAAAACTACAAGGTCATCCTAAAATGAATTCCCTTCCTGGAATCGAAAACACTAGCGGCTCGCTGGGCCAGGGTTTATCGCAAGCGATAGGAGTTGCAATAGCAGCCAAAATGGATAATTTAAGTTATAGGATTTACTGCATGACGGGCGACGGAGAAATGGATGAGGGACAAATATGGGAAGCCGCAATGTTTGCACCAAACAAAAAATTAAACAACATCACCTGGATAATAGACAGAAATAACATTCAAAGCGACGGAAAAACGGAAGATATAATGCCTTTGGAGGACCTAAAAGAAAAGCTGGAAAGCTTTAACTGGTTTGTAGTAGAAATAAATGGACATAGCATTGAAGAAATAATAAGCGCATGTAAAATGGCAAAATCGATAACTCAGCGTCCAACTGCTATAATTGCTCATACAATACCCGGAGAAGGGATTGAATTTATGGAAAATAATTATAAATGGCATGGAAAGGTGCCGGATAAAAAAGAGGCTATTGCAGCCAAAGAAGAATTGCAATCAATTATTTAGAATAGTTTAGAACAATTTAGAAATTTTCGGAAAGGGAAAAATTATGAATAATAAACAAAAAGCATCATTGAGAATAAGTTTACTGCCCATCGTCATACTCGTCGGCTTAATTCTGGGGGTCGGGTATTTTTTACTAAAAGGAGAAATAAATCTTCCCGATTTTAACAAGGAACCTACAATCCAAAGGATGGAAGGATTTCCTACAGTCATATATACCGACAAAAACATGGAAAAACAAAGAAAGGTAATAAAAAATGAGCAGGAGCTTACAGAATTTCTGAATCTCATCGATGAAACCGGAATGCTCACTGCAAAGGAGCAAATAGATTTTGATAAAAACATGGTATTAGCAGTGGCTACCGAAACAAATGAAGAGACCGGCCACAACTTAAAAATAAAAAAAGTGTACGAGGATAAAAAAGAGAAAAGGATGATAGTGGAAATAGAGGAAACTAATCCCGATAATGACTGCCAAATAGAAATGGATAACAACATCGCGGTAGACATGGTAATAGTATCCAAAACTGATTGGGAAGTGAAATTTGAAAGAGTGACTAAAGCAATAGAGTGCGAAAAAGAGCAGAATCAGGAAACAAATCAGTCCAGCCAGAGCGGTAGCGAAAATTAAACGTATTAAACTGCCCTATGCTAAATCCGAGACTAAAATTAAATCAGGACGTGTTTTTAAAAGACACCACAAAAAGATCTCCCAGAGACGGATTTGGAAAAGGAATGCTTGAAACGGCCGAAAAAAATCCGGCCATAGTTGTTCTTTCAGCAGATTTATCGGAATCCGTGAAACTCAAAGAATTTATAAAAAATTTCCCTGACAGATTTGTCCAGGCTGGGATAGCCGAGCAAAACATGTGTTCCATTGCAACAGGATTAGCTACGGAAAGAAAAATACCCTATGTGGTTTCCCACGCCGCTTTTATAGCATACAGAAGCTGGGATCAGATAAGACTCTCAGTGTGCATGAATGGTGCAAATGTAAAAATATGCGGTTCGCACGAAGGATTTTCAAACGGGCCTGACGGAGCATCAGCGGAGCCTTTAGAGGATATTGCGCTAATGAGAGTATTGCCAAATATGACCGTGATAAATCCGATAGATTATGAACAGACCAGAAAAGCCGTGGCGGAAATATCAAAAATACAGGGACCGGTTTATCTGAGATTTTCAAAAGCCGAAATACCCAACATGACAACGGAAGAAACACCATTCAAAATAGGAAATGCGGAGGTCTTTGTGGAGGGGAAAGACATTACAATAATTTCCTGCGGGGCAATAACATACGAAGCTCTGGTGGCAGCAAAAAATCTAAAGGCAAAATATAAAATTGAGGCAGAACTTTTAGTTTCTCCCACTATCAAACCCCTTGACGAGCATAGAATTTTAGAATCCGTTAAAAAAACGGGCTTGGCGGTAACGATCGAAGAACACCAAATAAACGGAGGGCTTGGGGGAGCAGTATCGGAACTTCTGTGCGAAAAACTTCCATCCCCGCTTCTGAGAATGGGAATGAAAGACTCATTCGGTGAGTCCGGAAGTTACGAAGATTTGAAAAATAAATACGAATTAAGCTCACATCACATAGAAAATAAAGTTTTAAATTTTTTCAGGGAAAAGAAATAAAAATGGACATTCTAATTATCGGAGATTCATGTATAGATATAACTCTTCAAATTTCCTCGGCGGACGAGGTAAGGATGGAAGAATCGGAAACACCTCGGATCTGCTTTATACACGGAAGCAAAATACCAGTTGACCAGTTTTTCTCCTCCATTGGCGGAAACAGCGTAAATGTAGCAACCGGATGCAGCAGATTGGGCTTAAAAGCCGGAATATACACGGAAATGGGAGACGACCAAAACGGAGAAAAACTGATAAACGAACTTTTGGAAAGAGGAATAGATACAAAGTACTGCATAAAAACTCCCGGAACTACAACTAATGTAAACGCAATAATTGTTTATAACTACGAAAGGACGATTTTTTCATATCACGCACACAGAGAATACAAAATAAGAAACTGGCCTAAACCGACACTTCTCTACTACACATCCATGGGAGAAGGTTTTGAAAAATTTCAGATGGAGCTGGTAAATTACATCGAAAAAAATAAAGATATAGGCGTAATTTTCAATCCAGGAACCATGCAGATGAAAGCTGGCTACAACTCTATTAAAGAATTTCTGGAAGTAACGAACATTCTGATAGTAAATTTAGAAGAAGCCGTCAGGCTTGTCGGAGAAAAACCACTTCCAAAAATGCATATTGACCTGCAAAAACTTGGACCGAAACTCACGGTTATAACCGACGGAAAAAATGGCGCCAGCGGGTTTGACGGAGAAAATCTTGTCAGAGTAAGCGCTTACACCGACGGAAGAGAGGTAAAGGATAAAACAGGGGCGGGAGATGCTTTTTCATCGGGGTTCGTTTCGGCCATTTTTCATAAAAAAACTCTTAAAGAGGCTTTAGGGTGGGGATCAATAAACTCATTTGCGGAAATAACCAAGGAGAGCGCAGGAACGGGGATATTGACAAAAGATGAAATGGAAAAAATAGTCAGAAAAATAATCTGATCTTCGGTAGTATAATTCAATAAAACATGGCGAATTTTTTTGAAAGAAACAAATCAATTTTCACGATGGGACTGATAATCGCTCTAATATTTGCCGTTATTCTTGTAGCTTATAGATTAAGACCCGGAAAAGAAACCCCGCTTACCGAAATCGGTGAGACCAACAATCAGGAATTCTACAAAGTGACTTATGAAAATGAAGAAAATTACCCGGAAAACTATTCGGAGAGTACAAATGGACAGGAAGAAAGTGGAGAAAATGAAAATCCGGAAGAACCTAAAGAAGAAGTTAATGTTGATGAAATCTTCGGAAGTATAAAAATAGATTACACAACCGAGGGATTCAAGCCAAAAATATTGAGATCGTACATAGGACAAAATATAGAATGGACAAACAAAACAGACAAATCAATTTATCTACAACAGATAAAACCGACTTACGAAGAGTTTAAACAGCCAATCGAGATAAAACCTAACGAAACTTTCACTTTCAGAATGACACAGCTGGGTATTTGGACATACGAGGAGAGCGAATCCGGGGACTTCGGATCAATAGAAGTCAAACCTTTGCCTAAAAATCTTCCGGTCTCATCCACAGCACCGTCAACGGAATAAATTACTCTTCCCTAAAGGCGCTCGGACAAATTATGTTCAAAGGACAATCCTCGCATTTTGGTTTTCTTGCAGTACAAACATATCTGCCGTGTAGCACCATCGCTCCCGAGAAATTTCTCCAGTTTCTTTTGGGTATAATCTGCATCAGATCCTTTTCAATTTTTCCGGGGTCATGTTCCTTGGTCAGCCCTAACCTTCCGGAAACTCTCTTTACATGTGTATCCACCACTATTCCCTCGGCAACACCCCACAATTCCTGCATAATCACATTTGCGCTTTTTCTTGCCACACCGGGAATTTTCATCAAATCTTCCATTTTTCTCGGAAGAACTCCCTCGAAATCGGAAGTTACTACCCTCCCCGCGCTTATTAACCTTTCCGCTTTTCCTTTGTAAAAATTTACACCTTTAATTATTTTACGCACATCGGACAAGTCCGCAGAAGCTAGACTTTCCCAAGAAGGATATTTTTCAAATAATTTTGGCGTAATTTGATTTACCTTTTTATCTGTAGTCTGAGCCGAAAGCACAACAGCTACCGCAAGCTGATACTCATTTTCATGAACAAGTTCAGTTTTCGGATTCGGATATTCCTTTTCCAATATTCTCACTATCTCATCAACGTTTTTTGTATCTGGCATAAGAAAATTATACCTTTGTTTTTAAAGTATTTTTAAAGGAAAATTTATAAAAATTCACGAAAATCTACAAAAGAGAAAGCTGTTTATCCGAAACTTCGGTCCCTTTGCCTTTTTTACCGTCTTCAACATCAAAACCCAATCTTTTTATGAGAGATTTAAAATTATACTTTTCCAAAACTTCCTTAACCTTTATCCTGTTTAAATCGCTGTATTTACATTCTTCTAAATCAATTTGAAAAGGAACATCTAAAACGAGCTGGGCCAATTTTTTACTCATAAGAGCCTGCTCATAACTTTCCAACAATTTATTTTTCAGGGATTCGGGTTCAACTTTTTCGATGTTCTTATAAATTTCTTCCAAAGAACCAAACTTCTGAAGTAATTTCGTGGCGGTGACTTCCCCTACCCCAAAAACACCGGGTATATTATCACTCGGATCACCCCGTAATCCCTTATAATCGGCAATTTTCTCGGCCTCAAAACCAAGCTTGGCATCCACTTCCTTTTCTCCCAACCACTCAAATTCTCCTTTTTTTCCGGGAACCATAATAATATTTCCGTTGCCGGCAAGCTGCCATAAATCCCTGTCGTTGCTTATGACAACAATATCCACTTTTCCCTTAAATTTTGATGCCATTGTACCTATAACATCATCAGCCTCGTAACCTTCCACAACAATCTGCCTAATATTAAAGGCGTCCAGGATTTCAAAAACTTTGGGAATCTGCACTTGCAAATCATCTTCCATAGGTTTTCTTTGCGCCTTATAAGCGGTGAACTCACCTACCCTAAAAGTCGGCTCCTTGCCGTCTAAGGCGGCAACAACATAATCAGGTTTTATCTGATTCAAAACATTTATGAGCATTGAGGTAAATCCATAAATTGCGTTAGTTGGCTGACCGTCGGGGCCGCGAAAAGTCTTCGGGAGTGCGTGATAAGCCCGGTGCAGAAAGTTAAATGTGTCTATAATAAGAAGTTTTTTATTCATTTTTTTATTCGTTCGGGCTAAATTCTTGGAAACAAAACGGGAGCCAGAATAACTTTCCCATTTCCGAAAATTTCCAATATTTTCTGCGAGGTTTCAGGAATAAAAGGTTCACATAATTTTGCGATGTTGCACAACTCACCTATTTCATATCCCAAAACTTCTTTCAATTTATTTTCATCTTTTATAGACCAGGGAGAATTTTCGTTAATGTGTTTATCAAGACCAGCTAATTTTGACCAAACCTTCTGCAATGCAATATCAACTCTGAATTCATCAAAATATTGAGATAATTCTTTACTCAAAATATCGTTTTTTCCCTTATTTGCAACCAAAGAAAAATCGGATTTTTCGGCCAATTTGACCAGTCTCGCAACCGTATTTCCCAAACCGTTAGCAAGGTCGGCATTATAAACCTCTCTAAAATGAGAATCCGAAAAATCCGAATCCTCCACTATCGGGCCGTATCTAAGAAAATAATACCTGACCGGATCAACTCCATACTTCTCTACCAAATCTTTTGGAGCAATAACGTTCCCCAAACTTTTGCTTATTTTTCTACCATTCATACTCAGGAAAGCATTTACATATATATGAGTGGGAACGCTGTAACCCGCGGCTTTCAACATACAGGGCCATAAAAGCGCGTGCATTCTGGCGTTATCCTTTCCTAAAAAATGAACTATTTCTGTATCATCATCCCAGGAATTGACCTGTAGGCCAAAAGTTAAATAGTTGATAAGGGCGTCAAACCAAACCCAAATCACATGATTTTTATCAATTGGGCACTCTATTCCCCACGGAAGCTTTTCTTTTCTTCGGGTGATAGGAATATCTTCTATGGTATCAATAAAAGTATACATTTCCTTATAACGCGAACCCGGCAGAACAAAATCGGGATTTTTTTCATATAAATCTTTCAGAAAATCCTTAAAAGAAGAAAACTTAAAAAAATAATTCTCTTCCTCTACTATCTGAATCTGTAAATCCGGATGAAGAGGACATTTTCCATCTGCTAAATCTTTTTCGGTTTTATAGGCCTCACATCCCTCACAATAAAGGCCTTTGTAAATGTCTTTGTAAATGTACCCGGCATCATAAACCTTCTTAAAAAATTCCGTGGCAGTTTTTTTGTGATCCTCATCAGTTGTTCTTATAAACCTGTCATACGAAATTTTTAGAGAATCCTGCTGTTCTTTGTCTTTTTTTGATATTTCGTCAACAAAATCTTTCACACTCACGCCTTTTTCCCCGGCTACACTATAAACTTTTTGCCCATGCTCGTCGGTTCCGGTCACAAAAAATACATTTTCCCTCCCTCTTCTCACTCTTTCAAACCTAGCCACACAATCTGCCAGAATTTTCTGATAGGCATGTCCGATGTGAATCACATCATTTACATAATCTATAGCGGTTGTAATGAGAATTTTCTTTTTCACAGAAAGATTTTACCAACATGGGTAGTTTCTGTACAGATTTTTTATTAAAACAAAAAGAAATAACCGAAAAAACAGGCTACGCAGAATTACTTTCTCCCCTTTATTTGCACAAAAACTCCGATACACAGAAGCCCGAACAAACATAAATTCAACACTGTCATAATATGAAAGGCGTCCAAAAAGGCCACACCTATAATCACAAAGCTGACAAAAAATCCCCATTTGGAACCTTTTTTATATAAAACTTTTAAATCAGTAAAATTCGGGTATTTCTTTTTATTAAAAAGATAAAAAAGAAGTGAAAAAGTTGAACCTAAAGCAAAAAACAGTACTCCCAGGAAAAGAAAAATCTCCCAATAGGAATCTGGGGATATTGCGAAAAGAAGCAGATACAACCAAAAAATCCAAAAAATTGCGGCAATAGCAATCCTAAATTTAATAAATTTGAGCATGTTTTGATTTTAACACTCTGGTAGAATAGAAACTATGAATACTCAAACACTAATCATCTTCGCAATACTCATCGTAGCAGCCATATTTTTGATAGGGCAATATATCTTGTCCCAACTAAAAAAGTCCGAAAATCCCGAAAACACCGTTTTAATGGAGTGGCTCAAAGACATGAAAGGAACAATGGAAAAAAATACGGAGGTGATGGAAAGACAATTAAAAGACCAGAGAATGACAATTGAGGAACAGATGAAAAACCACAGAGAGACCTTAAGCCAGCAGACAAAATTCATTTCCGAGCGTTTGGAAAAATCGAGCGACGTAATACGGGAAGTGCAAAAACAATTAGGTGGGATACAGGAGTTCGGTACGGATATAAAAGACCTAAGCAACATCTTAAAATCCCCGAAACTAAGAGGAGGTTTGGGAGAACAATTTTTATACGAAATACTTGAAAGTTTTCTTCCAAAGGATCTCTACAAAACTCAGTACAAATTTAAGGACGGGAATACCTGTGATGCGGTAATTTTTACGGATAGAGGCATTATTCCCATAGATTCCAAGTTTCCGATGGAAAATTTTAAAGCGATGACAACAGCGGAAACACAGCCTGAAAGAGATAAATACAAAAAAATGTTTATATCGGATGTTAAAAAAAGAATCGAAGAAATATCAAGCAAGTACATTCTCCCGGAAGAAAAAACAACCGATCAGGCCATCATGTATGTCCCTTCGGAAAACGTTTATTACGAGCTGATAGTAAATACTCCCGAGGTTGAAGATTTTGCAAAAAATAAAAATATAGTGATGGCTTCGCCGAACACCTTATCTTATTTTCTGAAAGTTCTGCTTGTAGCTTATCAACAGCACGAATTACAAAAACACACGGGAGAAATACTAAAAGCTCTGGCCGGTATAAAAGTGGAAGCAAATAAATTCAACAGCGATTTAAATGTTCTGGAAAAACACATATCCGAATCTTACAAAACGATGGATACGGTTAAAAGCAAGTACACAAGATTTCTTGGGAAAATTGAAAAAATCCATGCTATTGAGCCGAAAAAAGAGGAAGGTGAGGAAAACAACGAACAACCGGAGCTTTTGGAATAGGAAATTACAGAATCAGATTTCGCCGTGCCATAAACCACATAAATAGCCATACAAATCCGATTCTTTACTCCTTGTTTAAGGTAAAATATACACATGCCAAAAATTAAAACGGAATTAAATGAAGAACAACTCAAAGCCGTAAAGCATAAATCAGGGCCTATTCTTGTGGTGGCGGGTGCCGGCACAGGAAAAACCAGAGTAATAACGGAAAGAATAAAGTATTTAATCAAAGAAAAAAATGTTGATCCCCAGCAAATACTCGCTCTTACTTTTACGGAAAAAGCGGCTCAGGAAATGACCGACAGGGTCGGCGACATAATGCCGCTAGGGTACGAAGAACCGTGGATTTATACTTTTCACTCTTTTGCCGATAGGGTTTTGAAAGAAAAAGGAATTGAAATAGGAATTGACCCTTCATACAAAATACTCTCCTCTTCCGATCAGTGGCTTTTGCTTAGAAAAAATCTTTTTGACCTCAAACTAAAATATTTCAGACCTTTGGGAAATCCGACCAAATTTATATCCGCAATTTTAACTTTCATATCAAGACTTCAGGACGAAAATGTCCCGCCGGAGGAACTGCAAGAGTTCGTTGAGCAGTCAAGATATGAGAGTGATGAAGAAAAACAAAGATGGGAAGAACTGACATATATTTACACCGAATATGAGCGTTTGAAAATGGAAAATTCCGCTATGGATTTTGGCAATCTAATAATGTGGGTGATAAAACTTCTGAATGAGCGGCCGAACATTTTAGCCGAATACAAAAATCAATTTAAACATATATTAGTGGATGAATTTCAGGATACAAATTACGCCCAATATGAACTAATTAAACTTTTCTTTCCGGCAAAGGAGAGGGAGACCGAAAGAAGTCTCCTTGTGGTCGGAGACGACTCACAATCAATTTACAAATTCAGAGGAGCTGCCGTTTCAAACATCCTTCAATTCATGGAAGACTACAAAGACTCAAAAATGATTACACTGATAAAAAATTATCGTTCTACCCAAAAAATACTTGATGCCGCGTACAACCTGATACAAAACAATAATCCGGATACATTGGAGTCAAAACTTGGAATTTCAAAAAAACTGATCGGGCTCGGCCAAGGGCCGAGCCCTGCTATCCTCCAAACAGAAACATTGGAGGATGAAGTAGAACTGGTAATTTCAAAAATCCTGGAAATACTCGCAAAAGAACCCCAATACACATACAAAGATTTTGCAATTCTTGCCCGGGCAAACAATCATCTTGACCCTTTTGTAATGGCGCTTAGAAAATACGGACTTCCCTACCAATTGGTAGGCAACCGTGGTCTATACGACAGAGACGAGGTAAGGGATATTCTGGCCTTTTTGAGAGTGATAATAAATACGCAGGACGGAATAAATCTTTACCGCGTGCTAAACACAGAAAGTTTGGAAATCCCGTACGAAGAAATTTCAAAACTTCTGTCCAAGTCAAGGTATGAAAAAACCGATCTCTGGGAGCAGGTAAAAAACTCAAAAAATGAAAAGGTTGCTTTTTTGGTAAAAACTATCGAAAACTTTCAAAAAAATATTACTAAAAGCACTCCTACAGAAATGGTTTTTGAAGTTGTCAATTCAATAAATTACCTGAACCAATTTTTAGAAGAAGAAACCGTTGAAAACGAACTTTGCGTCAAAAACCTCAACCTTTTTTTGCAAAGAGTACAAAAATTTGAAGTTGACTATCACAACGAGACAGGAGAGATGCCGACAGTAGTAAATCTGGTAGATTATTTGGACATGATAATTG
>DAOPPB010000012.1:0-24657 GCA_035358315.1 bacterium
AAAGAATAATGTCTTTTGTATTTATTACCGCACAATTAACGCAAACAGCGGGGGCAAGCTGAGAAATAAGACAGGTAAAAATTTACACAACACAGTAAACACCATGCAAATGGGAAAACGTTAATCCTTAAATTAGACAAAAAAGATTTAATCTTTTAGAGACTCTTCAAGTATGCTTCTAAACCTGGGATTTCTCCCAAGATCCTTTAGCAGAGATACTATTTTAGCCTCATTCAACATGTAGTAAACTTCTCTTCCCCTTTTGTCGTTTCTTAAAAAGCCCAGTGATGCCAAAACTCTCAGATGATGGGAGGCAAGATTTTCCTCAACATTGAGCCTGTCTGCAACATCACTAACGTTCCTCTGACCGTCGCTTAGGAACTCTAAAATTTGTAACCTATTTTTGTCGGACAGTGCTTTTGAGAGTTTCTCCAATCTCATGGCCCGAATATACAACACTTATTGCTATTTTTCAAGTCCATTGCTGCTGCTACAAAAAAATCTTCGACCGATATTGTACAGCCTCCGCTATATGATTTACATCTATATTATCCGCACCATCTATATCAGCAATAGTACGTGCAACCTTCATCAATTTAAAATGGGTTCTGGCAGAAAGACCAAACCTCTCTGTAGCCTGTATCAAAAGTCTTTTCGAATCCTCCTTTAATTTACAATACTTTTCAACTTGAGAATTAGACATTTCACAATTAAAAAATATATTTTCATTTCCTAATCTTTTAATCTGAATTTCCCTGGCTTTCAAAACTCTATTCAGAATATCTTTTGAGGTTTCCTTTTCCCCGAAACTGCCATTAAACAATTTATTTCTATCCACTGGCATAACATTTACGTGTAAATCTATCCTGTCAAGAATCGGCCCCGATAACTTTGCCTGATAACTGCGGATCTTTCTTTCACTGCATGTACACTCTTTTCTCGGGTCTCCGTAATGTCCACATGGACAAGGATTACTGGAAGCTACGAGCATAAATTTTGAAGGAAAATCCACGCTATATCTGCTTCTGGATATTGTTATTTTTCCGCTTTCTAATGGCTGCCGCAACGATTCTAAAACAGACCTTGTAAACTCACTAAATTCATCCATAAACAAGACTCCTCTGTGAGCTAAAGTTATTTCACCGGGCATGGGAATATTACCACCCCCTATCATACCTGCATAAGAAATTGTGTGGTGGGGACTTCTGAAAGGACGTTTTTTAAAAAGACCGCAGTCCGGAGGAATTTTTCCAACCAACGAATAAATTTTCGTAACTTCTATAGATTCCTCGTCGTTTAATTCCGGAAGAACAGAAACCAGGGCTTTTGCCATCATGGTTTTTCCCGATCCGGGAGGACCTACCATTATAAGATTGTGTCCACCGGCAGCGCATATCTCCAATGCTCTCTTCGCATATTCCTGACCTATTATTTCACTCATATCCAAATTGTCGTCGCCCTGAAACTTGTCAAAATCCTGCGAAGATTCTAAAGGTGCAGTATCTAAAAAAGGAGAGATAGGTTTTTGGCCCATAAGATGTTTAATAATTGAATCCAAAGTGTCTACTCCATAAACAGAAATTCCTTTTACTGACGATGCCTCCTTTACACATTGGGCCGGTACAAAAACTTTGTCGTACCCACTCTCCTTTGCGTAAAGAGCCAAAAGAAACGACCCTTTAGTGTGCCTTAAACTTCCATCAAAAGATAATTCACCGAAAAATAGCGCCTTGTCAGGAACTTTTACATTCAGAATAACGCATATTAATCCGACTGCTATCGGAAGATCATAAAAAGATCCTTCTTTGTGCACATCAGCCGGAGCTAAATTTATCATCACTTTTCTGCCGGGAACTTTCAAACCACAATTTTGAAAAGCTGTCTTGACTCTGTCACTGCTTTCATCAACTGACTTATCCGGCAAACCGACTATTTCTAAACCAGGCAACCCTCTTGAGGAAACATTTATTTCCACATCAACTCCGAACGTTTGTATTCCTCTATTTGCTATGGAATTAACTTTGACAAGCATAAAATTTTCCTTCCGACTCAGAAACCAAACCGCTTACTGAAAGAAGCGTAAGTTCTGCATTCAGTTTTGGGATATCAACGGAAAAATATTCCGATAATTCATCTATGGTCATCGGGCTGTTTTTCAATATTTCCAAAATTTTATTGTTTCCGGGGCTTCTTTTACCCTCTCTTCCACTCTCACACTTAATATCTCCCGTTTTAAAACCAAAAAAACTATTGATATAAAAACCGGAATCGATGTTGGTGGCAAATTCGTTGCTTATTTGTATTTTACCTTTTGACAAGTTGCTGAAAATACTGCCTGGAACTACAAATACCTCCCTACCGTAGCAATTAGCCATTCTGGCTGTAATTAGAGAACCACTTTTCTCGGAGGCCTCAATAACCAACACTGCTCTACTCAATCCTGCCACTATCCTATTCCTCTTGGGGTATGTCCAAGTTTTTGGCTTAAAATTTCCCGGAAATTCAGACAAAATCAAACCCTTATTTTTCAGGATATTTTCATAAAGATCCGCCTGACTCTCGGGATGGATATAATCTATACCACATGGCATAACCGCTATGGTTTTCAGACCAAATCTGATAGCCTGTTTGTGAGATTCAGCATCTACGCCTGACATGAAACCTGATACTACAGATATCTCCCTGCTCAGTACAGAAAATATTTTCTCAATTACTTTAACCCCATATATACTCATTCTTCTGCTACCAACAACAGCCAAACAATTCCTGAATATTTCCGGACAATAATTACCTTTGAAGTAAATTTTCTTAGGCGGGCTGGGTATTTCCTTTAACAGTTTCGGATATGAAAAATCTGAAATATTCACCTCACCCTCCATTCAAAAAATCTATCAATGGCTTTTGAATTATTCAACTAATTTTTTTCTATTCTCAATAGAAAGTTGGAAACGGAAATAAAAGTAATAATAGAATCCGAAAAGCAAAAGGTAATGAATACGAGGCTTAATGCGGAGAAGATCTATCTTTTAAAAAATCAGATTCCAAACATTCTAAAACAGGTTTCAAGAGATGTGCACTATTTGTCATAGTTTGATATAATGAGGGGCAAGTATGGATGAATTTATCAGTATAGACAAGCTAATAAAACAGGCAAAAAGCAAAGGGGTTAATTTCGGAGCCGGTGATCCTTACAATAGACTTAGATACTATACAAAAATGGGATGGCTCCCTCATATGGTTAGAAAGACTGATAAAAAAGGAGAAATAAAAGGACATTACCCCGTGTCTTCTATCCAAACATTACTTTACATAGAAGAACTTAAATCCGAAGGGGCCTCAAATGAAGAAATATCCAAAAAACTTGAGTTTAAGAACAAGAAAGAGGAAATTGCCGCGTCACTAAAATCTCCCGAATTAAGAAAACGTATCGTTATGTACACCTCACTTATTCTGCTTCTACTGATTTTTACGAGCGAGCTTGGCTTCATTAATTTAGGTAAACCAAAAGGCTATGTTCCGCAATACTACCAAAATACGTCCAATCGTCAACAAATATACGGGAATGGAACATCTTTTGTACCCAAAAATCAGAAAAAAATATTTGTATCATTTGAAGATATCAAACCTAATTCAAAAGTATATGTAACCTTTACCCAAAACTATTCTCCAGCAACCAGATACTGGGTATCAAAAATAGAAAGTCAAAGTGGTTTCCTGTTGGAGTTAGACGCACCGGTGTCCGACAATGTTGAATTCAATTGGTGGGTGTCAGAATAACATTTTCTAACCATTTTCCCGTAATGGGAATTGTTCATTTTTACCCCTTGACAAACTGCAAAAGGTAATAATAGACTAATGATATGCAACAATTTAGTCTAAAACCGTCGATATCTGAAAAAATATCGAAAATAATATTCATTGTTCTTTTGTTTCTAGTACCAATTTTCTTTTTACCGATTACTTCGGAATTTTACTCCTTTAACAAATTAGCTCTTATAACAATAGCTACCATTGTGCTGTTAATAATATGGGGAGTAAAAACTATAAAGGGAGAAAAACTTGAAATAATAAAGTCTCCGATTGATAAGTCTCTTATGGCTTTATTACTGGTTTTAATACTATCAACGATTTTCTCTGTAAGTAAAACGGACAGCATTTTCGGACAACAGGGACGATGGCTAGGGTTGGGAGCTTTCACAATTATGCTGATTTACTTCTACCTAAGTACGCCTTCGCTAAAAGATCAAAAGACTATCAAAGCATCGATGTATTTGTTGTTGATCTCATCGACGATATCATCACTAATATCAACACTAAGCTACTATAAAATATTTCTCAGCTCATCACCATTTTATAGATTCCAAAACTTTTCCCTCACAGGATCGATAAAAGATGCGGTTCTATTGGCTGCAATTGCGACAATAATTTCCATAGCAATGAGTATGTACGAAAAATCTAAACTCTCTAAAACAGCCTTGTTTGCAATAACTGTCATCAATTTCTTTTTCATATCAATAACGGGGACATTTCTGGGATGGACACTTCTGATTGCAGGTCTGGCGATACTATTATTCTTCACTAAACCGGCAATTTTGTCTAAAAATAAAGTTTCTTTCCTAATTCAAACTTTGGGTGTGGCTATTCCCATACTGGCATTGGTTTTTATTCCCGCAACGAGAAAACTACTTATTGACGAAAATTACATAGGCGAGATGACTTTGCCGGTAAAGGAAAGTTGGGCCATTGCTACTTCTACTATAAGAGACTACCCATTGTTAGCTACAGGTCCCGGTACATTCCATTTGAATTTTTCCCGATTTAAACCACTATCTTTCAATAACACAATATATTGGGCTACTACATTTGACAAGCCATTTAATGAGCTTTTCAACTGCCTCAGCACGATCGGACTTATAGGAACAGCCGTAGCAGTAATATTCTGTATAAAGGTGCTAACGTTCACCCGAAATTCAAAAAACACAGAAGACGAAACCGGATTTGTGTCAATATCAAGTATACTTCTAACCCTGATAATAGTATCTTTCGCGCTAAATCATGCTACTATACTAAGCACGTTTTTGATGTTTTCTTCTTTAAGTCTGCTTATCGGATCTCACTTGGTATCAAGCTCTACTAACTCCAAATTAGTAAAACCCGTTTTACTCGAAGTTACAGGCCTGTCGTCAATATCACCAACAGAAGATCAAGCTTTCGTCTCAGGATCATACACAAAATACCTTTTAGCTATACCTGCTTTTCTGATTGCCGGGTATCTCGGATATGTGAGTTTCAGAACTTACGCAGGTGAGTACTATATGAGAAAATCTTTAAATGCAATTTCTTCTAATGATCTGGTCAAATCCTATAATTACCAGATATCGGCCCTGAAATATAATCCAAACAGAGATACATATTATGATGCTTTCTCCAAAATTAATATGACAATTGCCGTTGCACTGGCTGCCAAAGATCCGGCACAAATAACAGACAAGGACAGACAGGATATACAAACCTTCATATCTCAAGCACTGCAAAACTCAAAAATAGCTACTGAACAAGTAGGGTCTTTAAATGTGGCAAATTGGGTGACAAGAGCTCAGTTGTATCAAAATCTCATAAACGTGGCACAAAACGCTTTTGAATGGTCTGTGAGTGCTTACAATACTGCTATACAACTGGATCCAGCTAACCCTCAGTTAAGATTAAATCTGGGTGGGGTGTATTTCACAGCAGGGGACTATCTCTCCGCAGCAAACCAATTCAGGCAAGCTATAGCGCTAAAACAGGATTATGCCAATGCGAGATACAACTTTGCACTTGCCTTGGCAGCAATGGGAGATTTAGAACAAGCAAAAAGTCAGCTTGAGATAACTAAACTTCTCTTACCTGAAAATTCGGAGGATAGAAAATTAGTCGATGGGGAAATACAAAAAATATCTTCTTCTATAAAAACGGCTGAAGAACAATCCAAGAAGCCTACTGTAGAAGAATTGACCGGTGTAACAAAACAACAACAGGAGCAACAACAGCCTTTGACTGATGTAACCAAGAATGAGGCAGAAATAGGACCGGAAGTTTTACCTCAAAATCAAGAGCAACCTACAACGGAAACGCAGGATACAACAAAAAACAGGTAGAAAAAAAAGGAATTAAGTACCTGAACAAGTTCAGAGGATAAAAAGGGGTCGCCGTCGTCAATCGGGTCTCCATGGTGGACCGTACCGGACTCGAACCGGTGACCTCTTCCATGCCATGGAAGCGCTCTACCAACTAAGCTAACGGCCCGAAATCAAAATTAAAAACCCATCTAAAATTATACAATAAGTCTATACTTTCTTATCTATGGTAATTACTTTATCACTATTGAAAACTGCTCTTTTGTTCGGTAGATTATCAATGTTGTATCGTTTAATTACCTTACCGGTTCCTAACAAAGTTTTTTCAGGAATATTATTTAAAAGGTTTAGTATTCTCTTCACCAACAAGTCCAATCCTTCGCCCGTTAAAGCAGAAATACCCAAAATCTCCCCCGCTCCGATTTCTTTGAACGCCTTTCTTATTTTTTCAAAATTACTTTTTACTTCTTTTACATCCATCTTATTAATCACCACAATATAATCTTTCCTCTCCAAGCCATGATCATATTTCCCCAGCTCATTTCTAATCATTTTAAAATCTCTGAGAGAATTGCCAACCGGATCTTCCCACCCCCCGCTTAGAGGGTCAATTAAATGGACTAAAAGTCTTGTTCTTTCCATATGCCTTAGAAAATCATAGCCAAGACCCTTACCTTGAGATGCCCCTTCTATTAAACCGGGAATATCAGCAATTACAATATTCCTATCCTTGCCGATCCTGCAAACACCTATATTTGGAGACATCGTCGTAAAAGGATACCCCGCAACCTTAGCATTCGCACTTGTCAACTTATTCAATAAGGTACTTTTACCGGCATTAGGAGCCCCTACCAAACCCACATCGGCTATAGTCCTTACTTCCAGCATGATTTTCTTCTCCTCCCCTTTAATACCGGGTGTATATTGCACAGGAGTTCTGTTTTTGGAGCCTTTAAAATTCGTATTCCCCTTACCACCAACCCCTCCCTTAGCCACCATAACTTCCTGACCCGGCTTAATCAAATCCCCTATCAGGATGCGCTCGTCGACAATTTTCTCCCTATTCTCACCTCGTCCCACTTTCTTCCCATCACGAAAAAACTTCTCACCAGTGGGGGTATGTTTTATCTCATAGATCATCGTTCCAACAGGGACTCTAATGTAGATATTTTCGCCTGATTTTCCGGTCATGTTCTTTGGCCCTCCAGGTTTACCGTCCGGAGCTTCAAAAATCTTCCTGGATCTAAAATCAATTAAAGTGGACATATTATTATCAGCCACAAAAAAAATACTTCCTCCGTCTCCGCCATCTCCTCCATCTGGGCCACCTTTAGGAATAAACTTTTCCCGCCTAAAGGAAACCTTCCCATCTCCACCCTTTCCGGCCTTAACTTTTATTTCTGCAACATCAACCATATGAGAGTAATTATTACCATAAAAGGCAAACAATATCCATTTTCATAACGACAAAATATGCCATTATATGAGAAAATTGGGAGGAGAAGTTAAAAACAAGTTTTCAATTTATTTCAAGCACGATATCCAAATTTATGGAGTGTAATTTAGAGGATTCTGTGCTGTTCCATTATATTTCACCATAAAATGAACGTGCGGTCCTGTAGATCTTCCTGTGCTTCCCATTACACCTATCTGCTCTCCTCTTCCAATGTTCTCCCCATAACTAACATCTATTCTGCTCATGTGCCCATACACCGTTTGATAACCCCCACCATGATCTATTATTACGTTTAAACCCAAACCAAAGGGATCCCAGCCAGCTCTTATTACTGTACCATTATTGCAGGATAATATAGGAGGCATACCTGATTGCCCTCCAGCCGCTATATCAACACCATTGTGATACCAAGAATAATATTGTGTGATAGTCCAAACTGTTGTAGGCCAAGCGCAATAACCTTTTCTCGGTGATGCTTCCCCTCCTCCGAAACCCACGGATGGCTGTTGATCATAAACCATTATAGGAGGGACAACTACAGGGACTTTTCCTCCGGGAATAACCAATTCCGTACCAACAGCCAATTTCCCGGTATCCAAAATGTAATTAAAATCGGCAATAGCTTGGGGGGCTACTCCATAATCTTCCGCTATTGAAGTGAGTGTATCCCCGCTCTTAACTTTATGTATTAAACCGGCAACGGGAGGAATAACAATTTCTTTTCCTACACTCAATATTGATGAATCTGTTAACCCGTTAACATATTTCAGAGCATCTATTGATACTTTGAATTGAGTTCCTATAGAATACAGAGTATCTCCTTGCTGAATAGTGTAAGTAAAAGGCTGGTTTCTCTTCCTTTCCTCCGGTATAGACGTAAGAGCTATTTCCTTTTTCGGAATTATATCAGTCGTATTTTTCAGATAGCTTGCACTAACCGGCTTATTTACTACAAGAGGAGAGCTATTAAAAATCTCCCCCACAGTAAAAACCAGAAATGAAAAAATCATAACAAACCATGTAGCTATAGTTCTTCCCAAACGTCCTCTTGACCAAATAAGTTTTTTAGTAAGAAATGTTTTTAACTCTGAGGGAATTTTCAGTATAAAAACGAATATTTTTGCCAATAAGGATATAAGAAAATATATCTTCTTTACCAGATACAAAAAAAGAGATCGGAAAAATTCCAACCAAAGGGAAAAAAACTGTTCGATTTTATTCCGCCCCGCCGGTTTAAATCCCTCAAAACTAAGCTGGAAAAATCTTTTGGACGATGGGCGTTTCGTTGTAAAAGCCATTCTATATATTATATGACAAACATCCCTTTTTGCACCGTGCGAGAGATTCTACCAATAAAACGGAAGATAATCAAATCCAAGTCCAAGAAGATAATCTTTACAAACTTTATGATTTACTTACTCCTATACCCCACCTTGGTTGAGAGTATCAAGAAACTCTTTGTTGTTTTTAGTTTTTTTAAGCTGTTCTATCACTAATGGAGTAGCATCTCTATCATCCAAAAGGTCAACCATTCTTCTTAGCCTATAAACCTTTTCTAACATATCAGGACTAAGCAGATCTTCCTCGTGTCTAGTTCCGCTCGCTTTTATATCTATAGCAGGAAATATCCTTCTTTCGGACAATGATCTGTCCAACCTTAACTCCATATTTCCGGTTCCTTTAAACTCCTCAAAAATAACATCATCCATTCTAGATCCTGTATCAACCAAAGACGTGGCAATAATAGTTAGGCTTCCACCATCCTCTAAATTTCTTGCAGCTCCAAAAAAATGCTTTGCGGGATAAAGTGCGGCCGGGTCAAACCCGCCGGTAAGTGTTCTTCCTGAAGGCGGCGCTACCATATTGTAGGCTCGGGCTAATCTCGTTATGGAATCCATCAAAATAACAACATCCTTTCCCATTTCCACCATTCTCTTTGCCTTTTCAAGACAAAGCTCGGATATTCTGGTTTGCTCTTCTGCTTTTTCATCAAAATTACTGGAAAAAACCTCACCTTTTACACTCCTGGCAAAATGAGTTACCTCTTCAGGTCTTTCGCCTATCAGTGCGACTAAAAGAGTGACATCGGGGTAATTCGTGGTTATACCGTTAGCGATATCTAAAAGTAAAAATGTCTTTCCGGCCTTGGGAGGAGCTACTATCATAGCCCGCTGACCCTTTCCTATAGGAGAAATAAGATCTATCAATCTGGTAGAAATAACTTCGGGCTTGGTCTCAAGTTTAAGCCACTCATTCGGGAAAATCGGCGTCAATTTTGAAAAAATAGGTCTTTTTTTGGCTTTTTCAGGATCTTCTCCTCCCACAGTTTCTATTCTCAGTAGAGATAAATATCTCTCATTCTCTTTGGGGGGGCGCGCCAAACCAGTGATAGTATCACCAACCCTGAGTCCAAATCTCTTAATTTGGGAATGGCTTATATAGACATCTTTAGGAAGATCATCATCTCCATTGCTTTCAGTTTGATTTTGCCTTATAACACCGTAATCTGTGAGTATTTCTAAAATCCCGGATATTTTAATGGTATTTCCACTGTAACTGTAGTTGGAACCATAGCTGGGATTGCGAATTCTCTTGCTATATTCACTCTTTCCAGTAATACTTTCCCTTCCCCTTTCCACAATTGGTTCTTCCTCTACAGCAAAATTCTCCTCAACCTGATCATTTCCAAATAATATATTATCTGAGCTTAAATTATCTCCTACCGGTGTACCATCTTTCAAATCATCTAATCCGGATTTTTCAGACACACTTCCAATTTTTTTCTCTTTCTCCTTCTCCAAACTTTGATCTTTAGGTTCATCTTTTTTCTTTTTTATAGGCATTTTAAATAAACGTGGGCGACAAAAAGCCATCACGCTCTAAATTTATACTTTGAAAACAAAGAATTTTTACATATTTTGGAAAATTTTCTTTCGTAAAAAGAATTCGGAAATCTCCTGACCTAAGGAAATAATAAACTAAAAAACAAGCTTCATCAAGTACTTCCTGAAGATGGGAGATAGCCACTGCCCCGAGCTACCTCCCAACTTCAAGACTCATTTACGATACTTAAGCGGTTAAAACAAATAACTCTCTTATAACCTCGGACCAGAAATCTGGTAATGAAACTAGTCCGCAGCCAGTTTTTCTATTATCTCTACCTCGGCGGAGTCGCCCCCGCTAAATGTATCGGAAATAAGTTCTGCACTTACAACCAATCTTTTATCATATGTACTCTTCTCTGTCGACCAGATACCACCGCAGGTTATCAACGTTACAATCGGTGAATTGTCACCTTTGTAATTTTCAAAAACTTTTGACCTATCGGGATCATTTATTCCCACGTAGTATATATTAGATATCTTATAGTTATATATTCTTCCGTAGCTGTCAAGCACCGATACTTTATCACCTACATTTACATTTTTCAACTTCCAAAAAGCAGCGGGCCTCCCAAGATTATCATCATAATGAGCATCTATTATAAGATTTCCCGGTTCTGCAACTTTTGCACTTTTTTCATACCACCCGGCTTCATTCCATTTTTCAGGCGTCTCTAAAAAACCGGCGGTATCTACCCCAACAGGGACTACAGGGATGTCTATTCCGACGGAATCAATGACAATTCTTTTCGGATCTCCAAATACGGGCTTTGCCATTTCTTTGAAAACAGATTCCTGCTCTTCCAGCAGGTTTACATCTTCAGCGTCGTTGTTTATTAAGAGATTGGGTTTAGAAACGAAATACAACGACCCTATTAAAAAGAGCGGGAGAATTATCATTATAAATATTTTCGAAGAGGTTTTTTTATACTTACGTTCTTCACCTGCTGTCATCTTAGATTTCCTTGGGCGGTAGACAGAATGGTCGCGTAAGGAACGAGCCAAACCCAACCATTCTGCCTTCCGTCCAAAGACGAAAGGCACTAAACACTCAGATTTTTCAACTTACTTTCTTTTTAAGAACCGTTTGCTCAATACCCCAGCTAACAAAGAACCTGCCCCTGCCAAGGCAAACACAGAAATAGATCCTGTTTTGGGAAGTTCAGAAGGCTCCATGTTTCCGTAGCAGACAGTGGCCGTATCGGAACCCTGAAAATCGCCATCCCATCTCAAGTCAGCCTTATTAACCACACATTTTTCGAATCTTACATCCCTATCGTATTCATCGGATTTAACCTTAGCAAGAATGATAAATTCCTTTGTATCATCAGGATCAAAATCGTCCCAATCCTCCGTTAAACCGGATCCACCGATCTTTTCCATCTCATCCGGCAGATGATCTTTCATTTCCATATCATCCGCATCTCCGGCGTCACCATCGCTTTTATTCTTAATCTTTATCCTAAATTCAACCACATCATCCTTTCCAACATCGGTTACTTTGTCTTTCCACTCACTATCACCGGCTATTCTAACTTCTTTAACAATCCTAAACTTAGTATTGTACTCCTCTTCCCCACCATACCCATTTGCAAAAGCATTTCTAGTAGATAGAGTTAGAGCAGTAGCTAAGACGAAGAAACCTCCTATTAATTTTATTTTATTTTTATTCATTTTTTTAACCTACCTACAAAACAACACAATAAGAACTATGTCAAATTATGTTATTTAGCAGTATGGCAGGAAATTTAGTACTCTACAAAACAGCTATGTTCCCATACACAAAAAACTGAATGTGGAAACATAACAAGGAGATTATAACCTTTTTATTATGGTTTGTCAATACTATGGGACTTTTCTATTGCTGATGAATTCTCTTCAGTATTTTATACCTCTTTCTCCTTGTATCCAAAGGAGTAAAACATAGAGAGAAAAAGCAATAAAAATCCTATAAACTCTCCTATTTGAGGCCAAAAGAAAATATGTATATTATCCGGGATGCTATTTTCAAAAACCCAGCCATTAGCCCAATTATTTACTTTTACGTGAGTGGCAGGACATGGGGCAATACCACAAAACGCCAGCCATCCGGGATCGTAAGCTTCATTAAAAACGAAGACATTATTGTTACCTGTATTCGGCTCTGATATTTCAAAACCCTTTATTAAATCGTAAGACACAGGAATTAAACTTAGGTACTCAAGCTCGTTCTTGCTCATCGTATCACCAAAAACGTAATTTGATATGTTTAAGGTGTATCCCATGCCGCTCCCCATTGAGGGGACAAAGTAAAAATAAGTTCCAGATTTTTCTTTCGGAAGTGAAACTTCTATATCACAACGTTTTGAATATTCATTGGTTAAACACAGTCTCAAAGGTACCCCGCCAAGATAATCGGCTTTAACCTCGAGAACATAACCATTATCATGTGAAGCTAAAGGAAATTCATAAGAATCACATAATGAGCCTTTTGTTGAGTTGAATACAATCCCCTTTCCCGAATCTACAAAATTAGAAACATTTAGTTCCTGACCTATACTACAAGGTCTTCTATTTCCAAAAATTTCCCGAGGTTTTACAGTAAGATAATCTTTCTTTAAAAAAGTTAAATAACCCTTCAATGTCAGATTTTTATACGCATCATAACTTAGACTACCATTTAATATCTCCTCCACAGGAAATATCTTTATATCCGTATATCTTTTTGCTACCTCTTTTCGGGAATTTCGCGCATCAGCAAAAAATCTAAGGTTATATCTATTAAAATCAGAGTTTATTTCGGAAACAAAATATGCACCTCCAACAAAATGATCTATACAGAGGCCGGAGACGCTATCTAACATGCAAAAATCCCGATCCGATATTTGTCCATCCGAAGAAAAGGATATAACCACCGAACCGGAAAAGGATTTGTTTAAGAATTCGGATACGGAGGAAGTTACACACGCCAATGTATTTTTCCCGGCTATTTCAAAACCCGAATCAATTCTGGATATTGAGTAGGAAGAGGAACCCGTAGATTCACTGGGATTGCAGCTTTCAAGATTTGGGTACAAAAGATCGTTTATATTTATGCTTTCATTTAATTTGTAAATACTATATGAGGAGCCCTTCGAAAGGGAAACTAGAGAACTTCCAAGTAACTCGTTATTTTTTACCCCTGTTAAAGGATAATAGTCATTTTCAAATTTCAGGAAATATTCTCCGTCTTCTTTTATCTCAAAAGGTACTGCTCCTACGGAGACTCTATCAAATACAATGTCAATAAACTTAACATTACTATCACCTTCTCTTAGATATAAAGAAACAGGAATTTTCCCTGTACTATCAATAATGTTGTCACCATAAGGAAGTTTTAAATACACAGCATTATCATCGGAATAGACCAAACCACTATCCATATTCTCATCCACAGAATTAAAACCCAGAAACTGATGGGTTTGCGTACCCGTAGAAATATAATCCCCATATTTCACATATATAGGATCTGAATATTCCTTATAGAGGGAATTCGAAGACTCCCGATACGAATAAATTTTTTCAATTTTCTGATAATCCTTATTGGGAATATACTCATAAACTAGGAGGCCCTGACCGAAATTCCTTGCCAATTTAACTGAATCCATATCGGAAAATAACTTCTCCATTTCGCCGTGAAACAAAACCTTGCTATCTGATCCCGGCGCCAACACACTTTTATCCAAAATTAACCACCTAATCTTATATTTTTCCAGATATTTTTGAAGTAATTCTTTATCACGAGAATAAATCGCCGTCGATATTTCCCTGTAAGGTTGTTCGTTAGCTATATTCCAACGATCAAACTCTCTGTCAATCAGCGGTTGTTTAATTCCAAACCACAAAAACCCGGCTCCCTGATATCCCAATCCCTTTTCATCCCAAGAATATGTAACCCATCCCCAAAACGAATGTATCGGCAAATGTAGTACCCGTCCATATTCTTTCTTTTCATCAAAATAATTAAACATTTCAAAGTATCTGTCCGGTATATCTACTCTCATCGCAGGATTTATTAAGTAGCCCTCAAAAGCTGGAAATGAAAAATAAATCAGAAAAGCTGACAATAAAATTCCGATAAAAGCAGGAAAAACTCCAAAAAGAATCCGTTCAACGCATGAGATTAAAAACGAAGTTGCATAGCCAAAAAATATTGCATAAACAAACATAAGAAAAACGGAAAACTTTGTAAAAGGAAATCTGAACAACTCTTTAAACAACGGAATATGTTCCTGAAGAAAAACAAAAATACTTCCAAATGGTGGATTTACATTTAAAATGAAAAAAACGCTCAAAAAACCTATGATAATCCATGGAATTAATAATTTATCCCGTTTCGATAAGGAAATTATTACTCCGACTAATATCAAAAAGAAAAAGAAATACCCCAAGGCTAAAACTAGAGGTTTTTTAAGATGGATAATCCATGGCATCAAAAGACTCTCATATGACCCTCTCTCTGTGTAAACCCCCCAATCAAAGAGAAAGTTCCTCAATATGGAGATATTCTTTATATCCCCATATTTTTTGTTAACCAGAAAGGCTTCATCGGAAAAAAGATGGTGTATTTTTGACTGAGAAATCTCTGAACCTCGTGTAATTCCATAATATACATTAGGAAGCATCCAAAAAGAATTTATTAACAAAGTTAGCAGGAATATAGTTGCCCCTCTTTTTATAAAAATTCTTTTGGGAGCTACTAAAATATTTTCAGAGTAACTTTTTCTGGAATTTAAACTTAACAAAATCATCATCAAAAGATAAATAAAAAGAAACATCACATAGACATAAAAAAGCGTTGATGTATGAGCTTGGGGCGCCCCCAAAAAGGTAATGATAGAAAACCATACCAAATCCTTCCTATTACCTTCTAGGTAGAATTTTGTTAAAAAAAGAAACGCCCAACCAAGAAAGGCGTATTGAACAAGAAACATCTCCAGAGGAACGTTAAATTGCTGGACAGTACCTAAATTTAAAAGATAAAAAAGACCTCCTAGAAAAGACCCGATATAAGAAGATAAACTCTCTGATTCTTTAAAAATTATTTTCTTTAAAAAGAAAAATACTCCTAAAGGCCCGAGTATCAGCATTAAGAACGCACAAAGATACCTTATAATATTTTTTGCGAAAAAAATATCCAAAAACTGAATTAATAGTATTCTCGGGATTTCGGCAGCATGGGCCTGAGACGCAGGAGCTCCCAAACCTTGATGTGACTGCCACGCACCGAAAATAATTCTTTTCCAGTAAACACCATAGTTAAATTCCGGATGGAGAGTATCCCAACCTGTCAGATAAGTTCCGAGGGTGTAGTTTTTATAACAAACAAATATACATACCGTGGCTAATATAAAAGGAAAAAAGACGCTTATTATGCGGGAACTTGAAATTTTCTTTTGCACAGTTTAAGTATATGTTCTAAGTTGCTTATTGGCAATGAAAACAAAGTATGTTCGGATAATATTTATCTCGCAGACGTATTCAGACACATACAGTAAACATGAATAAAAATTAAATTTAAAACTGGTCTGGGAGATTAAAATTATCCCGTGTATATTCGGTAATTAAAACACTGGGGTCACCCACACCCCATTTTACATGAACTACCTTATAGCAATCTACTCCTTCTCCGCATTGATCTTTTTCTGTCAGTATTCTTTTTATATCATTCATTACATCTAAATTTAGACCTTCAAGGCTGCAAAAAGAAGATCCGGACTTAGGCAAGTTGTGAATATCTAAATAACTTTCGTGTACAGTATTCTCTATCTGCACAAGATACATAACACCACGCTCATAATCTCTTTTTACTTTATCTTGAATGGCAAAATGACCGGTAAAAAACAGATAAGTATGATTCGGAGTAAGTTTTATTGTTTCAATACCATCTTCTATGCCGACACCCACTCTACAACCTTCGGTAGATGTTTCTTTTTCAAATGTCCCTAATTTTCTATAAATCGAGACACTTTCCCCATCGGGAAGAATAAAATCCTTTATTTTCTCAAACATCTTATTTCTATCGGACTCTAAAAATCTGGTAAGTTGTTCTAAAGCCTTATAATTTCTGAGCCCCTCGGGTCCAATATAGGAGGAAGTTATCACATAATTTGTACCTGTATCTGTAAAAAAGGCCCGCATTTCCTCGTCAGATTTGAAAATCTCAAATTGAAAATAAGGAACAGGCATATACATATTTCTATACCCTTTTTCCAGTCTAACCAACTCAAAGGTAGCTGCGGACATATTTTCCGAATCTACCAATATTGCTACTCCGATAGCTTGCTCTTTTTCATTTGCGTCAGAATAGATGAAATCCAATATTTCATCTACAGGATATTTATATGGTTTATATGCGTAAAAAGAAGCTCCACCATAATACCAGGTCTTATATAAAGGACCCGTAAAAATAACTCCGATAGGCTTTAATATGGGATTATCTTTTTGTAATCTGGAAAAACTTAGGAAAAAAGAGGCGAAAAACAAATATAATAAAACGAACCAGGAAGCTAAACCCATTTTTGAATCGTCTTTTCTGGGATTAGAAATGGATATAAGTAAATCAGCCACTAAATAAGCAATAAAGGGGGTTAGCGGAAGCGTGTATCTCAGATTTTTATTTCCTATGAAAACAAAAAAAAGCCACGGGATTACAATACCAAATAAAAAAAGCATACCGCTTTTGAAATTCTTCTTTAGAAAATGAAAAACAGAAACTATTGAGAGTAAAAAAGGCAAAAACATTATCTGGTAGGATATTGCATTTCTAGGGTAATAAAGCAAACTTTCCCTCAAACCTCTCGGATCGTCCGACTCACCAACAGAGAAAACCTTTACCTGAGCTATAAGTTCCTTCCAATTCACGTAATACCAAGGTATCGTGAGGGCCAGAAATATTACAGATCCAACCAGTAAATTTTTTAAAATTAACTTTAGTTCTTTTTTATCACTTCCTGTATTTTTTCTGACAAGACCATTAAAAAGAGTTGCTATTACGGGAACAATAAGAAATATGAAACCGGTCCATTTTATGAGTTGAATGAATGAAAAAAAGATAAAAAAAAGGATAGTTTCTTTTGTGTTTTTAAAATTATCCGAAGTAAAAAGGAAATATAGATCCATTAAAACCAAAGCCGTAAGGGGAATGTCTAAATGAAAATAATGTGATTGATCTACTACCTGCGGAAACAAAGAGTAAACAGACGCTGTCAGAAAGGAAGTCTTTTCATCTTTAGAAAAAAGAAAAATCAGTTTGTAGGTAAAAATTATAGATAGGAGGAAAAAAACTAAGCTTTCCAACAGTAAAAAAACGGATTTATATCCAAAAATCAGGGAAATTAAAGCACCGATAATCTGCACAAAAGGAGGATAATAGTTTGATACTTTCAGAACCGAACTTATAGAGGAACCTTCGGCCCCGGAAAACAATCTTTTCATTTCATCCGCAATGCGATAACTCAAACCTATATGTCCGGCGCTATCCCATATCTGATAATTTTTATTTAGAAAATGAAAAACCGTAAAAAAGACAATATGAAAAACAAGCAGGAATACCATGTAAGTACTCCGTCTATCCTGGAAAATTTTTTTGAGAAAAGATTTTTTAGTTTCCATTGAATAAATAATACTAATATATTGGTTTTTAGGCAAAAAGAAAGGCCCCTGAAAATTATCAAAAAAATGATAAATTTTGCAGGGGCCAGACTAACGTGTGCGGTTATTTAGCAGGGTAAGTTTCTACGAGGTTGCCGGTGCCATCAAATAACAGCGCCTTCCGATTTTGTTCTTCGGCTTTTAGCAACATCAAAGCGTCGAGTGGAGTTATTGGCAATTCTTTAGTGAGCACAACAAAGTGTGCTCTTTGAAACTCTGCGCCAGGCTCTCCACCATAATGAATAGTAGAAGCTGTAATAACACCCGTATCTTGACATGGTACATAAGCTACTACCTCATGCTCGTTAGCCACGCCCATGACAGTGTTAGCCTTATCTATGCTTATATAAACCCCGATTTCTCCGTCTTTGCACTCATATTCCATCATTCTACCTAAAGAGTGAAAGTTTGTAACTTCCTCATCAATGTTACGGTAGAAAGTCCCCAACTGGCCGAAATTAGTATAGACATTTTCGGGATCTGTGACAGGAACTACTGTTTTTTCAGATTCCACGGAGGAAACTTTCTCAAGAGCAGCTATACGACCTGAAAGGTCAGTGACGCTCTGATCTAACGAATCCACTTTCGTGGATAACTGATTAACGCTCCCCTGAATAGGAGAGAGATTAACAACGGGCTGGCGAGGTCGAGATAATACGGCCACCAAGATTATAGTGATAACTATAATCACCCATGCCCACCAAGGAATAAATTCGGTTTCTTCGGTTTTAGATGTCTTGGTCTCGCTCAACAAGTGAGGTTTGACCTTTTTTTCCGCGTCATCATTCTTTAGGATATTACGAAGAGTCCGGCGACCCTTCTCAGAGTCAGTCAAACCTTTAGCCTCGAATTCTAGCCCCCGCGCCTTCACCTCAGACATCAATTCCTTATAATTAAGGGTCGAATAAACCGATCGACCCGACGCCACGGCAGAGTTCTTCGTGGCCTCCTTTTTGGTGGTCTTGGGGGTGGATTTGACAACCTTCTTCGGTTCTGTGACCTTAGAAGGTCCACCATCAGAAACGATGGTACCCTCAATAACAACATTCTTTTTTTCAACCATTTTTCTCCTTTATATTCACCCTCATCTGCAGAGCAGATGCCCTATGGTTCACCACCAATTCCGCAAAGCGGAATAGGAAACGTTTCGTTTTCTTTGGGTTAAGGGTTTTTTGGCTTTGGACGTTGGTCCGCATCAAGATCCACTTAAATGTGAATCCCAAAGCGGACCAATCCAAATCCTTTAAGGAGTTTTACCCACACACATTGTCAAAGTACTCTACTCTATAATTTTATAGAGTTAGTTTTTACTCTCATTTAAAAATAAGAGCAAGAACCATTTATTTACACGGGCGGGAAGAAGAACTAAAAGAAAAACACAGACTTAGTCTCTCTCCAGCTCTGTAATGGAGGGATTCTACACTATTTTTTCACTTTTGTCAATGCTATAGGTTTAATATTACCGCTTACTACGATTATTTATTCAAAAACTCCCTCAGAGCTTCCTCGATTACTTCTCCGAGCGTGGAGTCATTTTGCACAGCATAAACCTGCGCAAATTTTTTGAGGGTTTTTTCTATCATTATCGTGGTTTTTACCTTTTCTTTAGATTTTTTCATAATTGTTTTCCACAATTTAAAAACTTATCCACAAGAGATTTTCATCTTATAGGATTTAGGTTTTTAACAGTATACCATATATACGTATATATGTAAACACATAATAACCAACAATGTACGTTGGAATGGGTTTATTTTTTTGCTAAGTTATCAATATCGCCAGTATAATTTCTCAACCTTCATCGCTTGTTAAAGTTTTCTATTAGTATAAAGTATTTTTTAAGCAAGCTCTCATGCTTCGCCTGCTCGGGGGCATGACATCATTCTACCTTTTGGTGGAATCACGCTTCTAAAAACATTCTACGCTCAGCGCTTCATATGTCGCTCTTTGTGGAATGTTTTTTTTGTTCTGAAATTACAAAACCTTTAATGTTTGGGATTATTTATCAAGAGTACTCTCTGTTTCAGTACCATTCTCTCCGATAGATATATTTTCGGAAGCATCTTTAGATTCTCTTTCGCTCCTTTTTGCAATTTCTCCAAAAACGATTTTTCCCGCCGAAGATTGGATATTCTTAACTACAACAACTTCCGCATCCTGACCCAATTTTTGAAATCCGCCTTCAACAATAACCATCGTTCCGTCATTTAAATACCCGACTCCCTGATCTTTTTCTTTTCCTTCCTGAACTACTTTCACAGAAATTCTTTCACCCGGAATTAGAACACTCTTCAAGGCATTGGCAAGATCATTAATGTTTAAAACCGTTATTCCGGATACTTTGGCCACCTTATTGAGATTAAAATCCAAAGTCATTAGTTTTATTTTCTTCTCTTTTGCATACTCCACAAGAGAACCGTCAACATCTTTGTCTTTAATCTTTATATCGGGAACAACAACACAGGTTCTTTTCTTTAACTCCTTTATAACATCAAGACCCATTCTCCCCCGCTCTCTTTTCACTTTATTTTTACTATCAGAAAGTTTCTGAAGTTCATTTATTACATTTTGCAGTACTATGAAAGACCTATCTAAAAAACCCGTTTTTACAATATCCAGAATTCTACCGTCTATTAAGACTGATGTATCCAAAAGGATCGCGTTTTCCATCTCCTGCTTTTCTTTTATACTTTTTTCATCCGCTTTTAGACGCTGTTTTTCCCGACGCGCCTGCTGAATTCTTTTTGACTGCTGATCCCAAAAATCGGACACAATTTTTGAAACTGCCGATACAATGAGAGATTCGATCCAGTATTTCAGATACATTAAAATCAATGGAAAGACGAAGAATCCAAATGCACCCACGGCAAACGCCATCAAAACCTCAGCAATTATATGATAGCCAAAAAACGGTAATTCCTTGAAGAATAAATTTCTTGAAATTAAAAACCCCAGTCCAACGAAAACCACCGCATAAATAATCCTCGCCGTAAGTTTAGTTTCCTTTAGAGAAGGTCTTTTTATTTCGGGCTTTTGTTTTTCTTTACTTTCTTTATTTTTTTCCGCCACTTATTCAATTTTAGGTTAAAAAGATAGAAAATACTACTCAAGAAAAAAACGACCAACAAATAGAAACAAATAGATCGAGACTTACCTATAAACTACTGGAAATTTAAAGTTACTGCAGTAAGATTCGGATCTCTGACTAAATTCTAAATCAGAGATTTCTTAATTGCTTCGGAAACATTTTTTACATTATCGGAACTTATTACTCTTTCGTACCCTAACTTTTTTGCTTCATCCGCTCTCTTCTGTTGATAAGAAACCCGTCTTATTTCTCCGCTCAAACCGCACTCCCCAAAAACTGCAACATCTTCTCTAACAGGTTTGTTAGTTAAAGAAGAGGCAATTGCCAGACAAACAGCCAGATCAGCCGCATATTCGTTAACTCTAAACCCACCTGCCACGTTTACATAAACATCGTAATTGCCCAGATTAAAACCGGCTCTTTTTTCCAAAACCGCTATCAAAACTTGAAGTCTCGTATTGCTGAATCCACTTGAAGTTCTTCTAGGGTATCCGAAAGATGTTGGTACCGTCAAAGCCTGAATTTCAAAAAGCAAAGGTCGTTGCCCTTCCATTACCACTGTAACGCACGATCCGGGAGATTTTGAAAGGCGCTGTTCCAGAAAAAGCTCGGATGGATTTTTTACCTCTTTCATACCATTCTCCCCCATTTCAAAAATCCCAACTTCGGAAACGGCTCCGAAACGATTCTTACTGGTTCTTAATATTCTGAATAAATGCTGGGAATCTCCCTCTAAGTACAAAATGGTATCAACGATATGCTCAAGGACTTTCGGTCCGGCAACAACACCTTCCTTTGTCACGTGTCCGACCAGAACAACTGGAACATTGCTCTTTTTGGCAGCATTTGTCAGTATTTGTGAACAACCTCTAACTTGGACCAAAGAACCGGGAGATCCTAATAAATCCTCAGAAAAAAGGGTTTGAATAGAATCGATAATTACCAACCCTATCTCTTTGTCGTTTTCAACAGTATTCAATATCACATCAACGTTGGTTTCAGGCAAAACCAAAAGATTCTTCGCATCGTAATCCATTCGAGATGCCCTTATCCTTAACTGATCAACACTCTCCTCACCACAAACATAAAGTATTTTTAATTCTTTTAGATTTTTGGCTATCTCAGTTAAAATAGTGCTTTTTCCTATACCCGGCTCTCCGGCAAGTAAAATTACCTGTCCCGGGACAAAACCCCCACCTAAAACCCTGTCAAATTCTCCTATTCCGGACGATATTCTTTTCGGGGGAATTTGAGAAACTGCCGAGAGGTAGATGGGTTTACTATATGATTTTTGAGAAGAGCTCTCGGATTTCGCTTCTTTTAAACTAACTACATCTTCAACAAATGAATTCCACTCACTACAATTCGGACACTGCCCTACCCATTGGTAAGATGTATAACCGCAATTTTTGCACGTATAAACGGTCTTAAATTTTGGCATAAATATACGCTACCAGACAAAAGATAAAGTGACAGTTAAATGACCATTTCTATTTGCCCTTGGTTTTTTTATCCCTTTTCTTAACTGTTGTTTTTTTCTCTTTATTAACTTTATTAACTTTTTTATCGTTCTTTTCTTTTTCTTTCGGTTTCTCGTTACTCTTTTTATGCCTTTCCGCATCTTTATCCGTATCACCCTTCGGCTCTTCCCCACTCCCACTCTCATATTTCTCCGGTTCTTTCTCCTCTGAATCCTCTGTTTTTACCCCAGCTCTCAAATTCACCCCATCCTTTTCATCATGTTCATCATGACTACGATCTCTCGTACTAAGAGCCAATTTCTGATTCTTCCCATCAACTTGAATTACAACAGCTTTGACATTTTCACCTTCTTTTAAGGGAGCTTCCGCCTCTGAAATATGTATCAAACCATCCAGACCTTTTTCCAAAGTTACAAAAGCACCAAATGGTACTATTTTGCTAACTACCCCCCTTACTCTTGTACCAACAGGATATCTTTCCTCTACGGTTTCCCAAGGATTCGGTATTAACTTCTTAACACTTAAAGCAAGTTTATTTGATTCCTCATCAATTCCCAAAACCATTACTTTTATTTTCTGTCCTACTTTAAAATAATTTGATGGGTGGCTCACTTTCTCCCAGGCTATCTCACTGATGTGCACAAGTCCCTCCACACCATCGAGATCGACAAAAACTCCAAAGGGCATTATACCGGTAACAATTCCTTCGGACGTACTTCCTATTTTTATTTCCGATAATCGCTTCTTTCTGGATTCTTCACTATATGTCGCCAGAGCATCCTTTTCGGATAGGACAAATCTGTTTTTGTCCTTATCAAGTTCGATCACTTTTACTCTAAGAGTCTTCCCCGATAAAACTTTCAGAGACTCTTTTAACTCTGCTTCACTTCCGGCAGCAAATTTCGCCACATCATTGGCGAAGTGGACTCTATCCAAATGGGAGAGAGGAATAAATCCTCTTAACCCCAAGCTATCACATAAAAGACCACCTTTATTGTATTCGATAACTGTTGCATCTATTATTAGACCCTTTTCGAAAGCCTCTTCAGCATCCTGCCACTTTTTATCTTTCTCAGCTTTTTTCAGAGATAAAACAATATAGCCCTGAGCATTTTCCGTTTGAGCAACTTTGGCAGATATTTTCTCACCTACCTGAATATTTTTATAAGACTTATCGGCCTCGGATAATTCCAAACCCGTAATTATTCCTTCTGATTTAGCCCCTATATCAACTAAAATCTCCTTATGGCTTGAGCTGACTACTACTCCTTCAACCATATCTCCAACGTGGAGTTGTTTTATCTGCAAATCTTTATCGGTCAGATATTTTGACATTGCAGATTCTTTTTTTTGAATTTTTCTTGCTTTTGACATTTTAGGTTTTTCCATCTTAAGAAAAAGAAACGGCCGGAGCCGTTATTTCCAAGACGGATGAAAACCCCCTTTCCGTCCTCTTTAGGACAAGGGGATTATATATAAATGAGAGGACTAAAACAAGGGATTTTGTAAAAGTATTATAAACGTTATCCGAGCGACGACCATTAAATCCGACTATAGTACGAAGTGCTATAGGCGAGATTCAGGGAGTCGGATAACCACAAAAGTAGATATTGTAAGCATTATCCCGGCGACGACCTATCTTCCCGGAAATTTCTTCAAGTATTTTCGGCGCTGGTGGTTTTAACTTCTCTGTTCGGAATGGAAAGAGGTTTAGCCCCACCGCAATCATCACCGGGATGACACTCACAATAAATTTTCAATATTTTTCAAATCTTTTCTCGGCAAATGTAGATATCCCGCAAAAAGATTCTCCAAAAACTGAACAAAAAGTCATAAGTTCAATTTTATCTTTAAACAGATAAATTTAAGCTCGCTAACATTAGTACTGCTTGGCTGAATGCATTACTGCACTTACACCTGCAGCCTATCAACCTGGTATTCTCCCAGGAGTTGCGTCCGCGTA
>DAOPPB010000013.1:0-23876 GCA_035358315.1 bacterium
CTGGAAGATATAAAAAATATAGGAGAAAAATCTTTACAGGAGATAAAAGATCTTCTGGATAAAGAAGGGTATAGGAGATAAAGGAAAACAACAATGAGACACAGAGTTGCAAAGAAGAAACTGAATAGGGATAAAGACCATAGAGAGGCGTTGGCGTCAAATCTTTCGGCGCAACTTATTGAAAAAGGAAAAATTAATACAACTTTAGCAAAGGCAAAATATGTCAAACCAAAGATTGAAAAACTAATTACTAAGGCCGTTAAAGCCCATGAATCCGAAGATAAAATATTCAAATTTAATACGGTTAAAGAACTTAGAAAAGATATAAGATCGGAATCGGCTATTAAAAAATTATTGGGGGAAGTTGCTCCCAAATTCTCCGGAAAGCGCGGAGGATACACAAAAATAATAAAAACCGGAAACAGAGATGGGGATAATGCTTTAACCGCAAGAATAGAAATAGTTTCAAATCTTGAAGAAACAAAAGAAAAATTAAAAAGAAAAACCGTAAAAAAAGATGAAAACAAAACCAAATAAAACTACATTTTTAAATATTGAAGATAAAAAAGAGGAGTGGTATCTGATTAACGCTAAAGACCAGACACTAGGAAAGGTTGCTGAGAAAATAGCCATCTTACTCATGGGAAAAAACAAGGCCGAGTTTACCACAAATCAAAATTGGGGAGGAAAAGTTGTCGTTACTAACGCTGAAAAGATCAAGGTAACCGGAAAAAAGATGAAAGATAAAACATATATACACTATACCGGCTTTCCGCAGGGATTAAGAATGGAAAGTTTAGAATCTCTGATGTCCAGAAAACCGGCGGAAGCTCTGAGAAAAGCGGTTTCGGGAATGCTTCCTAAAAATAAACTGAGAAAGCAGAGGTTAGCAAATTTATACATTTACGCGGGAGAGGAACATCCCCATGAAGCGCAACTAGGAAAACAAAATGACTGAAGAAAAGAAAAAAACAAAAGAAAATTTTTTTGCCGGAACAGGCAGAAGAAAAACAGCTACAGCGAGAGTATTTTTATATGAAACCAGGGGGGAGTTTACTGTCAACGGGCAAAAGATAGAAGATTATTTTTCCCCGAACATAGAAAAATCGAAATGGGAAAAACCTTTTCACGCAATAGGAATATCTCACCCGGAAGCTAAATACTCTGCAACGATAAAAGTTACAGGGTCAGGAAAACCCTCTCAGATGGACGCTGTGGTATTAGGAATCGCCAGAGCTCTATCAAAAATAGATAGCGAATTTGAAAAGACACTCAGAAAACAAGGGTTACTAACAAGAGATCCAAGAATGGTTGAAAGAAAGAAACCCTTTTTCCATAAAGCAAGAAAGAAGCCCCAATACTCAAAGAGATAAAATTCAACGGGAAAAAGAAATAGTCAGAAATCTTCGTTTTCGTTTCCCTCCCCATGCAAAAATGCGGACTCAATCTCCTCAATTGTCTTCTTTAGATATCCCAACTTTTCTCTCAATTGCTCCTTTTTCACTTTCTTAACATGCAAAAAAGTCACATCATAAACCTGGGAAATAGAGTCAAGAACCTTTAATGTAGGGCTGATTCTTCCACTCTCATAGGCCGATATCGTTTTCCCTGACTTCCCTATTTTCTTACCGAATCTCTCCTGTGACAGATTTCTGCTAATCCTTATAACTTTCAATTGTTTCGCTAAGTCGGTATCTTCTCCCATTTTCTACTCCAAATAGAACAACATAAATTGATACAACTTACATACTGATATAAATTAAATCAAACCAAGATGATATGAAAATTAAAGATTTACAAAAAGAAGAAAAACCCCGCGAGAAATTAATTGAAAAGGAAGCTGAAAATCTAACTGACGTTGAGCTCCTAGCAATAATTTTAAGATCGGGAGAAAGAAATTATTCCGCTACCGAGCTGGCTAGAGACCTATTAAATACCTTTGGCGGAATTAAGGGTCTCCTTTCGGCGGATATTGAGGGGCTCAAAAATTTTAAAGGTATAGGCACAGCAAAAGCCACATCTATAAAAGCCCTGGAGGAAATATCAAAAAGATACCTTGAACCCATTAAAAAACCGGAAACATATATAAAAAGTCCGAAGGACGCATACGAAATTATAAGAAAAGATATAATAAATAAGAACCAGGAATATCTTTACCTCCTAAGTATAGACAGCAGAAATAAACTGATATCCAAAGATGTAATATCTAAAGGAACCGTAAATGAAACGCTAATACATCCCCGTGAAATATTCAGAAAAGCTATCTCCAAAAATGCCTGCGGCATAATATTGATTCACAACCATCCGTCAAATAAATGCAACCCCAGCGATGAAGATATAAAAGTTACCAGAAGAATATATAAAGCAGGGATTGACATAGGAATTCCTCTGATAGACCACCTGATAGTTACGGATAACGATTTTACCAGTATGAAAGCACAAAGTTTGTTTAAAGGTTAAAAATTTTAAAAGAAAGGAGGTGATTTATGAAGAAAAATAAAACTCTTTATATCATCGGGGTAGCATTATTAACAATATCCACAGCAGTCGGAATAACGTATGCCGCTTTTACCGATAAGGCTAAGGTTTTGGGATCTACTTTTAAGGTCGGGAGCGCAAATATAATGTTTCTGGAAAATCTTACTTTGGAAACCGATCCTCAAAACTATAAGGATGAGCTCCCTGGTCCGGTATTCAACAATATAGGTCCAGGATGGACACAGGATTATCTAGTAAAATTAGTAAATGCAACTTCATCTAAAATAACAGTAAGTACAAATGCAAATTATCAAACAGCAGATGATCCAAAGGATTTAAGATCGGATATATTTGTGGAGATAATTAGATGGAGTGATGCGAACCAAAATGGAATAGTAGACAGCGGAGAGGAAACTTCCACAATCGGGAAAAAAACAATAATAAAATGGAAAACGGAAGGATTCGCTTTAGGAGACCTTCTTTATGGACAAACCATGGGATTAATATTAAGATTCTCTACCCCGTCTTTAAGTGAAAGCAAACAGGGCGCAACCGCCGTATTTGATTTTGAATTCAACTCCGTGCAGTCTTAGTTTTAGTGCAAACAAAATTCTGCGGGCCGCCTGAAAGGCGGCCCTAAATAAACCTACCTAAAAATCAAATGAAAAAATCTTTTATATTCTTCTTACTGCTAATAACTCTCGTTGTCACTATCACTACGGTAAATTCAAAAGCTTCCAGTCTTAAAATTTTCGAAGTAATATCCGGATCTATGGAACCAACTATCAGAAAAGGTTCAATTGTCTTGACAACAAAAAGGCAGGAATACAAGGTAGGAGACATCGCAACTTATAAAATAACTGGAGGAGACATCGCCGTAACTCACAGAATAATCAATATATTTAAGGAACATGAGATGTATTTCTTCACATTTAAAGGAGATAATAACGCTAACGAAGATCCTTACCCTGTGTCCGAAAAAGAAATTATCGGCAAAGTTATCGGCACATTTCCGTATGTGGGAAATATTCTTTACATAATTTTTGACCGTAAACTCATTCTCTACCCCACCGCAATTATAGGTGGTATTTTCCTCGGAAAATTAATGAGAAAAAAGCTGGAAGAGTTGAGAGATACGAAAATAAAAAATGTCCAAAACTAAGAATTTCGTAAAATAATTAAAATTACCATCTGCCTTTTTTTCTGGTATTCTATTTATGTATGCAATACAACATCAAACTGCCCGATAAGTTCGTCCATTGGTGGTTAGTCAAAATCCCCTCAAGAATATACAGAATGTGTACTGACATTCTCAAAACTCTCAATAATCTAATATCTTTTACTTACAATATAAAACTTCTTTTTGTTCCGTTATTTGGATTATCCAGTTTTAACGGAAGGATAGTAAGCTTTTTCACCCGCGTTTTTATGATTTTCCTTGGCTCTATACCAATGCTTTTGGCGTCACTGCTGTGCATAGCGGCACCAATAACATGGCTCTATATACCGGTGTTAATAACACAAAAATACTCCATTCCCTATACAATGCTATATTTTTTCACTCTTTATGTTTTATTTATCTTTCAGAACTTAAATACCCCGTACAAAAGAATATCTGAGACAAAAACGCAAAATGATAAGATAAAAACTTTTAGACCCAAGGCCCGATATATTTTAGAAACCGGAAAATCTTCCTTCAGACTTTTGATGGAAAAACTTCTGATGGAAAAGGATATTTTATATTTGATGAAAAAGTCCGAATTAGGAGAAAAGGAAGTAATTGAAAAACTTATAAGGGCATCCGATACAAAAGAGGTGGAACTCGATAACATAGTGCAAAAAAGTTTTTCTTATGCTCAGGAAAACAAATCACGATACACCGAATTAGAACATGTTTTTATTGCAGTAGTGGAACACATTCCGAACATAGATACTGTCCTCTCCGTATTTAACTCAAATTTTAATACCATTAAAGAAACTGCTTTCTGGATGGTTGAAAAAAGAGAAAACCTTTCGGGAATATATTTCTGGCAGGATGATTATGTGTCTCCTCCTCCGGGAGGAATCGGAAAAGGACTGCTCGGAAGAGTAACGCCCGAACTTGATAAAGTTTCCGTTGACATGACCAAACAAGTGAAAATGGGAAATATTGACGACATTATAGGAAGAGAAAAAGAAATCAAGAAAATCTCGGAAATTTTAGATGGGGATAAAAACGACGTACTGCTTATAGGAGAATCGGGAGTCGGAAAAACCTCCATAATAAGAGGGATAGCTTATAAAATAATGGCAGGTACCGAGTACAAAACCTTGAGAAATAAGAGACTTATTAGTATAGACGTGGGATCATTAGTTTCCGAAAGCAAGGATACCGGGAACACAGCTGAAAAACTCTCTAAAATTCTGGAAGAAGTGGATGCTTCCGGCGATATAATACTTTTCATTGATGAAATGCAGAATCTCGTAACGGGAATGGGAGAAAAAGGGGGTTATGATTCCACCGCATTGTCAATACTCGAAAATCATATCGCCAAAAGACGAATAAGATTAATAGGAGCTGTTTCATCGGAAAATTTCAGAAAATACATTGAGCCCAATGAAGCTATAACAAGGCTTTTTCAGATAGTAAACATAGAAGAGTGCTCAAAAGAGGATACGATAAAAATATTAAAAAGAAAGGCAGAAAAAATGGAAAGACAGCACGGAATTATGATTACCTACCCCGCTCTTTTGGCGTGCGTTGAGCTATCGGAAAAAGCAATCGGGGACAGGGTACTTCCCGACAAAGCGATAGATGTCCTTGAAAGGACTTCCGCATCAGTAAAAAACTCAACAAGATACCTTTCCTATGATGAAATATCTAAAGAAATTTCCGAAATGACAAGTATACCTATATCGGCAATAGGCGGGAACGAAGCGGAAAAATTACTGAACATCGGAAATGAAATGAGAAAAAGAGTTATCGGGCAGGACCACGCAATTAAAAAAATAGAGGTGGCATTACAAAGGGCAAGAACCGGAATAAGAGATGAGAAAAAACCGATAGCAGGTTTTCTCTTCGTGGGAATGACGGGAGTCGGAAAGACGGAAACTGCGAAGGCTTTGGCAAGAAGCTACTTCGGAGCGGAGGAAAACATGATTAGACTAGACATGAGCGAATACCAACAGATAGACAGCATGAACAGAATAATAGGCTCCCCGGACGGAACCACCACGGGCTCTTTAACTGAAAAAGTAAGAAATAAACCCTTCAGTCTGGTCCTGATAGATGAGATAGAGAAAGCTCACCCCAACATACTTATGACCTTTTTACAAATTTTGGATGAGGGTCGTTTGACCGACACAGCCGGAAATGTGGCGGAATTTACAAACACAATAATAATAGCAACCAGCAATGTCGGAACAAAATCTATTCAGACAATTTCTGAGGCCGGTAAAGGGTACGAAGAAATGCAAAAAGCCGCTATGATTGATATAAGAAATAAATTTGCACCCGAGCTTTTAAACAGATTTACAGATATTATAGTTTTCAATCCTCTTTCTAAGGAAAATTTAAGAGAGATAACAAAACTTATGCTGGAAAGGGTGAAAAATACAGCCGAGGAAAAAGGAATTGAGGTAAATTTCAAATCTGAGCTAATAGAAGAACTTATCAGAAGAGGGTATAGCCTTGAGTGGGGAGCCAGACCATTGGCAAGGGTAATTGAAGATTCCGTTGAATCTTATCTGGCGGTAAAAATCCTAAGAAAAGAAATAAACCCCGGCGACAGAGTGCTATTAGGAACAGAGGTTTTTGATATATAATCCTCCCATGCAAGAATTTAAAAGAAGAATAGGACAGCTTAAACAATCCCTTAGTATAGATGAAAAAAGGAAGCAGACTGAAGAGATTAAAAATAAAATCAAGAACGAAGACGTATGGAAAAATTGGGAGGAAGGAAACAGATTATCCAAAGAATTATCGGATTTAGAAAAGGAACTGGAAGAATTTGACATGTTAAATCTGTATATTGAAGAAGGAGACGAAAAAACAATTGAGGAGAAAATAAAAGAACTTGAATTTAAAACATATCTTTCAGGCAAGCATGATAAAAACGACGCTATATTATCGGTGCACGCAGGACAGGGAGGAACCGAAGCAATGGATTGGACGGCCATGCTATTAAGAATGTACTTGAGGTATGCCGAAAGAAAAAATTGGAAAACAAACGTAATAAATGAAATACAAGGAGAAGAAGCAGGTATAAAAACCGCTACGGTAGAAATAATTGGGGATTACGCATACGGATTTTTGAAAAAGGAAGCAGGAGTGCATCGCTTGGTCAGGCAATCTCCATTCAACGCCGATAATTTAAGGCAAACCTCTTTTTCTTTGGTAGAGGTTATACCAATGATAGAAAACGACAACACTATAGAAATTAAAGACGAAGATATTGAGTGGGAATTTTTTAGGTCGGGCGGAAAAGGAGGGCAGAATGTAAATAAAGTTTCTACTGCGGTAAGGTTAAAACACAAACCTTCGGGAATAATAGTTGAGTGCCAGGAAGAAAGATACCAGGGAAAAAACAGGGAGAAAGCGCTTAAAATATTAAAATCCAAGCTGTATCAGATTGAAGAGGAAAAATCTTTAATGGAAGAAAAAAAGCTAAAGGGAGACTATAAAACTCCGGGCTGGGGAAACCAGATAAGGAATTATATACTCCACCCCTACAGACTGGTCAAAGACCTACGTACCGATCTTGAAATAACTGACCCCGAATCCGTTTTGGACGGAAATTTGGATGAGTTGGTGGAAGCCGAATTGAAATTAAAGAGCAAATAAAAATGAGAAATTAAGTAATCAAGTGAATTTTTACTCTTCCCTATTTCTAGGAAAGTTCTCACCGGCGAAATCCTCAGCATCAAAACCCGGGTCTTTATCCATATCTAAGTTATCATCTCCAGGTATATCATCAATTAGCACCTCTCTTCCCCTGCTCCCACTCACCTCCCCCCCGACTATACCCCTCTCTTCCATCATATCTATAAGTTTAGCGGCCCTTGCAAAACCTATACTAAGCTTTCTCTGCAAAAGCGACGCAGAGGCTTTCCCAGCCGAAACAACTATAGCCACAGCTTTATCAAACAGCTCGTCGTTAACGTCTTCTCCCCAGCTGGACTTAACCACCCCTCCTTTTGTTGAAGTAACCGGGGTGTTTAAAACCTCTTCTCTATAATCGGGAGGAACACCCTGACTCTTTAGGAAATTAACTAAATCGGCAGTTTCCTTCTCTGAAATAAAGGCCCCTTGCAATCTTAATGGCTTCATAGTATCGGGAGGAACAAAAAGCATATCACCTTTTCCAAGCAGTTTTTCCGCCCCCGGCTGATCTATTATTACTCTGGAATCAATCTGATTTAAGACCTGAAAGGCTACTCTACAAGGAATATTAGCTTTTATAAGTCCAGTAATTACTTCGATGGACGGCCTCTGAACCGCTAATACAAGATGGACCCCCGTTGCTCTACCCATTTGAGCCAGCCTTATTACATTCTTTTCAACTCCTGCCGGATCCTGGAGCATGATGTCACCTAATTCATCAACCACTATAACTATATATGGCATTACCTGAATTCCTGATTTTTCATTGTATGTATCAATATTTTTAACCCTAGCCTGTTCAAAAAGCCTGTATCTCCTTTCCATCTCTTCAACAGCCCATCTGAAAACAGAAGGAGCTTTCTCCATGTCGGTAACAACCGGGGTGAGTAAATGAGGAATCCCTTCGTACAATATAAGCTCAACCCTCTTAGGGTCAATTAATATAAATTTCACTTCCTGAGGAGTAGCTCTAAAAAGCATTGAAAACAAAAGATTATGGATAAAGACAGACTTTCCTGAACCTGTCGTTCCGGCTATAAGAAGATGAGGCATTTTACCTATATCGTAAGTTACAACTCTCCCGCCTACATCCTCGCCTAAAGCAACTCCTAACTTTGATTCCAAATTTTTCATCTGCGGAGAGGTTATTAAGGACTTAAAATAAACCATGGTTCTTTTGGTATTAGGAACTTCAATCCCTATCAATGACTTTCCGGGGATAGGAGCTTCTATTCTCACAGTTCCGGTGGGAGAAGCAAGAGCTAAAGCCAGGTTACTTTGGAGGGTAACAATTTTTGCTACATTCGTAACGGACTTCGGCCTTAAGGCATATTGAGTTACAGAGGAACCTACTTTTACGTTTTCCATATCTACATCAACATCAATACCGAACGATTTCAAAGTTTCTTTTATTATCTTAATTTTTTTATCCAAATCCGAAGTATCAACTACTCTTACCGGGGGCTCTGCTAATAGATCTTCCGAAGGATAGTTCCATATTCTGTCTGACGGTACAATCGGAGACATTTTTATAGATGCTGGGGGAGCAAGTGTATCAACGGAGCCGGCTCTCAAATCAGGCAGAGGTTCCGCTTCGGACTGAATCACTTCAAAAATGGATGTCTGTGCAGGTTCTTTTTTCATATCAGAATAGGAAGGAACAATGTCATCTCCCGAATCCTCTTCCAAAAGCAAATTTCCTGAAGAGGAATCTATCTCAATCTCGCCGGTATCCTCGGAAATCTTTTTTCTGAAAATATTTTTCGCACTTTCAAAGAAACTTTTAAGAAACTCATTTTCGGAAAAGAATTCAATCAAATTATTAAAAGAGACGTTAAATATCAAAAACAATGAGCCTATTATTGCTAAAATCAAAACAGTAGCAGCTCCGAATTTGCTTATCCCCGAAGAGAGAAATCCTGCTATTTTGTATCCGACCAGACCCCCTCCTTTTCCTTCCAAAGCTATTTCATAAGCTTCATTGGCATTTCTAAAAATGTGGAGCACCCCGGAAAGAGAAAACAAAAGCAGAAGTAACCCTACAAACACCCTTGCTTCCTTATATTTAATGTTTATATGATCAAAAAACAAAATACCGAAGCTCCCCAATATCAGGGGGATCAGCACAGACGACTGTCCGAAATATAATCTCAGAAAATGCTGAATTTTTGAGTTTAGATCATAAGAAGGGGCAAAAAATGAGACGAGAGTAATAACACACAGCGCCAAAAACACTAAAGATATGATGGACCTTATGGTATCCGGTTTTACACCAAATCTTAGTTTGAATTTTTTTCTTCTTCCGCGGGACATTATCCTTATAATATCACAAAGATACCGAATATTAAAAAGATAGATACAATTTACATTGTAATAAAATGGACAATTACCATTGGGGTCATTGAGGTTTCTTTTTTCAAAAATCTGTTTATATCACTCTCCAGTTTCCTTTTGAACTCATTATGATCCCTCTTATCGTTTTTCGAACTCTTAATTCTCTTCGATATAAATTTTTTAGACCTATCCATTAAATCTTTTGAGTCTTTCACGTATATGAACCCTCTTGTAATTATTTCCAATTTATCTGCGTGTATTTCCCCGTCTTTTGAAACCGGAATAGCAACTACAAAAACCCCATCATTGCACAACAAGCTTCTGTCTCTAACAACAAGTGGATTTAATTCATCAACTTTATTGCTGCTGATGTAAACCTGTTTTGTATCATAATGACGACCTTTCTTGGCGCGTCCATTTAAAAACTCAACTGAATCTCCTTCGAGACATTCAAAAACCCTGTCTTTAGCTATTCCAAGATCCCTAAGCATATTGGTGTAAGCTCTCATTTTTGTTATGTTTCCGCCGATAGGAATAAAATATTTTGGATTTATCAGCTTAACCATTCTTTCTATATCCCCTCTGACAGCATGTCCTGACACATGAAGATTATTCTGAATTTCACTATAAATAACTTCGCAATTCCTCAATATCAGGTTATCCATTACCTTCTCAACCATAATATCCGCTCCAGGAGGATTAGGATCGGCTGAAAAAATCACCATTGGCTCACCTTTTAATTCTATACACTCGTGCTCTCCTCTGCTCAACCTGTCAAGAGAAGACCCCGGCTGACCATAGCAACCGGCTATAAGATATATCAAACTGTCTTGAGGATAATTTTTTGCTTCCTCTTCATCTATGAAGAAATCATCTGAAAATGGCAGATATCCAAGTCTTCTTGCGACATCAACCATCTGTTCAATAGATCTACCGCTTATTACCATTTTTCTGCCAATGACACGGGCTGCATTCATTATCTGATATATTCTGGATATGTTTGAAGACATAGTGGTAACAAAAACCTGTCTTCCCGAAGCTTTGGAGAAAAGTTCGTGAAAAGTATTGGTCAACGTACTTTCCGATTTTGTATGTCCTTCGGATGTTACCCCCAAGCAATCAGACACCAGACACATAACGCCCTCTTTCCCAAGTCTCTCCATGGTATCAACATCGGCGGGTTTATCCAAAACCGGTTTCTCATCAAATTTGTAATCCGCTATATGTAAAAAAAGCCCTTCGGGAGTTCTGATGGCAAATCCCATTGATTCCGGAATGGAGTGATTGATCCTAAAAGCCGATACTTTAAAATTTCCTAAATCAGCGGTTCCTGATTCAGGGGTAAAAAGATGGTAACTAAAATTTTTCCCTACCTCGCTAAAACCTTTTTCCGACAACTTTACTTTCAAAAATTCCCCTACCAGCTTACTGGCATATATTGGGGTGTTCGGCAGTTCCATAAGCAAATTCGGAACGGCACCTACATGATCTTCATGACCGTGTGTAATAAATAACCCCTTAATTTTGTAGGAATTCTTAATCAAATATTCAAAATCCGGTATCAAGGTAGAAACACCGGGCATATCAAATATGTCAGGAAAACCTATTCCGCAATCAACAATTATGATTTCATCCCCGTACTCATAAACGGTAAGATTTTTGTTAACACTTTCAGTACCTCCTATCATAATAATTTTCAACGGTGTGTTGCCGAAATGTTTTCTTAATTCTCTGGAATACATCGGAGAACTTCTATCTAAGGTACCATTTCCGGTTACACTGGCAGTGTTATTAAGTAGATTGGTATCACTAGTTATATTATTTTCACTAAAATTCATCGGTATATTCTCACAAACCTAAATCCAATTGTCCATCGGGATTTTTATCGGCAAAACCCTTACTTTCCTCAATAGCCCCGGTTTTCAACAATTCCTTAGCTTTTTTCAACATATCGGGAATTCTTTCAAAATCCTTTTTAAATTCCAGCAAAACGTCCGAGCTTCTCAAAGCTGCCGCCGGATGGTAAACAGGATAGATAAAAAAATCTTTTACCCTGATTAAATTTCCCCTGTCACGGGATATTTTTCCATCCGGATAAAAATAATTCATAGAATATCTTCCGAGCGTAACTATCATTACCGGAGCAATAATTTTTAACTGCAGGTCAAGGAAAGGGGCACAGGCAGATATTTCGTCGGGTAGAGGCTCCCTATTCTCAGGAGGACGGTGCTTTATAATATTTCCGATCCACACATCCTCTCTTTTGTAACCTATACTTTCAATGGATGCATCAAGTAATTTTCCGGCTCTGCCTACAAAAGGTCTTCCCAAAACATCTTCATAAAAACCGGGAGCCTCCCCAACAAAAACTATTTCGGAATTTATATTTCCTTCACCGGGAACAGAATTTTTGCAACCTCTGAACAACCTGCACTTGGTACAGGATTTAATATTCGCATCTATCTCATTCATTAATTTTTCTTTTTCCATTCTTTATAGCTTATCGATTTATTGAGGAAGATAATACTTAAGATTATCGGCTGTTAACACAACTTTTTTACTTTTACCTTCAACAATTTCACGGGCAACTTTTCTGCATATAGCTTCAAGAGTTCTGCCCAAACTTCTTATTCCGGAATCATATCCAAAAGGTCTTACTATACCCGGCCAAAGATCGGGGTCTATCTCTAACTCGTCCTGACGCAGACCGGATTTGGCTATTATCTGAGGCATAAGATAATCTCTTGCTATAACTATCTTCTCCTGGTCGGTATAAGAAGGCATTTTTATTATCTCCATTCTATCCATAAGCGCCGCCGATAAAGTCCCGGTTGTATTTGCAGAACAAACAAACAAAACATTCGACAAATCAATAGGATAATCAACGTAGTAATCTCTAAAAGCTACATTTTGCTTCGGATCCAATATCTCAAGAAGTATTGACATAATATCCATTCTTAAACCCTGCTCCCCGCTTACTTTATCAATCTCATCTAAAAGAATGACCGGATTTCTAACACCCGTTCTTATGAGAGCCTTTACAATCCGTCCCGGCTCTGCTTCGGGAAAGGACTTAGCCCTCCCTCTTAATTCAGTAGATGATCCTAAAGCTCCCATTGAAATTCTTTCAAATTTCCTCCCCAAAGTTTCCGCAATAGAATAAGCTAATGTGGTCTTACCGACTCCCTGTAAACCTACGAGAAGAATAATAGGAGATTTGGATATGGCATCCCTATCTCTCTGAGAAAGAAGAATTAAGGTGGAAAGATACTCCAGGATTCTATCCTTCACATATTGCATACCGTAGTGATTTTTATCCAAACTTTCTTTCGCCTTTTCCAAATCCAGGATATCGGTTGTTTCCGAAACCCACGGTATTGACGTAACCGTCTGGATATATCGCGAAAGTGTATCGAACTCCGTAGCATAGTGACCCAAATTAGCCATTATGTTCAACCTATCTACCATTTGATTCAAACGTTCTTTTAGCTCCTCCGGCATACCCTTGGTTTCCTCTATTTTCTTGCTAAGCGAATTAAGTTCTTTAAATAAAAAATTTGTTTTTTCCATACGCCTTATTTAACAACCAAATAAGATTTTCCCGAATCTCTAAAATTTTTAACTACTGACCTGAATTCATCTGAAAGAGTATCTTTTATAAGATTATCAATAACAATATCTGCATCTGCGTTAATTTTCAACATAAATACCTGTCCTTCCTCGGGAAGAAAAGGCTTCGCAGATATAAGCAGGGGATGGAGGGAGAGGCTTTTTGAAATTCCGAATTTTGCCATTTTTACCCCTTCTACTAAATCCGGCTCCGAAGATATTACCAAAACATCATCTATTAAATCAGTAGAAATACTTTGGTACGTTCTCATTTGCAAAGAAGTATCTTTGGGAAAAACCAGTATTACCCAACCCTCTTTTGTTCCTTTTTTCGTGTAAAAAGCGGAATAAAAAGATTGAATGTCCTCTTTAAGATTTTCTGTCAAAGTGAAAAACTCCCCTCCCAAAAAGCTGAAGTACGGGTTCAAAGTTGAGGAATCATTAAACTCAGTATAAAAATAAATATCATAAGGTACATAATCACGAACATTATTCTGTCCGAAGGCGCCTGAATTTAGATTCAGACCCAAATTCACGGAATTTTCCTCTGTTTTATCTCTCTGATTATTTTTCTGCAACTCAAAGGTAATATCTTTTGAAACCGACTCCCTTTTACCACCTTTTTCAAAAAAATTCCCGATAAAGTCTGTTCTCTGATTCACAAGAAAAATCACCATTATCACTATCAATACAAAACCGAACAAAAGAACCGGAAGATCAGAACGTTCCCTTCTTTTTTTTCTGAAATTTTTGCCGGAAATCTTCTTAGTTTTTATAACATGCCCTCCATTTTTACTAAAAGCAGTTCTATCTCTATCCTCAACAACCGAGTCTTTCCCGATAGTACGCATATCTTCCGGTAAAACGGAACCGCAATTCTCACAAAAATAAACACTTTCTGATGTAAGACCGTATTTACAAAATGGGCAGATTCTTTTCATCTCAATTATTATAGAGCAGTATTGTCGGCTATTCCAGAACTACAAAATCACAAAAGAAACAAAGGGTTAAAAAGTTAAAAACTTAAATCCACTTGCTTTTGCTTATTCCTTATCTTCTGTTTCTCCTATCTCCGCCCCTTCTATTGCCGCCAAAGGAATTTCTACCTCCCTCGGAGTTTCTAAACCCGTTGCTTCTGTGATTATTCCTTTCTGTGGGAACATAGTTAGGATCATCAACAGCTCTCTTGGAAAGACTGAACTTCCCCTCATCTCCAACACTGATTATTTTCACAATAACCTTATCACCAACTTTGAGCCAATCTCTTATATCCTTAACATAATCGTTGGTTATCTCACTGATATGAAGAAGTCCGGTTTTTCCGGGCAATATCTCAACCAGTGCTCCAAAATCCAAAAGCTCTTTTACCGTTCCCTCATAAACATCTCCGGTTTCCAGATTTTTCGTCATTCCGTCAATTATCTTAAGGGCCTCTTCGGCTTTCTCTTTATCAATAGAAGATATTACAACTTTCCCATCCTCCTCAATTGAGATTTCCGATTGAGTTTTCTCCTGAAGCTCCTTTATTATCTTTCCTCCGCTACCTATAACCATTCCAATTTTATCAGGGTCTATATTTATGGTAACGGTCTTGGGAGCATACTTGGATACCTGAGAACGCGGCTTATCAATTACTTTTTTCATTTCGTTAAGAACAAACAATCTCCCCTGTTTTGACTGTTCAAGTATCTTCGGAACCACATCCATAGGAATACCTTTTACCTTAATATCAAGCTGAATAGCCGTAACTCCTTTTTCCGTTCCGGTCATTTTGAAATCCATATATCCGTTTGCGTCTTCCTCACCTGAGAGATCAGTTAAAACCTGATACCTTGAAAAGGAGTCATCTTCAACAATCAGGCCCATTGCAATACCGCTAACCATCTCTTTAATCGGTACTCCGGCATCCATCAGAGCCAAAGTCGAACCGCATGTCGACGCCATGGATGAAGAACCGTTGCTGGAAATAATTTCCGATACCAGCATGATTGTGTAAGGAAATTCCTCCTGGCTCGGAACAACAGGTCTGAGAGCTTTTTCAGCTATCATTCCGTGTCCGATTTCTCTCGGAGTGGGAGCTCCGAACTTCCCGACCTCCCCTACGCTGTAAGGAGGAAAATTATAATAGTGAAGATATCTTTTTCTTCTTTCCCCGTACATGTCCTGGATCAGAAGTTCATCGGAAGGGGAGCCCAGTGTGCATACCGTCAATGCCTGTGTCTCCCCTCTTGTGAATAAGGCACTTCCATGAGTTCTTGGTAATATTCCGACCTTTATAGTCAAAGGCCTGACTTCATCCATTTTTCTCCCATCAATTCTCTTCCCACCATCCAAAACTATTTTTCTCATAACATCCTTCTTAACCAACTCAAAGGCAATCTGCATATCGGTTTTTTTGTAAGTTCCCTCGAATTTCTTAAAAACTTCTTCCTGAAGATCATTAAGTTTATCCGTTACATCTTGTTTTCCTTCTGACAAACCTTTTCCTTTCAGTATTGATTCAATCTCTTCTTTTGTCATGTCCGAAACAGCTTTCACAATTTCCTCTGACGGGAATCGTGAAACATATTCATATTTTTCACCCTTGGGGTTTATTTCCTCTACAAAATCTGCTATGAAATCGTATAAAACCGCTGAATTATCTCTAGCAAAGTTGATGGCATCCAATATTTTTTCTTCGGGCAGAATATTCGCCTCAACTTCGGCAGCCAAAAATCTTTTATCTTCTCCAACAAAGGAAACCATCATATCCAGGTCGCTCCTCTCATCCAGATCTTTTAGTGATGGAGACAAAACAAATTGATCATCTACCATCCCTATTCTTAAAGAAGCTACAGGTCCGTAAAAAGGAATATTGCTTGCCTGTAAACAAGCTGAAGTTGCTATCATACTGAGAAATTCCGGATCAGCGTCCTCGTCAAGGGAAAGAACGGTTACAACAATCTGAACCTCATCCATATAATCTTTAGGAAATAATGGTCTTATAGCATGATCAATTGATCTTCTCGCTATAACAGCGTCATCTGTTGCCTTCCCATCTCTTTTAACAAATCGGGAACTTTTAATACTCCCACTGGCGTAAAGCTTTTCCTCGTATTGTACACGCAAGCCCAAAAAATCGGCTTCCGTGGAAGGTTCCCCGGAAACTACGGTAACTAAGAGTACAGTGTCTCCATAAGTAGCCTTAACGGCCATATCGGCTCTTAAGGCTAATTCTCCGGTTTCAAACACAAGTTTTTTACCGGCAAAATTGGTTTCTTTTCTGACAATTTTATTCATTTTTTTTCTTTATAGGGGTTGCAATATCAGGAGGATTAAGATTCAAAATATTATGCACCGGATGCACAATAACCTGCCTCCTAATCCAAGAGATAATACCCGCTATCCAAAATATTTACTCTGCTGTCCTTACTTAGACAGTTCCAACTTTTCAATCAACTGATTATACCTATCCTCGTCCTTTTTCTTGAGGTAAGCAATAAGCCTCCTTCTTTTATTCACCATCTGAAGCAAACCCCTCCTTGAATGATTATCATTCTTATGGGTTTTAAGATGCTCGGAAAGCTTGGCAATGCTCTCCGTCAGGATTGCTATCTGAACCTCCGGGGAACCTGTATCAGCCTCGTGAATTCTGCTTCCCTTTATTATTTGTGCCTTTTTTTCTTTAGATAAAGCCATAATCAGCGATGAAAGTATAACAAAACAAATATTAAAAATCAACCACTAAATACCCTTTCTTTTAGAAATACCCTTAAGCAGAGCTTCCGCAGTTTTTGAGGAAACAGTTAAACCCCACCTTATTAGCATATTCATTACCAATAAACTTATACTTTCAAATTCCGGTTCTACTACGTTTATGCTACCGAATCTTTGATTCCTCTCGGAGTTATCAATATTTAAAACATCAGCACCACCGAAGACCCCTCCGATTTCTTCAAGGGATTTTCCAAGATCTTCCCGTGACTGAGCTCCTATGGTAATTATAAGATCAAAATTTAGACCTTTGATTTCTGCTCTTACCCTCGATAAATCAAAATCTTTATCTATGGGACTTATAGAGAAGCGCAAAATATCATCTTCGGTAGAATAACTCACTTTTGACGCGTTGGTGTTTGAATAATCAACCGAAACAACAAGTTCTCTCTGAGATGAACCGGGTTTAATGTCAATTCCTTCCACACTCCCAAACTCTTCCGGTATAGAACCGGGATAAATAATACAAACATTCTTCCCCTCTTCTTTCAAGGCATGATACATCCCCACTGCGGCGGAAAAAGCATCAATGCTTGAAACTTGGGACGGCAATATAGCTATCTCTTTAGCTTCTTTTAACAACTCAAATATTCGATTTGTTTTATCTACTTCAGAATTCATATCAGAAATATTCCGGGCAGAGTCTATTTATAGTTGAGGATTAAGCAGTGTACCAAAACTTTGGAAATTGTACAACTTTAGCCCTATAGTGTCAAATGCGCAAAACCCGTTTATAATACTTCCAAATACATGTCGGCGGAAATACCTTCAAACTGAGGTTTTAAAAGCACACCACATTCGTTATCTTTTCCCGCGACATCAATGTCATCTTTACCCTTTTTTAATTTTTTAACTGAAGAGTAAAAAAGAGGCTCATCCGACTTTGTTAAATCCACGGGATTTTTATTGTAAATAGCAACTTTGGATTTAACCTTTAAAGCTCCGGCTAAGACCTTGCACCCGGCTACAATATCTCCCGAATCAAGTTTAAAAATTTTAATAACTTTAGCCCGGCCTTTTATTTTTGATGTTTCGCTTACCGCGGTTCCTTCTAAAAGCTTGGAAACGTCATCTATTAGATCATAAATGGTTTTGTAAGACCTCACCAAAACGCCCGAAGATTCGGCCAAATCCTCAACAGCAGGTGGAACTCTGACATTAAAACCCACCACAACACCCCTACCACTTTGAGCCAGTAAAACATCGGACTCATTTATATCACCGGTTCCGGTATGCAGAAATTTTAGAGCATACGTAGTCTCCGCGGATGAAGTTACAAGATTGGATAAACTTCCTTTCACGGCTTCCAAAGTGCCCTCCGTATCCGCTTTCAAGATAAGGGCTATAGCTCTCTTTGCATCTTTCCCGACTATCTCTATCTTATTCTCATCAACAGCCAATTCCGCAAGCTCACTTCCTTTTGCGAGTATTAAATCACCGACATGCGGAACCGAGCTAAAACCTAAAATTTCCACCGGGTCGGAGGGATACGCCTCAGTAATAGTGTTTCCGTTGTAATCGTTCATGTGTTTTACTTTTGCACTTATACCGGAAGCGATGACACTATCACCCACTCTTAAAGTACCGTTTCTGACTATACAGGAAACCACCACTCCCCTTTTCCTATCCAATCTTGATTCTATTATCATAGCTTCCAATTCCCCATCCGGATCCGTTTTAAGCTCCAGTATCTCTGCCATTAAAAGTATTGCATCAAGCAACTTATCTATTCCTTCACCCGTTTTAGCCGATAGCTCGACACACAATTCATTTCCTCCCCAATCCTCCACTAAAATGTTTTCCTGAGCCAACTGCTGTTTTACTTTTCTTGGATCAGCTCCGGGCTTGTCAATTTTATTTATTGCCACTATAAAATGGGCCTTTGCGGCCCGTATATGTGAAATAGCTTCTTTTGTCTGCGGTTTTACTCCTTCTTCAGCTGCTATTACCAATACAACAATATCGGCAGCTCTTCCTCCACGGGCTCTCATTTGCGCGAAAGCTTCGTGGCCGGGAGTATCTATAAAAGTTATTTTGTTTCCCTTGTAGGATATTTGATAAGCTCCTATGTGCTGAGTAATTCCTCCGTACTCACTCTCCTGCACATTGGTTTTTCTTATGCGGTCCAAAATGCTGGTTTTACCATGGTCAACATGACCCATAAAGGTAACGATGGGTGCTCTGGTCTTTTTTTCATTTTCTTTTTTATTATTTTCAGCCATATTTCCAATAAACTTTCTAGTACTAATTTACTTTTAACCGGCATTTCGTAAAATAACTCAGATTTCATCGTACAAAATTATCTTACTCGCCCTGATCGGAAGAGTCTCCTTCTTCTGTGGAAACTTCTCCCGTTCTTTCCGTACTTAAATCATCATCCAAATTTTCTTCGGTTTTCTCAATTTTTTCATCAGAGTTTTCTTTTTCAATATCCTCCTCCGATTTGTCCTCTTTCTTCTTAGCCTTTTCCTCTTCATTGAACTTCTTTATCTCCGCATCCCAAACTCCAACTACCTTTTCATCCGACTTTTGCCTGGAAGCACCCTCTTCCGCGTCTTCACTTGAAAAAACTCCCGAAACACCTTTGATATCAATCTTCCATTTTGTCAATTTATTTGCCAACCTGGCGTTCTGACCTTCTTTTCCTATGGCAAGACTTTGCTGATCTTCAGGAACGGTAACGATGGCTCTCTTTTCTTTGTGTTTTAACTCAACCTCGGTAACTTTGGCCGGAGATAAACTCGCAGCTATAAACTTCTCCAAATTGTCGGAGTAAGGAACAATGTCTATTTTTTCCCCAAAAAGCTCGGATATTATAGATTGAACCCTAACTCCCTTCTGACCTACACAACTTCCAACAGGATCAACTTTCTCATCCTTTGAAGAAACCGCCATTTTTGTTCTGGAACCTGCTTCTCTCGCAATTGCTTCTATAACTACAGTCCCAGCTGCAATCTCCGGAACTTCCTGTTCAAAAAGCCGGATTACAAATTCCGGGTCGGCTCTGCTAACGATTATCTCTGTACCCCGAGGTGTTTCTTGTATATCCTTCACCAATACCTTTAACCTTTGATTTATTCTGTAATTTTCCGTCGGAACCTGTTCGCTTTTGGGCATTATCCCCTGGCTTCTGTTTTTTCCCATATCCAAAGTTACAATACCTTTGTCGATCCTAAAAATCGTTCCTAAAGCTATCTGTCCTATCTTTCCTCTGAATTCCGTAGTAACGACGTCTTTCTCCGTTTCCCTGATTTTCTGAACCAAAACCTGTCGAGCAGTCTGAGCCGCAATTCTTCCAAAACCTGCGGGAGTAACGTCCATACCATCTTTCAATATCCTCACCTCTCCCGTTTCGGGATTTAAATCAACAATTATATCTTCAAGTTCAACATTTTCACCTGCTTCTTTTCTGTCTTTTTTGTAAGCGGTTGCTAGAGCGGATTTCACCGATTCAATTACACTTTCAACTGTTATTCCTTTTTCCGTTGCAACCTGGCTTATTGCCGCACTAAACTCCGATATTGACATAATTCTTCATTTGAAAGACAGCGCATTAAATCTGCAACAGATACGCTTTCTCTCAAATCTCCAAACTTAATACTTTATTAAAAAAAGTGGGTTAGGCCCACTTAAAACAATCAATATTCAACAATATCTAATGCACGAAGATTTTATACTAGAAGGCCACTTAGGTCAACTACATTAATCTTATATCTATCACTACCTCCTTTCTTCTGCCACTTTATTGAATCCGAAATGGTCTGTTCCCATTGGTTTTGGTCTTTAATTACGCCTCTGAGAAACCCTCCAAAATCTCCCTCTGTTTTTTACTCAATCTTTCAGGTATTTTTACTAAGATCTGTACTATCACATTTCCTTGGCCTCTACCATGAAGTTTAGGCATACCTTTTCCTTTTACCAAAAATCGGGAGCCATATTGGGTTCCACCGGGTATTTTTAGTTTGGTTTTCCCTAATCCGGTCTCACTCTGGAGATCAACAACCGGAACTTCAATCACAGTTCCCAGGGCCGCATCTACCATGCTTATTTCCTTATTCACTAAAATATCATCCCCCATAATTACAAAATCAGGAACATTTCTGATTCTGATCGTCAAATACAAATCTCCGTTTGGAGCTCCGTTGGGGCCGGGCATCCCTTTTCCTGCAAATTTAATTTCCATCCCGTCTTTCACACCTGCCGGAATCTTAACTTTTACTTTCCCGCTTTCAACTTCTATTTCTCTCTCTGTCCCGAATATAACATCCCTAAAATCTAACCTTATTTCATAATAAAGATTTTTTCCTTTTCTGGGTCTTCTCGAACCAAATCCTCTGAACCCAAAAAAATCCTCAAAAATATCAAAGGGATCAAAATCTTCATTCTCAAATCCAAACGGATTTGCTCCCGAACTTGAATACTGATAGCCGAAGGGTCCCCATTGCCCGCCCTGTGAATAACCTGAAAATCCTTCCGGCCCATACTCTGAACCGGCACTCCCAAACTGATCGTACATTTTTCTTTTTTGAGGGTCGCTTAAAACCTGATAAGCTTCATTTATCTCTTTAAATCTTTTCTCGGCCGCGGCTTTATCGCTTTCTTTTACCATATCCGGATGATGCTCCCTTGCGAGCTTTCTGTAAGCTTTTTTTATTTCATCGAGAGTCGCGTTTTTCGGGACTCCCAATATTTCGTAATAGTCTTTAGCCACTGCCATACGAATGTATATTCTATCACCTCATCCGAAAAATCAAGAGAAAACAAAGGAATAAAAAATTTTGGTGAAACGCACACGATGGGAATAAATGAAAATGAAAGATGAAAATGAAAATTGAGAAAATTAGGGGGAAAAAGGGGAGGCTCCCGCCTTCGGCGGGAGCCTCTTTTGTACGACTTTCGTACGAACGTACGTACAAACTAAATCACTTATTTAACAGCATCTTTCAAGCTCTTTCCTGCTTTGAAAGCGGGAGTTTTGCTTGCGGGGATGTGCAGAGGTGCTCCTGTCTGAGGATTTCTTCCCATTCTTGCTGCTCTTGATCTTACCTCGAATGTCCCAAAACCTGTCCAAGTTACTTTCTCACCTTTAGAAAGAGATTTTTCTATAGCGGAAGAAATTGCATCGACAGCTTTTGTTGCATCAACTTTTGTCATTCCTGCTACATCCGCAACTTTTGCAATCAAATCTATTTTTGTCATTATTAACACCCCCTCTCAAAGAAATTTGCCGCCTGGTCAGGCAACTAACTTATATTATTTTATCAATCCTAACAATTGTTTTTGCCTGTAGATCTAATAATACACTGCGAAAAGCCTTTCTTCCAGCACTTTCCCATTCAAAACGTTGGTTCATCGCACTCAAAAACATTTTTATTGTTATATCGGCCTTAACACCCAGTGATGAGTCTATGGCTCCACACATCCCTACATCAGTAATGTACAATGTTCCTTTGGGTAATACCGTGTTATCGCATGTAGGAACATGGGTATGAGTACCTATAACGGCATCTACCCTACCATCTAAATAAAAGCCCATAGAGTACTTCTCGCTGGTAGCTTCTGCATGAAAATCTACAATTCTTGCATCAATTTTTTCATTTTTGGTTTCTTCAAGAATCTCATCTGCTTTCAAAAAAGGATTATCCAAAAAAGCATTTTTTCCTCCAAAGGAAGTTACGCCCATTAAATTTATTAATAGCACTTTTCCGTTTTTTCCGAGGTCTATAATTTTGTAACCGTCTCCGGGAGTTCCCTTCGGATAGTTAGCAGGTCTTAAAACAGGTACTTTATCAATAAAGTCTATGGTGTCCTTTTCCTGAAATACATGCTCACCGCTGGTAAAGTAGTCGACTCCGGCCATTCTCATCTGTTCTATCTTTTCTTCGGTTATTCCTCTTCCGCCCGAAAGATTTTCACAATTTGCAAAAACAGCATCGGGTTTGTTTTCTTTTATTATTTCAGGCAAAAACTTTTGAACAATTTCTCTCCCCGGCTTTGCTACAATTTCTCCGACAAATAACACTTTCATAATTTATGGCTACCTTTCAAATTTGGTAATGCGCATATTGTCTATTCTGTACATTCCCAAGACATCTACGGGTCCGCTTATGGATTTTGACATTAATACGACAAAGGCAATCACAATCAGAACAAAAACAGTAGTAATAATACCTTTCAAAACAGAACCCAAGGCTTTCATAAAAAGCACAAATATCAACAAGGCTAATATAGCAACCAATACATAGTACATATATATCCTGCTCCTTTTTAAAAACAATTACTTAGCAGTCTCGGAAACTCTTGTTTCTCTTATTACCATTACTTTTACTACACCCGGGTAGTTCTGTTCAAGTTCTATTTTTCTAGCAATTTCTTTTGCCAGTAGAGCCGCAGAGTAGTCATCAACCTTTTCCGGTTTCACAAAAACTCTGATTTCCCTTCCGGCAGAAACAGCATAAACCTTATCAACACCGTCAAAGGACATAGCCGCATCTTCAAGATCTTTTAATCTCTTTATATAAGATTCATAATCCTCACCTCTTGATCCGGGACGCGCACCACTTACATGGTCGGCTAAAGTCACTATTGCAGATTCTATTGTAGTCTGTTTATCGTTATGGTGCTCAGCAACACATTTTATTGCTTCCTCGGGGATTTTATACTGCCTTAAAAGTTCAACCCCAAGTTCAACATGCGATCCATCCTGATCGGTGAGCACTTTTCCTATATCGTGGAAAACGCACCCCAGCTTCACAGTTTCTACATTTGCTCCTATTTCTTCCGCAATATACATTCCTATCCTGGCTGTTTCCATTGTATGCTCAAGCATATTCTGACCGTA
>DAOPPB010000014.1:0-15985 GCA_035358315.1 bacterium
CCTTTCTGGTGCACCCGGAGGGACTCGAACCCCCGACTTCAGCGTCCGCAACGCTGTGTTCTATCCTCTGAACTACGGGTGCAAACAAAAGTGGTAAACTCCAATCCCGAATAAAACAAACTCTATAACTACTCTAACTTGGAAAAATTATAGATCATTTATTACTTCCTTACCGTGTAGTTTCGTTAGTCGCGTCAATTATTCTTCTACGCTAGCACCCGTTTTTTCATCCGGAGAATTATCTGCAGATTCGGGACTTTCTTCATCTTCTCTAAAGCTGAACTTCTGAACAACAGAATCGTAAGTATTGTCTAAAAATGTTTTCGGCTCAGATTCTAAATAATACAAATATTTTTCCAAAATCCCCTTTATTTTCTCCCTGTCGGCCGGTTCAAAAGAGATGAATATTCTTGCCGGAATACCTAAAACCGTATCAACAGCTATCATTTCGGAATTTCCACGCTCTACAAAGAAAAATCTCCTTAATTTATCCCAATCGTATATCTTGTCATCAATCATAATGCCCTCGGTGCTTATCTCGTACTTCACGGTTTCCGGGGAAAGCTTGCCCATAGCCTGAATGAAAAAAATCAAACTTCCGATTACCAACAGTACGAAAAACTGCTGCATCAACAAAAGTAAAATTGCGACAGCTACCCCAATAATTATGAACGAACGTGAAAACCTTTTACTGATAACCTTCCTATCCTCAACGGACATTTCTTTTTCCCACGAGAGAAAAATTTCTTTTTTGTGCGGAATCGGTGCTGGTGGCACAACAGAAGATTGTTGTAATTGTTGTTCCACGCTTTCGGAAACCTTCGGGGGACCAAGTTGCTCACTACGGTCGGGAATGCCCATAAATTTGGTTACGCTTGGAATTTTTATCTTCACAGGAAAATTATACAACATAAAGGTGCGAAGTATAAGTCACCTACACCATAAGGGGCTCCAAACCCACCTAAGCTGAATCACTATAAAAAGGGCTTAACCGTAAAGGTTCCTGCTTATTTGAATTATTGGTTTAACAATTGTGATAAATCCTGAAATTGGATATCTCCCGGTACCGCAAACAAATCATTGGCCAAATCTATATTTTTACAATCCAGTCTATATTTATTTTTAATATCTTCGAGATATTCATCCGGGTCCTGAACCTCCATATCGGGCTGTTTTTCAGCTTCTTCGACCGACATAAAGAACCCTTGTTTCTCTTTTGTACTCCATTGATATATCTTGTTATCGATATACAAAGAAATATTGGTATCGTCATCTCCTAAAGGAATTTCAGTTCTCATCTTGCCGTTTTTAACATAAGTAGTAACATCCAACCCTTCTTCAATGGTATAAGTGCATCTATAACTACCACCCAAAGAAAGTAGATTTGTGGAATTATTTTCCGATTCTCCAGGTGTCATTTTTTCTTGGAGACTTTCTTGAAGTGAAACTGATTCTTCCGTCGGCTGGTTCGGCTGACTGGTTTCTTCTCCCGATTTTGATTTTGAAGAAATTAAAAAAACACCTCCTGCTATTACAAACACCGCAACTAAAATTATAGTTAAATTTTTTTTCATGTTTTTATCCTTAAAATATTTAATTAAATACTTGTTTTTTCAAACAACCTGATGGTTCCCGTTGGCGGAGGGTACAGGATTCGAACCTGTGGACGGCAATTAACCGTCACGGCTTAGCAAGCCGCTGCATTACCACTCTGCCAACCCTCCAGAATTCCCATGTGAAATTGCCATACGCGACACACATCAGCAAAATACACACGCGCAACATTCACAATAAGAATACGCAGATATTATATCAGTTTAGATCTTTTTACTCTCTTTTACCTCTTTTTACTCAAAAACGATTTAAAGCCTCTTACTCAAAGCGAAGCACTTAACATCGGTGGCTCCATTTTCAAACAAAACTTTGGAAGCTTCTAAAAATGTTGCTCCTGTAGTGCAAATATCATCCACCAAAACAATTTTCTTCTCTTTAGCTTTTTCGCTCGAAGCAAAAGAACCTTCAATATTTTTAAAACGCTCGGATCTGGAAAGATCGTGCTGGGCATGTTTATCCCTTGTTCTCGTCAGAATAGAAAAATCTATTGTAAGACCGAATCTTTTCGCAAAAATCTTGGAAATTATATCTGCCTGATTAAAACCCCTCAATTTTTCTCGTTGTCTACTTACCGGTATCGGAACAACCACAAAACCATCAAAAGAATATCCCCATTCGTAAACAATATTTACGCCCTCAAAAGAAAGCCTTTTTAAGCAGGAAAAAAGCCGGGAAGAGTATTTTGATTTTCTTATGCAGTCCCTGACCTTATCTGCGTAGATAAACGGGCTTATTAATTGAGAGGGATATTTTAATTGAAAAGAAGGTAACTTGTCCGCCGCAACAAATCCCCTGCTAACCGCAACCCCACTCGGATAAGAACTACAACCGGCAGAGAAGTGGTGCAAATGGGTCTTTCCGTTTTCCGAGGGTTTACTGCATACCAAACATCTTTGCTCCTGCAGAATAGAACAGGTAGATATACAGTTCTCGCAGAATATGTCGCCGACAGCGCCGCAAAATATGCACTTGGGCGGAAAAATAGTATTAATTATCTTTTCCATAAGTTATCCACATGGGTTAATTTGCTTTATTATGGGAGTTTTTACTTTCTATGACTTGTAGTAAATAAATGAAACGAACCTGTAGTTAAAGTAAAAGGGTCTAACCATAATACGTACAAAGTCACAACATACACAACAAACACAAAGGTACAACCTTGGAAAAATAAATAAAGCCATAAAACTCTATTAGGAATAGAAATAAGCTAAAAGTAAAAAAGGTAAAAATTAAGCCCGAAGAAAGAAAAAATCGCTGAAAACCAAAAAAATAAGCCCCCGATGAAATTAATGAAGTTTAATAAAGTTCATCAAGGGCTTAACTTACATTTTTACCATTATTGTACGTTGTGATCACTATCGATACAGGATCCTGTTTTACCGGTGTTTCTTTTATCCAACATAGTTACTATTTCTCCGGTGCTTTTACTATATAGAACCCGAATTTCCGGGTGTCCGGGAACGGCGTTATCAAAAAAAGATCTTGTTCTGCTGACTTTTTCTACAAATATCGCTCGCCCCTCCCTGATATTTTCGATTATTTTCTTTCTAAGGGAATCAGTATAAACGAGATCAAATCTTTCTTCAGCCCGGTTCCTGCAATGCATTCGGTCTATTTCCCTCTTTTTTCGATCTCCTTTACGACGACCGCGCTTAACAACATAAGTTGGCATTTACCCTCCTTTCAGGGTTTCTCTTTCCTTCCTTTCATTTTACTCTAGCGGAGTTTACAAAAAGTGGCCAAATACTAGCCACTTAGATTCAAATTTCTAAAATTCTGGCAGGGATGGCGGGAGTTGAACCCACGTGCTAATGCATTTCCACACAGTCTCTACAAGTTTATCCGAATATTAACTTAAGAAAGCAGGTATCCGAAAAACCTTTGTTTGCTTTCCGCAGACTTATTTTCTTTGAGCTTTATACCCTTGGTGATTTGAAATGGTCAATCTCAAACAACCTCATCTAGGTTTTATTAGACTAAGACGGAAACTTTCCCAGAAAAATTCCCGATGTCTGTTTTTGACTTAACTTATGTTAAGCAAAAACGGAAGCCATTGCTGGCTTAAATGCTTTTTTATCGGCATTTATATTTTTGCCAAACTTAAGGCTTTAGCAACCTACTTGCGACTGTGCAAAATACGCATTAGTCAAATCCAATGCATCCCCTTGTTAAAGTGCCTCAATATTTCTATATTTCTATTGAAAGTAGGGGGATTATACAACGTAAATAGGAGTAATTCAACTTATTCCCGCCCGAGCTACAAAAACGAAGATCTCCTGAACTCCTTTTCTTCAATCCTCATATCTTTTCTAATTTGTCTCTCCTTCGCAACCTGCTTTTTTTCAAATTCCTTTTTCCCCCTCACAACGGCAAATTCAAGTTTTATCTTATTATTGGAGAGTATCAAAGCCAACGGAATGGCGGTCCTGCCTTTTTCTGATAACTGCCTGTTTATATCTGCAACCTCATTTTTATTCAACAAAAGTTTTCTGTCTCTTCTTTCGTCCTGCAATGACACTTCTTTTGACTGCTTTGAATATTTGCCGATTTTCAAATTGACCAAATAAACTTCGCCCTTAATTACCTTTATATAAGAGCCCTCAAAATCAACTTTCCCTTCCTTTATCGCCTTTACTTCGTAGCCCTTCAAAACAACACCTGCAGTAAATCTGCTTATTACAGAGTGATTAAATAAAGCTTTTCTGTTTTTAGCCAGTAGTTTTCCTTTTACCATATCAATAAAAACATTTTATCATTATTCGATGTGCAAATATGGCTTCAAAATACCAATAAATATTGCCGCTTCTCTAACGAGTTTGCTATAATCAATAAGAAGTTAAAGAAGTTATGAAAAAAATTTTTAAACCCGTTCTTGCCATTTTTTTGATTCTAATTCTTGCAGACCGGACGCTTAAAGTTTCGGCCGAGAGAGTTGAAAAATCGGATCCCGTCGAGAGGCTATCAACTAAACTGCTTGAAGATAATTGCCCTGAACCGGGAGACCCAAATCTTATTTCAATATGCGGAAGTGTAAGACAAGCCACAGCACAGCCTATGGTTTTAATGGATGGAACAACTATTCCGGATGTATCCCAGGTTCCGGTAAAAGGGGTTTCTGTCTACTTATACGAGTGCGACAATACATCAAGAACGTGTAAAAGAGACGGGCTTTTAGTACATCCCTTTTCGTCAACTTCAACTAATGAAGACGGGATGTTTCATTTGGTAGCAAGAAAACTTGAAAATAATTGGCCCTACAAGTACAAGAATCAATATAAGTATCAGGATACTCCCGTTGATGAAACAGACGAGGAGGTAAACATTACCAATCAGTCAAAGAAAAGGTATCTGGTGTTCAAATGCGGAGATTATTTTCAGGGAATTCACATAATACCTTCCTATACAAACTTAACCAACATAATTCATGAAGTAAATTGTCCAAAAGAATATCTTATGATGGGAGATGAGTTTACCTATGTTCCTCCCCTTATTCAATTTGATTTTATCGGCGGAGTAAAGTTAGCAAATCAAATGGGTATAGAACCGGACGGTTATTACCCCGAACAAACGGCTGAGCATATAGACACGAACGGGGATGATATTTATGAGGGGGTTAGAACAGCCGTTCAGGCCTATTACGAGAAATATGCAAATGAGAGAAATCAGAGTGTTCCTATAATCCTTAAGGGCGGGGATCCGAGATTTACTATGCCTTTGGAAGGTAGCCCTAAATTAGAAGCTTTAAAAGAAACGCTTATACCATTCGGACTTAAAAACCTTTCAGACCTAGTACCAACACAAGGAGCATACTGGTCAAAAGACTGTGCCATAAAGTATGGGGACCCGTGGAATAATTATTGCAAACCCGGAGATTATCAAAAAGAACTATACACAGACGAGAAATTTACAACAGCGCACTTACTGCCAAATATACCACCAACCTATTCCATAATATATTATAGGCCCCTTGAAATAAGAAACGAAATATCGGCGTACTATCAGGATTACGACGATATAGCCAAATACCTAGGTTTAATGTTTTCAAATTGCGTGGGTGACGTGTATAAAAGAAAATGGGGAAGTACGCCCAATCCGGACGAAAAACCGACTTATCCCGATTGTGAAGACCTTAAGAAATGCAATATGGCTCTAAATCCCAATGGAAATACAAACAGTTTAACCGCTAACGGACCCGCTCAAGCCTTGATGGATCCATACGCACTAAAAACACTGCAAGAGGAAATGATACCCGATATTCCGGTATGTATGATAGAAGGAGAAGAAAAACCTGTCTTATTAAGCCAAATTCAAAGACCAGATCAGTATTTTTGCGAAAAATACGATACAGCCACCGAGAAAGGAATGCGTCTATGTGATAATGGCGCGTATTGGAATAATTATTATCTGACCAATTTAGGAAACAATAACAATACATTAAAATGGGGTTTGGCGGCGGAAAATGAAGATGATTCTTATCCATGGAATGTAGAAAAAGATGGTTCAAATCTAAATGCCAATTCTTTTAAAGCAAAGGAGGAGGGAAAGGGTGTTCCTCAGGCCGAGGGAGTAGCAGCTACCGCCGGAAGCGGGGACAGAGCCGGAAATAATTCGATGAGGGCCGCGTTAACAATAACAGCATCAGGAACCGGTGCTTCATCTGTGGAAGCACTGACAAATTTTATCGCCCAGCCATTTGAAGATGAAAAAACAAAAAAAGAAATTTCCGATGGTATTCCCTATTATGTATCTTCGCGTCCTGCAGCATGGGGAGAATTTTCCAAAACCAATAAAAATGAAGAAGCTGTAATAACATCCGGAAGTGCTGACCAGAACATTTTAGACAATTATTTCTTTAACAATGAAATGGAATGCGAAGAATGCGGAAATCAACACTATCCTGGTGCCGATTTAAGCGGACAAATAAAGGTGGAGGGGGGTAAAGAAGGTGGATCAAGAACACCGACAGAAGGTTTATATTTAACCGACCCTGCTCTGAGAAGACTGGATTATCTTCATGATCCAAACTTATCACAGTTTCTCTTGTATTGGAAGTACGACATATTAGATAGTGCCATTTCAATATCTACAGGACATAGCTATATAGATTGGACAATGACAAAGGTAAAAGGAGCACCCGATAACATTGGGGATATAATACTGAGCTTAATTAACTTCATAAAACAATATGGGAGAAAGGAGATAAAAACTTTCGCAGATAGGAATCCCGAGAGCCTGATAAACACCGAGAGAGAAACAAACAATGAAGTAATAGCTTTTGGTTTTGAAGTTAATGAGAGTAATTTTGAAACATTGTTTAAGTGTCCTGGTTATCCTTGGTATGAACACCCAGCTGGAGCATGGGGAAATCAAAAATGTTATCCCTGGCATAGTACTAACGAATGCTCAACTTATAGAGGAGATTGCGGAGGTGCTTCTCGTACATGCCGGGTTGATATCTGCACAAAAGCGCTGTATGTAGAAACTTATCACTGCAACGGGATAGAAGATAAACCATATAATCATGAATTTAAAGAAAAAGAAGGAACAAGAACAAAATGTTCCGAAGAAGTGTTTAAAACATGTCTATACGACGGAAAAGCTAATGGTCATAAAGCCAGACCTATTGCTACTTGTGTAGGAAAACCGGAGGGAGACTACAGCGAACCCATTCAAATAGAGGATTACTGCACAGTTTCCGAAGCAGGCCCCAACATGTGCGACGGGGACATACTAAGAGAAGCAGAGGTAAATGTTAACTCTCAGGCAATAAACGAAACAAAAGACTTAAACTCACTTGATGCGTATAACGCTGATGAAATACCCGACTCGGCGCTAGAATTATATAAGGCATTCAGAGATCCGTATTCTACTGATTTATCCCTAATGCCTGCCGCTTGGGTAAGCGTATCTTCATCGCTAAGCGAAACAGAACCCGACGTTTCTCTTAGAAAAGATTGGCCGGGAATCGGCTCCGGAGTAAATTTCCTTATAAGAGCGCAATTCGGACAACCCCATGTATTCGGTACCCACGAACTGGAACCGATGTATATTCATTGCGAAAATGATATTCTTGGATCAAAGGGAGAGTGGGATGACAAAAAAACATGCGGGTTTGAAACACTTCCCAACCCGGAGGTCCTGGATATTAAGGGCTTAGAAAAATACTACGAAGATATGGAAACCCACCCGTGCGATTTAGGAAACTCTTCAAAATGTGAGGAACTTATCTTGGGAAATTCCGATTCAGGAAAACCTCTAAAATTTTCAAAAACATTTAAGCTCATATTGAACCTGGCAGGAAATAAATTTGATGTGGAACCGGCAGCAATATTGGCTTACATGCACCGTACAGGAGCGGATAAAAAATATTCCTACTATTGGAGCGAAGAGGGAGAAGATGATTTGAAAAAAATAACATTACCGTGGTATGGCGCATTCAACTTCTGCGACGATCTTGAACCTGTAGCTCAACCGCCTTACGAATGGAAACTTGTATGGTTTTCGGAAAGATTAATATCAAATGCTCTCACCCACCAATCTCCCAGCAATGCCTTAAACGAGTTGGCGCCGGGAAGGCAAAGAACGGCAAGCAGATGTAATTTTTTGGACTCCACCTACGCACTGGCATCTTCTATAGCTGAAAATTTCAGAGATTATAAGATGGTTGACGGAAAAAAAGAATTTTTTCAAATCAGCTGCGCAGACCAAAAATGGGGTGATGAAAAAATCGGAAACATAATGAGAGAATCGCTGGGAATACAATATAATCAGGTGCCGATGGAACTGTATGAAAAGATGGAAAAAGCAGGAAGTGATAAGGCGTTTCCGGCCAACGAGTTTTCTTCTATGGAATACCAGGAAATCTGGAACGCCTGCAAAGATTAGATTAAAAATAAATTTGGAAGTTGAATTTTATCTACCTGCTATTTTCTCTTCTTTCCACCACCAAACAACTCATCAACTTTTCCCTCCATTCCCATACCCATTCCGAAACCAAATATCACAACCAAAAGCGGTGCGATTACAGAAATAACAACTCCCCAGCCCCCGGTTTCCCCGGTTCCCATTGAATATGCAGTAGATATTTGTATTCCAACCACCAATGTCAAAGGTATTACAACACCCATACCGAACAAAGTAAGTGCATATTTTGCCATTCTGGTAAACCAGTTGCCTATTGCAGTATCATTTCCCGGAACCGCGCCCAAAGCGAATTCCAACGGGGCGGTAACAATGGAAAATGACATTTTTATATACACAATAAGAACTTTAAAATACAAAATTATTTTTGCTAAACCTAAAAGAAGACTCATTATAAGAGCTACGATCATGTAACTTAACCCCCCTGTAGATGTATTCAAGGTGTCAGCAATCAGAGCTATGCTAAGCGTCCCGCTTGCAAATGCATCGGCATTTGGCATACCGGTCATTAATTTAAAAACAAGCGGAAAAGCTCCTCTATAAAGACCAAAACCAATTGATGTTATTGTCGCCCCTATAGGATAACTAAATATAATGAGAACAATCGCAATAACTATTTTAGGGAGAGCATATTGAACACTCACCACAAGCTGAGAATTAACTTTTTTTCTCATAACTATCATAAGTCCGGCATATAAAAGAACCACGGAGATAAGTCCCAAAGCTACTCTGAGCGAAAGCCGCCAAATACTATACATAGCGGCAACTACCGGAAGATTTTTATAAGCTTCTCCTCCTCTACTTTGCGCCAACGCGTGTCCTACAACGGGGATTTTCCCAACCGATCGATCCCAATAATATGCTAAATTAACCGGAAGCGGTTCTTTCCGGGAGAAACCCTCCAGTTTCGTACCCATACCAATTAAACTTCCTTCGATTGATCTTTTATACACAGAAAGAGGAGATGAAGCAGAGCCCGTACCTCCACCACTTTCCTCGCCGCTACCCTCAGTACCAATATATGAAACCAAAGGCTTGCACATATTTTCTATGTATTCATCATAATCACTCTGATCGCCAGATGGGGCGCAGTAAGAAGTTTCAGGAGGATTTTCTCCTCCCGGAGGAACCCACCAATTGCCACCGCCGCTAGCCTTCATCATCTCGTCTTTCACATATTTTTGGCACATTATAACTTTGTTTGGAGAAGCACCGTTCGTAGTGGTAAAGAGACTAACTACAGACGCATTTAAAGTATTTTGAAGAGTTCTTTGAATATCCAATGAAAAATTTGCTGAACTTGTATCATAAGCAGCCATCTCAGGATTGCAACCAACACTTGGTGAAGCATCTACAGCAACGGCAACATGAGGAAAAACCACCAAAACGGAAATAACAAAGCAAACAGCTACATAAACCGGTTTAAAATATTTTTTCATTCTAAAAGAAAATATCTAAATACTAATTAACTATTATAGAATAGTTTTAAATATTATAGAATAATTAAGTATGGCAAACAATCCTCTATATCCGGGCTACTCGCCCAGAAAAAAAGACAACATGTCCACAAACCCGCTCTATCCCGGTTATTACACAGGAAAAAGAATGCCCAAAAGAAAAACTCCTTCCCGATATGTAAAACCGATTGAATATAGTTTTGACAATGTGGAGAAGCAGGTCGATGAAATAGCCAAAGAAGTTGTTAATATACCTTTGGGACCAAAGTGGGTTGCAAACAGGATAGTGGACGACTGGAAACAACAATATAAGGTAAGCGTTTCACCGACATCTGAAATTGATGTCACCGAGCTCGATGATTTTGCAACAGAGGATTTGGCAGGAGCTACCACAACACTCAGTTTAAATCCTGAGGATTGGGGAGTCGGGAAAAAAGAAGGGTTTGAGAAAGCAAAAAAACAAGCGGTAAAAACCATCAAAAGCTGGATTAAAGAAGCAACCGGTGTTGACACTGAAAATATATTGAAGAGCAACTTCTCCGACATTCAAAATGCTACTAATGAAAAACTCTGGACCGAGGCATTCGGTTATGGAGAAGAAAAAGCGGGGTTTTCAGAAAAATTAGCAGCAAGGGCAATAGCAGACAGAACAACCGCCCGATTCAAAAACGTAAGAGAGGGTTTACAAAAAGGAGAAAATCCGCTGAGTGTAAAGGGCGTAGTGGCAACGGAAATAAAGGAGGATGGCAGAACTGTAATTCACAGAGATCTTTATGCCAACACCGTAAAGTCCGCGGCCGAGTTTGAAAAAAATAAAGATAACAGAAAAGACAGGGATTCAACCCACAGAGGATTTCTTTCCAACGCATTAAAGGCGACAGATATTGAAATTCTGGATCATTACAGAAAGGGGGAAAGCAGTGTATTAGCTAAACACAGTGGGGCGATAGAGTTTTTTGACACAAGGGTAAAAACACTTGAAACCATAGAAGGTATTCAAAAACAAATGGGGGAGACAACGAAAGGTTTAACAAAGAGTTTAATCAAAAAAGACGACAGCATAAAAAAGGAAGCCCTTGACAAAGCATTTAATGAGCTAAAAAAATCCGAAGGTAAGCTCGCAGAATACAACCAAAGAGCCAGAGATCTTGCTAATAAAGGAATTCCCCAAAAAGAAGTAGATAAGTTTTTAGCTGAAACAGAAAAATACCAGAAACACATAGAAGAATTAAAAGAAAATATCATCAAAGCTCAGGAAGGAAAAATGGGTCTGCGACAGGCTATCAAAACATTAAGCGGACCCACTCCTGATAAAAACTTCAACAAAAGAACAACAGTACGCGACAGCCTGGGAGGAAATTTAAGAAAAAGCTTGGAGGAGAGCGTTTATAGCAAAAAGGATTTTGAAATCGGAAGTGTACTGAACGATAGAGACTTGCTATCAGAAGGAATAGATTTAAGAGCAAAAAGATTGGTACCGGCAATGTACCAACTAAGACAGGATAGGATTCAATACGCGACAAAGGAAATATTGGACACATTTGATAAGGGCGGGATAGGCGGATTGGCAGAAGCATACGCTTGGAAAGCAATAAAAAACAGGGCCCCCGCGGTACTGGAACACGTTACTTCCGGAGGAATAGCTGGGGAGTGGTTAAAAAAGAAAAATTATTTCGGATTAAAAATTGATGAGGAGGGTGGTAGAGGAATAGCCTGGCTGGATGAAAACCCGCCTATAAAAAAGGTTGAGCGCTTTGAAAGAAGGTACGGTTACAATGTAGACGTAAAACTTGATCAAAGAATAGTAGGCCTAGCCGGTGCAAAAAAGATAAACATCAGCGGCAAAGAAGCTCAGGAATACTTTAAAATTCTAAATAACGATAAATTTAAGACATTTAAGCTTGGTGACAAAGACGATGCAACTTTGTTCTCCCGACTTCTAAACAATGATCGAAGCGATGACGCAATGGAAAAATTGTCACAGAAATTATTTGGAAAGAAATTATCGGAACTACAGGAAGGCGATAACGATGAAATAAAAAAGTTCCTGGAACAATTGGAAAAATCAGGAAAATGGATCGAAGGGAAAGGAATTAGGCTACTTCCAAAACAAATCGCAAGCGACGAAGAACCGCTAAAACCGGTGCTGGTCGATGAAAATAATGTGGCGTTTATCTTATTCAAAAATATTTTTGATAAAAACAATTCTTTAAACGACGGGTACAAATTAACCGATAGAAAATATATTGGAAGATTAGAAAAAATAAATAACAAGCTCCAGAGTCTCCAAAAATGGTGGAATAAAACATTTATAGCTAAGTTTATAAGAACTGCACAGAATTGGTCAAAGGTAATTTCTCAAAAAATAGTAGCACTAGCCTCAAAACTAATATCCAAGGTAATTGGAGGTCTCACTGCATCCACAGGAGTTCTGGCAGCATTGGCTCCCGTAATAAGAGCAGTTGCCGAAAAGACAATTCAGAAAGCTCTTGATTACGGAGCCGCCCTTGTCAAAGGTATTTTCAAAATGGACTTCAAGGATTTTGATAAAATGTTGCAGGCAGATTTCAAAAAAATTGCGCAGTCGTGTTTGGTGGTGCTCTCATGTTTAGTAATTCTGTTTCTCCCGGTTATTCTTTTATTTGGGGTAATATTCACGACAGTATCGCCGATTGATGTCAGCAGAAAAAACGACGAGGGATATGGATATGCCGCTGCCGGAGGCGGGGAACCGGACATGAGAGTGTTCGGGTGTAATATGTGTACGGGAGATCTGATTTACTATAATCAATGTGATCCAGAGTGGGCGACCCACCCTACTAACCCCGAAGCCCCAATAGATCCAGACACAGATTTATGTAGCGTTGGGTGCTTTGTAACTTCTATAGCCATGGTGTACACACACTTTGGAACACAATATAAACCACCAGACATCTCTAATAAAGTAGATGGGGTTGATGATAGATTTAACGGTGCCACCGCCTATATAAAAAACCATGAGGTGGTGGGTACCGAAGTGACCACACTGGGTACCGGAGTAAATGATATGGTATCATTTTTTTCTAATCACCCTGGAGGGATAATAATCTTAAAGATTCATGTTAATGATAACCCCGATGATCCCGGGACTCAACATTTTGTCGTGATATCAGGATATGATGGAAGTGATTTCATTATGCAAGACCCTGCTAAAGGACCCGACATGCGTTTACGTGCGGCTTATCCGGAGAACCCCTTGGAAGTGGCATATGGATACTACATGGAAGACAACGACGGAAAAGGATGCATGATAGGATCTGACTGCGATGATACTAAAACATACAGTTGCGGCTGGGGAGAAGAAGAATTAAGCAACGAGCTATGCGGAACCGACACCGATCAGACAAGCGATATTGCTAAAACTGCTCTGGAAATAGCATGTGATTTAAAACCGGGCTTCGGCTGTCTCTTCAATAAACCTGATTTTTGCAAAATGAGCAAAGAATATTCTTATGACGGAATATATAGAATTTGGGATCAGGATCTATATGATCAATTAGACGGAGCGTGGAGTGAAGATTTACACAACTACGAACACGCTTTATTCTGGTGCACCTGGTTAGTTAGAAAATCATATACAAAAGTGTACGGAGGTGAGATGGAAAGATTGGATTTAAGAGCCAACTCAATGTGCGACCAAATTGAAAATGGGGAACTTGGTCTTACAAAGATTGATAACAATATTGACGATGTAGCTCCCGGCGATATTGTTTGTTTTGAAAAAGAACATGTGGGGATTGTATGGTCGGTATCAGGGAGAGATTACATCACAACGATTGAGAGCAATAGCGGTGGAGATCGTCCGAATGGAACAAAGTTTACTTACAATGCAAATGCTGAAAACGGACGTCTTGAGCAGATAAGGTTTTTCGGTAGAAAGAGATAGGGTAAAATATATTAAATAAATGAAAAAATGAAAATAAAACAGGAAACACTGAAAAAAATAGAATATGCTGTTGTTTTTATTTTGATTGTTCTTTTTATAGTTGCGTTAATGAAAAACAACAAAAACCGTACTTCAAAACCTTCTGAATATGAAACGACGCACGAACCCGGGCAAATGGACGGACAGGGTCCACAAGGAGGAACACCACCCGCAGGTTCTATTTTTCCCGGCGGAGGAGGTACCCTAGCGGGAAACAGCAGCCCGGCAGCCGCTAACGAAGATTGGGAGCATGCACAATATTGGAAAGAAATATACAGTAAATATCCATGGTACTCAAAACTTCCGATAGAAAAAGATGGCTACAGAATAATTTGGGATTTGGAAAAACAATCTTTCAGAATAAGATTAAAAATAAGTGAAAATAGCCCACAAGAAGAAAAGAACGCGCTGATAAATCAGGCTATAGACGATATTGAGGATATTACAGGAGAACCCATAGATAAAAGCCCTTATTATGTCCTTTACGAAGAGTAGAGCATAGGAAAAGCTATCCGAGTAAGATTAAATTACTTAGGCTAGGGAGTTGTGTTTGAGCTTTCCGTAGATATAGTAACAAGTTCAGTTATAGCATCAAAAACCTTTCCAAGAAGACCGCCAAATCCCGGGGCACTAATTCCCAAAACACCGGAGACGAGAGAATAGATCACAAAAACCAAAACTATTATCAAAAAACCGTAGATAGCATAAGTTATGGTTCCCTTTGCACCCTGAAGACCTTCCGGATTTCCCGCGGCCAAAGACCCTTTTATTATTGAGTAAGCCAACATTATAACCAAAATAGCAGCGGCAGCGGCCATAAATAAACCAACCACTCTTAGGACTATGGTTTCTAAACCACCAAGATATGGGGGTGTTTCCAGTGTAGGATCGAACCAGTTATTACCATCGTCTGCCGCAAAAACGTAAAAACACATTGACAAGAGCATAAATATTGGTAACAAGTTCTTAAATAATTGTTCAAGGAAAAAAAGGTTTTTTTTCATATCTTATAAAAAGGGGGCCTCGTTTAAACCGAGCAACTTCAACAAAACCACCTTAAAAGCCTGCAGGAGAAAGGCCGCTACCATTCCCACACCGGACCACACCATTGCGTCCCGTGGTTCCTTTATTGCTTTTGGATCCCCCCTACTGGTAATAAGCTGTATAAACGAGTAGGCAAACATAACAAAAGAAATCCCAAAAGCCACAAAAGTCACAATATTAACGGCCCGGGTTACCCAGCCTCCGATATCGGATCCACCATTCGCCGGCAAGCCATTAATTGAATTTTCCAGGATATCGCTATAATTCATAACCACCTAATAGAAAATCGGACTTTATCACCATCACCCCAACCTAATTATTTGTGCACACTAAATCTATTCACTATCTCCACTTCCATTTAATGGATTACTGTTCACCCCAAGAAAGTTCAATAATAACGATTTAATTGCATAAACTAAAAAAAGTCCAACCCCACCAATTATTGCATAAGTAACCCATTTTTGTGCTTGTTCGGTTGCCACCTTATCCCCCTGAGATGTAATGAATCTAATAAATCCCATTGCTAAGAAAATCAACACCAAACCCAACCCAACTGTAATTATTATGTTAGTTATCGTAGTAAATGTACCACCAAGCGTTGGATTATTCCCGAGAAGATTACTAGTAAAAGCATTGGGATCACTATAATCAACTGCGTAAACTTTTGAAATCAAAAAATCTCTAAGCATTTTTTTATAATTCTAATTACACCTCCTCTTTTAATAAAAACTTTAAATACCAATTATCTCGCTCATTATAATCCTAATAATGGTTGTGGACAATAGGATAAATATTATCCCGATGATAGCAGAAGTTAATTGTTCCTGAGCCTCTTTTGTTCTTTGAGGATCTCCTTCACTTGTCATTAATTTATATCCCGAAAGAATAATAAAGAATATTCCCACGAATAGTCCTCCGTAGTATAAGACTCTTACCGCCGGATTTAATATCTTTTCCAAGGAATCTATTATGGGACCGTTGTATA
>DAOPPB010000014.1:16085-17383 GCA_035358315.1 bacterium
TTAATATCTTTTCCAAGGAATCTATTATGGGACCGTTGTATATGGGACCCTTGGGTGGCCCCGTATAAATCTTTACACAAGTACCACCATTAACATCGATGCACTCTAAATCGGGGGTATCACAAAGATTCGGAGGACAACAAATCTCTCCATCTCCCCCACAGGTAGAAGAATGACAAACATTATCAGCACCACACACAAGAAATGTCCACCTGCAGGTACTGTCTGAACAACACGGTTTTCCTTCAAAACCGCAGGCCTCCCCTACTTTTACGCAACAAAAATAAGATTGCATAGGACAATCGGCCAGATAAGGGTATATTTCCTCATCATCATGACAGTCACCAAACCTACATGTCCCACCTAAACTAGTACATGAGGGAGGATCTTTTACAAAACACTGCTCACCACTAATAGGACATCTTCCAGAGGTATGAGTATAACCAGATCCACAATCTTCAGCTGTTTTACCACAGCAGCCGGAACATGGCCCACATTTTGCATCAGGTACACAAGTAAAATACATAGACCCTCCATATGAATTTTTTCTGCAAGCGCTTCCTACCCCACAAGCACCACTATTGCACTCATCTGGCACAGGCAAGCATTCATCAAGACCGAGGGGTTTTAGAACCCAACATTTACCCCGTTCTCCGTTCGTAATACAAGTTTTGCCTATATCGTGATAGTAGAACCACCCCTGGGTTGGTGGTTCAATAAAGCAAGAGGAATATGTGGGACAACCCCCCATACTTTCCTTAAAACAGCATCTAGTTCCAGCCGAACAACAACTTTTCTCGCCATGACAACCGAAACCGGCATCACAACTTAAAATACCATCACCATTCTCATATTTCTTATACCCACTTGGACACCAAGAACCATTAGAACAAGTCACGTTGTCTCCATCGCAAGGACAGTCTAGTGTAAAATTCTGGTTGGCAAACACTTTATGAACACGGAGACCTGAAAAGAATAGAGCTGTAAAAACGATTACTATAATTTCCTTTTTATTTCTCATACACATGCATATGGTATCACAGAATCTATCAGGAAAAGCAAAAATTAATATTTACCTTTGCTATATAAATAAAGTTTATACTATACAATAACACAAGATCACCCCACAATTTTTCCCACGCTTGTTATCTCTACACTTTCTCTCCCCGCCCCTTACAATGTATAATTAACACATGTCCGCCCGCCCAAAAAAACTATCAACAAAAAACACCCTGCTCCTCATAGCATCATTTTTTCTCATACTTTTTACACTTTTTAACCCGGCAAAAACGGAGGTA
>DAOPPB010000015.1:0-13907 GCA_035358315.1 bacterium
AGCAGGCGCTTTGTAAGCGTCAGGTTGTGAGTCCGACTCTCACAGACGGCTCCATAATTATCGGCCGAGATACCAAAGTGGACAACTGGAGCTGACTGTAAATCAGCTGGCTTTACGCCTACGGGGGTTCGAATCCCTCTCTCGGCACCAGAGTAAACATTTGAAAAGTAAAGATATTCAAAAGTAATAAATTAAAAAGAAGAATGAAAGAAAATATGAAAGGCTTTATAGAATTCATAAAAAAGCAAAATGTAGTAAGTCTGGCAATCGGATTTATGTTAGGTGGAGCCGTATCTAAAGTGGTTTCCTCAGTAGTTGTAGATATCATAAATCCCGTCTTGGGAATAGTACTTGGGGCTGCTAACGGACTGCAAAATTTAGCAATAAAAATAGGTACAAACCAGATAATGATAGGAAACTTTATCGCCAATCTGGTGGATTTTCTAATTATAGCCCTAATAGTCTACTACGGAACAAAGGCTCTAGGTTTGGAAAAAAACGAAGAACAAGGGAAAAATAAAAATAGGAAATCATAAGAATACCTCTCCGCGCTTTTGCCTGGGTAGTTCAGTGGTAGAACGCTTCCATGGTAAGGAAGAAGTCGAGGGTCCAATTCCCTCCCCAGGCTCCATTAAATCAAGTAAATCAAGCTCTTTTGCTCCAATTCAACAGCAAACATCTCACTACCAAAGGGCCCATTCCTCCGGGAGATTTTGAAATACATCCTAAATGCTCTAGATCGGAATTAATATCCAAATCTCCCACACATTTTTCGTTAACTACAGATGAACCAAAATCAACAATATTGCAACCTGCGGATATATTTTCTCCCTTAACTAAATTAGGAACTCCGGCGCATAAAACCAGCAGTTGGCACTCAAGTTTGTCCGTTCCATTATAATCGGTTAGAATATCAACATCCGCTCCATTTTTGTTCAGAAAGAAAGACACCGGCCTCCCTACCAAATCACCGTTTCCGATAATCTTAGTCTTTAAACCACTCATATTAACTTGGTTTTTAAGTATAAAATTATTAAAAGCCATAACAACAGGAGAAAGAGCGGAAAAATCTCCTGAATAAAATCTTCTTTTTCCTTCGGTTGAAATCACATCTATGTCTTTTTCCAAAGGGATTAAATTTAAAACTTCGTATAAGCTTTCTCTGGGTAACGGCAGCTGTATTATTCCCCCGGCTACATTTTCATCTTTAAATATTCTCTCTACCTGCGCAAATATTTCTCTGTCCGGCGATTGCTCGTCTAATGTGAACACATCGCACTTAACACCTAATTTCTCACATAAAGATAATTTTATTTTTATAAACTTTTCCGAGGAAGGATCTTTTCCGATCTCAAGAATGGCTAAACTTCTGTTTCTCTTCTCCGGGCGTTCATTAAGATTATTTAATATTTCCCGCTCAATTTCTTGGGATAAAGGCTTGGGATCAAATATTTTCACATTTTGAATTATATCAGTAAAAACAGATGTAAAAACAAAAATAGTCATGGGAGAAAAAATCTGAGAAACGAAAAAAACAAAAGAAAAACCTCGCGATTGCGAGGCATAAGTTTATCCCGATGTGTCGATCCACCAAGATCGGATCTCCTTTTGCATTAAGGTGGGTGCCCTATTTCAAATCCTTTGATCTGAAAAATCCGGCTCCCCTCGAAGATCTAACGATGGAAGATTTACAGCGACCTTCGGTTTATCCGAGCACATCAGGCTTGCTCGTTTGAGCATTAGTAATATGATACCAACATAGAATACAAAGTCAAATCGTTTGTGCGTGCAATTGCCGTAACTAAGGCAAATAAAGACCCAATATTTTCATTGCCAAATCAACCAAAGGTTGAACAATTTTTTCGGTAAAGTTAAAGATTATCAAAAACAATAAAATGTAAGTGCCGTATTTTTGAAATTCCATCCATTGAATAGCTAACCTACCAGGTAAAAAACCAAAGACAATCTTATTCCCGTCCAAAGGTCCCAGCGGAATAAGATTAAAAAAACCAAGAATAAGGTTATAAAAAGCAGTCATATACAAAAAAAGTCCGAATATGTTATCCGCTTTGGCAAGCTTCAGGATCAGGGAAATAATTACCGCTAAAATTAAATTGGAGGCAGGGCCTGCTAGTGATACTAAAGCTGAGTCCCTTCTCGGATTTTTCAGATTATTCGGATCAAACGGAACAGGTTTTCCCCATCCAAAACCCAATAACAGCAGAAACAACATACCAATAGGATCCAGGTGTGCCTTTGGATTCAGAGTCAATCTACCCCCCTTTTTGGCCGTGCTATCTCCGAGAGCGTTAGCGACAAATGCATGGGAAAACTCGTGTATGGATATGGAGACGATTAAAGCTCCGGCTAAAAGGAAAAAAACTATTGGTTCCTGAAGTAACAATTGTAACATCATAAGCAGAGATTATTATACACATTTCTACAAATGCTTCAGAACCTTAATTTATTTTTCACCTTCCAAATCTATTGATCGGGAAATAACAAAAAAACAATGTTGAGAACATAATCTAATCATGTTAGAATGTGCGGCGTGAACAAGGTAAGCAAATTCATAAAAGAATCTTTTGAGGAATTGAAGAAAGTTCAATTTCCAAGTAAAAATGAGGCATTGAGATTAACCGGATATGTTATAGGAATAAGCCTGATTTCTGGGATAGTGGTGACCGTATTTGATTACCTTTTTAAGGAGGCTCTTCGCTTTATAATTACAAAATAACATAATATGGACGATACGAATCAGACACAATTAAATATAACCTCGAACAACATAAATTCAGAGGAAACAAGCAATAACGACCAGAATATGGTAGTTATAAATAAAAATGTAAGCAAAGAAGCAAAATGGTATGTTGTTCACACCTACTCGGGTCATGAAAACAAAGTTGCACTTTCTCTAAAAGAACGAATTGAAGCGGGGGGGCAATCCGATAAAGTTTTTAAGGTATTTTTGCCGCATCAGCAAAAAATTATTGTCTCCGAAGGCAAAAAAAGATCCGTCAATGAAAAACTTTTCCCCGGTTACATAGTGGTTTTGATGGAAATGAATGATGACAGTTGGTATATAGTTAGATCAACTCCGGGTGTAACGGGATTTGTCGGAATGGGATCTACCCCTACCCCACTCCCGGAAACGGAAGTTCAAACGCTTATCCAGTTCGCAAAAATGGAAGCTCCTAAATTTGAAGCTAAGTTTAGGGTGGGAGATTCCGTAAAAATAAGTGATGGTCCTTTTAAGGATTTCCTCGGAAAAGTTGACGAGGTTAATGAAGAACAAGGAAAGGTAAAGGTGTTAGTATCGGTTTTCGGAAGGGAAACTCCTTTGGAGCTTTCTTTCACTCAAGTTTCTCAGTTATAAATCAATATAATTTATAATTCGGGAAGCATAAATTTATTGCTATGGCAACAAACACAAAAGAAAAAAAAGGCAAGAAAGTAAAAGCGATAGTTAAATTGGCAGTTGAAGCCGGGAAGGCTACCCCGGCGCCACCTATAGGACCAGCCCTAGGACAACATGGTGTACCTATAATGGATTTCTGTAAGGAATTCAATGCCAGGACAGCCAAAATGGAAGGAAACGTAATACCCGTGGTGCTCACAGTTTATGAGGACAGAACCTTTACATTTATTATCAAGTCACCGGTTTCTACCCATCTAATTAAAAAGGCGCTTAATTTGTCTAAAGGTTCCGCTCTCCCAAACAAGGAAAAAATAGGAAAATTAACCAAATTTCAATTGGAGGAAATAGCAAAAGAAAAAATGACAGACCTTAACACTAAGGACATAAATAAAGCTATAAAAATAGTTGAGGGAACAGCCAGATCCATGGGAGTCGAAATTGAAAAATGAAAAATACACAAAAAGAAAAAGATACAAAAGAATATACTATAGAGGAAGCAATTAAAAAGTTAAAAAACGAATCTAAATCCAAGTTTGACGCGACCGTTGAAGTGCACATAAATTTAGACATAGATCCAAACAAGCAGAGTATTAGATTCTCTACTGTTCTACCTCATGGAACGGGAAAAAACAAAAAAATAGCTGTTCTTTCCTCGGAAAAGATAAAAGAAGCTGATATTTTACTGACACCGGAAGATCTCCCAAAAATCGAGCAAGGTAAAATAAAACCTAACATAGATTTTGAAATCTTAATTTCTGAACCAAAGTTTATGCCAATACTAGCCAAATATGCAAAAATTTTAGGACCGACAGGAGTTATGCCAAACCCAAAAAACGGTACTGTCACGGAAGATATCCAAAAAGCCATAGAACAATTTAAAAAAGGTAAAATCGATATCAAAACCGAGAAGACAGCTCCTATTATCCACGCTGTCATAGGGAAAATAAGTTTCGATGATAAATCTTTAGCAGACAATTACCATGAATTGCTAGAGGGATTAAAACAAAGTAAACCCGCCAAAACTCCCCCCTCATGGATAAAAAGCATATTTGTAACATCAACGATGGGACCTTCTTTAAAAGTAAAAATAGGCTAATATAAAGTATTCTTTCAAATAACAAAATGGTGGTTATATACCACGAACACAGTTTGGATTCCTAGCGTGTAGCTCGAGCAAATGGGTTTTAGAAACTTCAAAATTACCTTATAAACCCACGTAAATGTTAATATTGTTATCAATCATGTAAAGAATTCCCTTTTCTATGTCAAATTTCTTTTCATTGGGAGTATCTTTATCAACTATAACAAAATCAAAAATCAATGATATAAAATTGACATGATATGGCAATATATCAAAAACCCCACTTTCATTTCTTGATGTGACCGAAAACGCGTCCCCAGAATATAATTGCCCGGTTTTACTTCTTATTTTCACGGTCAATTTACCTGGTTTATCTTCTATCTTCTTCATTTAACAATTTCTTTCTCCATATCCTCAATTTTTCCGATAAACATGAACTTATCCTCCGATATATGGTCATATTTACCATCTATTATGTCTTTTACATCATTTACTGTGTCTTTTACTGGAATATATTCTCCTTTCCTTCCTGTTTGCTTTTCTGCAACAAAGAAACTCTGTGTCATATAATTTTTAATTTTATTGGCTCTCTGATATATTACTCTGTCTTCCTCAGATAACTCAGATTCCCCCACCAAAGAGACTATTCTTTCCAGAAGTTCCGCTTTTTTTAATATTGATTTGGCACTATTTGCAGTCTGGTAATGCAATGGAGACACATTTTTAGGATTAAGAGCTCCGGAATCGGAAGCAAGAATATCAACAGCGGGTAGTCTCCCTTCTCTATAAGCATCTCTGGAAAGAACTATAGATGAATCAAGATATCCAAATACAGCCTGAGCTGCCTGGTCGAACAAATCATCTTCCGGTATATATATAGCTTCAACAGTGGTCAAAATCCTATCCTTTCTGGATACTAATCTTTCATGAACCTGAGCCACCTCAGAAGACAATGTAGCCTGGTACCCACCCTCAGAAGGAATTGTATTCATTAGCAAACTAAGCTCATTACCTGCTTGCACAAATCTGAAAATATTGTCCATAAATATCAGCACATTTTTTCCTAAATCGTCGCGCATATACTCAGCTATCGTAGCTCCAGCATAAGCCGTTAAGAATCTAATGGATGCATTCTCCCCCATCTGTCCGAATATCATTGAAACATTAGATAGCACACCACTACTTTTTAGTTCCTCGTGCAACTCCTGACCTTCTCTGGATCTTTCTCCCACTCCGCAAAAAACCGAAACATTATCGCCCAAATCCTTATTGATAATATTATTCAAAATTTCGGTTAACAAAATCGTTTTACCTACTCCGGATCCCCCGAAAAGTCCCACCTTACCTCCCCGTAGCAAAGGTGTAAACATATCAACAATTTTTATACCGGTTTCTAAAAAATCAGTAGTCACAACAGCATCATCGTAAGGAGGAGCCGGAGCAAAAAGTTCCTTCTTTTTTTCAAACTCTACTTTCCCCAACCCATCAAGATCATTCCCAAAAATATCAATAACCCTACCCAACATGTTTTTTCCCACCGGCATACTAATCTTCTCCCCCGTACATATTACCGCGGACCCCCTGGAAAAATTTGATTTCCCGGATAGATTTATACAGTGAAAACGATTAACACCGGAGGATTCAACAATTTCAAATATAACACTTTCGTCAGCCTCTAATTTTATTATTTCGTGTATTCCAGGCTTCGGGTCATCTAAAAACTCTACTTCTATAACTACATCTTTTATACTTATTATTGAACCTTTGGAAAAAGTGTCTATTTCCATAAAGAACCTCCAAAAATAGCGGAATGCATGGCAGAATTAATATTTTTATGCTTGGCTTTTTTCATATCTATATCAACTCTACGAATTTTAGAGCTGATATTCTCCGAAGCAACATCCATGCTTACCATCCTTGATGCAAACTTGCTTAAATAAGATTCAAACACTACCTGTTCAAATATAAGAGATTCGATTTGTTTCTCAAAATATTCGGCAATTTTTTCAATAGAAGGTTCAAAAAGAAATTTCTCGTCGTAGCTTTCTAAGCTTCTTTCTATTCTCCTTAATTCCACCGGAACCTCTGTTCTGGTGGGTACTTGTGATATGAAACTTCTGAATGAACCATGATATACAATGACGTTAGAGTAATCCAGTATATAATCACTCAGTTTCTTGATACTTAACTCATCAATAACATTATCTGTCATTTCGAAATACCGGTAATTCTTCTTTTCCGACAAATTTTCATACATATTCTTACCAAGTTTACCTACAATTACAATATCGGTATCAATCTTTGAAGTTTCTTCTCTAAAAAGTTCAAAGGTATTTATTATAATGTCACCATACAAACCGCTATTTGAGGAAAGAAGAATTGAAACAGTTTTTCCATTTGTATTTATAATTCTCTCCTTTGCTTTACCTTTAAGAGATTCTCTGTAAATTCTATAAGCGTAAGAAATGTATGCGAATGCCTCATTCAGGCCTTGCATAAACTCCCTTCTCTCCAAAATGGACTTTTTCACTTTTCTCATTCTCAAAGCCGCTATTTCTTCATATGACTCAACCATTGTCAGAAATCCGGTTAGATAATCCATATCATCCTTTAGATTCTTAATAGATTTCACCTTATGCTGAACCTCCTTCTATAAAACTAATAAGATCCCTATGAACCGCGCTAACTTTACCTAGCAAAACATTAAAGTCACTTGAGGAGTTAATCAAATCTGTAACTTTCTTCCTAAAAACTTCATCTTTATCATACGATTTCTGCATTTTTACCTTATAATCTTGTATTTTCTCTTCGGGTAAAACACCCAGCCATAATAAAGTAAATAATACGATTTGTATATCTACACAATAAATATCTTCACTACCCTGATTGAATAACTGATCTACTTTCCTTCCCATATCTAAAGTAGATTTTATCCCCTCATTTACTTCAGCACCGAAGTGTATAAAACGCTCAGTCTTATTGTGCAAAGCAAGAAAAGCGGAAAGTTCCCTATTAACACCCCATCTTATCGGAGTCTGCGTTTGTCTACCAACTCTCGTAACAGATAGAAAATAATTTATTGCGGGTCTTTTTCCTGCTTTAAAATCAGCACTATCAAAGAAAATATGCCCGTCGGTGATGGACATTAAATTTGTCTGAATATAACCGGTGATGTCCCCCTCGATTGAAGATGCTACCGGAAGACAAGTTATGGATGATACCTCTCCATTGATATTAAAATTTCCTGCTCTCTCCAGGAGCCGCGCATGAATGTAAAAAATATCCCCCGGATATGAATCTCTTCCCGGAAATTTCTTTGAAATCAACGAAATTTCTCTGTAGTACTTAGCATGCGCGGATAGATCATCGAGAATAAGTAGAACATCTCTTCCCTTATCACGAAAATATTCGGCTATGGTCATAGCAGTATAAGGTGTAAGATAAATATCAGCAATAGGATCAGAAGAGGCAGAACCGACAATTATGGTATTTTCCCTGATACCATGTCTATCAAAAAGCTGCTCGATCTTCTTTATTGAATGTTTCTTCTTTGCTATCCCTGTATATATACATACAGTTCCTAATTGAGCCTGACGTAAAATCGTCTGGAGGACAAAAGTAGTTTTACCAATATTTCCATCCCCGATTACCAATTCTCTCTGTCCTTTCCCCAAGGGTATCAACATATCAACTATAGAAACGCCTGTTTCCAAGGGAATATTTATTCTTTCCCTATGGTTAATAGACAATGGTTTTGATTCTATCCCGCGATACTCCTCTATTCCGGTAATAACCTTATTTTGGTACATAGAAGTACCTAATGGTGTAATTACTTGGCCCAATAAACCTTCACCGACTGGAATACGAAGAGAATCTCCCGATCTTGAAACCTTTTCTCCCGATCTTACTGGCTCATTAGTAAATGAAAGTACCTCCACATATCTACCATTCAATCCGGTCACCATACCTACGCACCCTGATTCAAAATATACTATCTCTGAATACGACGCCCCAGGCAAACCTTTGACGTAGACCATGGGATGATTTATTTCCTCAACAAACCCAACTTCCTTATTTTTAGCTACAAAATCTATAAAATATTGCTTATAGATATCTATTAACGACATCTTGTGAATAAAGATAATTTATTACTTTATTTCTCACTCTTAAGTCAATTACGTGCCCATTTACGTAAAATATCGCCCCAGGTTCAAAATCTTCTTTTACGTTCACATCTACTATCAAATCGACGTTGTACGAACCTTTATTAGCTCCCTTAAGGACGTCTTTCATAATATTTATCACACTGTCGATGAAATATTCTGACGGTTCGAACGACATATCCACTTTTACTTCTATTGCATCGTTAATTCTATGCCTTATAGCTTTTAATATATTTATATCCGAATCTGATAAAATACCAGTTTGTAGACCAGGAACATTTTTAATTAAATCCTCCATCCAAGAAGGCCGAATTTCTCCAAAAACATCAGTTAACACTTTGGCAATATCCATTTCTCCAGACCGACGAAGTAAAGCACCACTCAAAAGGATAAACTGATTAGCGTTACGTTTGGTTTTTAAACTATTAAATACTATCTGCTCCGCATCTTCTTTAATCTTTTGCTTTGTTTTTCTTAATTCCGCCATGATATAAATTAAACTCTCCCTCTATAAACTATTTTTCAGTCCGGATGTCTTCAATTCCTGCTCTAAAAGTTCCAGAATCAATTTCTCATGCTTGGTCTGATCTAGATCTTGCTTTAGCACTTCGGTGTATATGTTTGATAACAGCTCGAAAATCTTTCTATTAAGACCTTCGATCTTTTTTCTCTTATACTCTTTTATCTCTGCATCTACCTTGGCATATTCTCTATTCACTTTATCTTCGAGAGCATCCTGCGCCTCGATGGTCTCCTTCTTAACGACATCTTTCAGTTCGTCCACTCCTCTAATAGCCTCTTGTTTCATTGCTTCAGTAACTTCATAAAGTGTCCTGATATTTTCCCTTTTCCCTTCTTCTATAGATAATCTATAGCTTTCCAATAATTCTTCCGATAAATTACTTAAAGTCTGATTTTGTTTATCGTAAATATTTTTTATATTTTCCTGAAGTTTTTCTCTATTTTCTTTGGAAATTACATATGTGTTATCCAAAAGATTCTGCGCCTTAGCTTGTGCTTTGCCCAATATTTTTAAAGAATCAGCCCTGGCCCTGTCTAAAATTTCCAAAGCCTCGTTATAAGCACCTTCTTTAATATCTCCATTTGCATTTGCAGACTTACTAACCTCAGAATAAAATTTATGATGGTGATCATCGTTGTTATAGTAAAAATCATCGTTACCTAAATCCAAATTCCGAAATTCAAAAATAAACCAGTACCCGAGTAGGATAAGCGGTAAAAAGAGGCAAACAGCAAGAACAAAATTCACTATAGTTAGTACTTCTATTCCTGATAAGTAAAAGGGCAGTTCAAAATTCATACAGTAATTATAAGCACATAGAAAAATATCTTCAATATCTTGCTCAATTCATTAAAACTTAAATTGTTAGAATAAAGTATGCGGCAACAAGACCCATTACCATAATTACAAAGGTCAAAATAAAATTAAAAATTACAACTTTTCTTATGGAAGTCCCCGCTAAAGGATTTCTACCCAAAGCTTCCACACTGGAACCTGTTATTTTGCCAAATGACGAAAATCCTATGACAAAAGACGCAAATATGATGGCGATGGCCAATAGATATCTGAGTGCCTGTATAGGTGTCATGAATGGTGATGTCAAACTATTCCTAATAACCCCTAATATATTGCCGCTCAAACCCTTACCAAAAAATTTGGTTTTTATATCCATTAGCACATATATTTGACCTATATCTTCCTTGTTTGATGGCTCAAAGCTTTCCATAGCAACACCGATAACCTGCCCGTCTTCCGTCGCCTTGACACCAACCCCAGGTATATCGGAACTTGTAATATAATCGCCTTCCTGAATAGAGCCATTTTTAGCCGAAACATTGACCAAAACCTCTCCTGTTGAAGTAACTAATTTCGATTGTTCTAAATTCCTATCTTCAAATGAAATCGACGCATCTTCAACTATAACCCCACATACAGCACTATCCTGATACTCAGAAGATAATACATACCTACCATCTTTATAGCTTACAATGTCCCCCACACTTCCCTTATTTTCAAAAATAGGAACTGTAACAGCGTACTCATAAGAAAGAGCATAAGAAACAATTGAAAAACACAAAATAATCGTAGATAGCATCAAAAATATTGTTTTCTTGGTTATTTTCGATAAGAACATTACTTAAAGCGTAAACAAAAAATTTTACGCAGTCAAGTTCATGAGGTGTCCGTTATCACAGGTAACGTAATAAAGTTATTTCCAGATACCATAAAAAAAATATGTATTCTTGCAACGTACATAATTACAAAATCAGTGTATTAAAAAATTTAAATGTGAGATCTATTAGCAAAATGTTATTCTATTTTTTACTTGTATCTAAAATAGAATAATTAAATGTGAGCAAATAATGTACTCAATATCTTATGTCTCCTCTTTTTCCAAAAATTCACTCACAAAAAATACTCATTGAAAGGTTCATTAAAAACAACGACGATATTACCTTGATAAAAAGGAAAAAACCCAAAGTTAAAATTATTTTCTTTTAGTAAATAAACAATAATGAAAATAATAACAACTGGGTGAGTAATTTAATATATCAAAACCTTTTTAAATATCGTTGTGAAAATTAAAAGTGCTTGACACCAGAGAAAAAAATGTTTATCATTTTTACAAGTTTACTAAACACCATTGTAACAATGTTTAGTAATGTTTTTCAATGAGCCTGCCTGCCCAAGATAAAAAAAATAAAACCCCAGAAAAATCAGATGCAACATATTCCTTTCACAAGGATAATTTTCTTAGAGTTTCACATGCAGCTAAAATACTAGGTGTATCACCTTCCACGGTAAGAAGATTTGAAGAAGAGGGATTAATAACTTCTTACCGAAATCCTAAAAATAACTACAGATCATACAGGCTCGATGCCATAAAAGAATTAAAGAGAAACCTGGACCAGAAAAAAGTTCAAAAATATAACAGTGCATTAGGAAATGTACCTAAAGAATTTAAGTACACCGAGAAACAAAAAAAAGCTGAGCTTAAGCCGCTTTCCGTAAAAACCAAATCAGCGGGAGACAGAAACAACAAATCAAAGCTGAATAACAGCTTGTACAAACATGATAAGTATGAAAAAAACACAAAAACAAATGAGCAGGGAACACCCTGGAAAGCAAGGGAAAAAATATCGGAACCCCTATGGAGAAAAACAAGAGTGGGAATAACATTTTTGGCCATTGTATTATGTGCCACTATTACTTTTGTCTACGTATCAAAAAGTGAAGACGTTAAAAATAGAATAAATAATTCATATTTACTCTCAGAAGTTTTGGGAATAAAAATTAATCCCGGTAATAAAAACTATGAGAAAGGAGAGAATGTATTGGCAGCAAGAACGAGAGCCTCCGATTTTGTGCAGAATTTCAACTTACAAACTTTTTTTAAGAAAAAATCAACATTTGAAGAAGGATTAGACGTAACAGATATTAATTTCTTTGATACGGGGACAATAAATAATCTACTAAGAATTGATGACGTAACGAAAAGAACACTTCAAGAGTCACTAAGTATAGGTGGCGAGGTAATAGGAACAAATATGCTAAATACCGTCATAGCAGAAGGAGTGGTGGACGGCACAAAACTGGCCCCGGAAATAGAATATAGTGGCAATTTCAATTTTAATGGTGGATCTATCTCAATAGATGGAACAAAAATAGAGACAACCGCAAAAGAGATAAATGTTTTATCCGGAATAGATACCACTACTGAAGAATTAAATTATCTCTCGGGATTGGTGCCAGAGAACGGTGGAATACTGTTCGGAAATGGAGAATTAATAACACAGGATGCCTCGCATCTTCTTTGGAATTCCAAGTATAGAAGTTTGGAATTAGGAAATGGGAATAAATACACAGGATTTAGGGCTCCAGATTATTTGAATCAAAATATAATATACACATTACCATCGAATTCAGGCCTGTCGGACTATGTCTTGTCAATACAGGACAATAATACATTAACGTGGAAAGAGGTGATAGATTTGCAAGGAGTAGGAGACATCACAGGTGTAGGATCTATGACAAAAGGTGAAGTTTTTAGCAGTTCTTCAGCGGACGGTCAGTGGTTAGGATTGGGAGAAACATCAGGGAGAATAGAGTTCCAAAGATCAGTTTTAGGTATAGATTCGATTAATGTACTGGATGCAAGACTAGGTATAGGAACAACAAGTCCACTTTTTGATATTGATGTTAAAGGATCTTCCAACACAGAGAGTTTATATATTTCGGGAACACAGATTCAATCAAATGCCACCGAACTCAATCTTTTACATAATCTGCCCGGTGTATTACTTAATTCAAGCATAATAAGCTCATACGCCACAACCGGTGTGAATGCAGGCCAAGGTTTAACGGGAGGGGGAGCAACAGGAACATTAACAATTGATATCGGAGCAGGAGACGGAATTACGGTAAGCCCTGAAAGCATTTCTCTTGATATTATTACTTCCGGTACTACTACAAACACATCTTCAAATTCCGGTCTTGAACTAACATCGGAAGGTTTGAGGATGATAGGGGGCTGCTCAGGAAATCAAGTCTTATCATGGAATAACTCAACATCGATGTGGGAATGCAATTATGTATCATCTCTGAGCGCTACTCTTTCCGGATCAGGCGTAAGTGGGCAAATAGCATTTTTTGTCGACAATTTTGAACAATCGGGATCAAATAATCTTTTCTGGAATATTACCAATTCACGATTAGGAATTGGAACAACAAACCCACAAAAACAGCTTGAAGTAACAAATTCAGCACTTATAGGTGGAATTACGTTAGAAAATGGTTATATGGGAACGCTATCAAATGAAAATTTAATTCTCCTATCAAATGATCTTTTAACAGTAAATGGGAAACTCACAACTACCGGCGCAATTACTGCTCCATCGTCTCTAAACACGATAAATGGAGTAGTGATATCAAATGGGAGCATCACATCAGGTATTTGGCTTGGATCGGCAATTGATGTTCAATACGGGGGAACAGGGAGAACAAATCTGGAAGATCACTCTATACTTTTAGGTTCTGGAATGGGTGCTATAACCTCCTTGACACCACCCAGCTCGTCGGGACAATTTCTAATTGGTTTGACTGGAGAAGATCCAATATTTAAACCTCTCGGTGGAGACATATCTTCCGTTTCTGTTGAAGGCACAGGACCTGCTCTAGTTACATTTTCAAACACGGGGGTTACCTCTGGATCATACGGATCAT
>DAOPPB010000016.1:0-13724 GCA_035358315.1 bacterium
TATACATTCCTATCCTGGCTGTTTCCATTGTATGCTCAAGCATATTCTGACCGTAAGAAAATCTGTATTTAAATCTACCCAATATCTGAATCAGTTCTCTGGGAATGTTATACAAACCGAGCTTGTGGCACAAACCATCTCCCGCCTTATACATAATGTTGTCCATTTCCTTTTTCGTCTGTTCAACTATTTCTTCTATTCTGGCGGGTTGAATTCTTCCGTCGGCAATTAATCTGTCCAAGGCGGTAACTGCTACCGCTCTTCTTACCGAGTCAAAACAGGAAACAATTATTTCTCCGGGCGAAGAATCAAGATCCAAATCCACTCCGGTTAATTCTTCAAATGTTCTTATATTTCTTCCTTCTTTTCCGATTATTCTTCCTTTCAAATCCTCATCGGGAAGTTTTAACTTTGAAGTTGACTGCTCAACCACAATATCCGTAGACCCGAACTCCAGTGCCTCCATCAGGATTTGTTTTGACATTTCTTGGGACTCCCTCCTTATCTCTTCTTCTTTTTCCCTTATTCTTTTCCCTTTTTCATCTACCAAACTTTTATCCACTTCCTTTAGAAGAAGCTCTCTTGCCTCTTCTTTTGTCATAGAGGCAACTTTTTCAATTTCCTCCTGCTGTTTTCTGTGAAAATTCTCCAGTTCTTCCTGCTTTTTCTCCAAACTTTCCTTAATGGCGGCCAAACTTTTAGCTTTTGCTTCTAATTCCTTAGCACGGGCGTCAACCTGAGCCTTTAAAAGAGCAGACTTTCTTTCCGATTCTAAAGCTTCCTCCTTTATGCGCCTTGCCTGTTCCTGGGCCCTTGACTGGATGTTCAAAGCTTCGGTTTTTGCCTCAACAATAATATCTTTAGCTCTGGCCTTAGCTTCCAGGACTATCGGTTCGTTTTCAATATCGACATTTTTCGTTGATAAAACTTCTTTTACATCTTTTACGGATACCGATGCCCGAGGTTCCTGTTTAGCAGTTTCTTCTTTTCTTTCTTCGGTCCCAGAAGGAACATTTTTCTTCTTCCCGAAACGGAGTACATAACCAACCGAAATACCCGATACGGCCAATAGTATGAGAATGATTTCCGCTATTTCCATTTTTTATAACCTCCATATTTAAAAAAATCACGCATCCAACCTACTTAGGTTTTAATTTATTCGGAGGTTTTGCCGGAAAAAGACAGCTACACCCGACTTTTGTCGTTAAAACAGTAAAAATTATTCAAAGTTAAAAATGAAAAATCTTTATCCATAGCAAAACCTTACAGCATGATTCTATTGCAACTACAGGAGAGTGTCAACCACAGAAGAGGAAATATCAAAAGGATACCCTTTTCCATAGAGATATTTTAAAAGCTTTCTTTTCTTAGTATATTTATCTTCTCCCCCGAGAGTGCGAAGTTTTTTCTGAGCATCTCGCAAAACGCTTTCATAAATAAGATCTTTATCCAGGTTTTTTAAAATGTCGTTAATTATATCCCGGGAAACTCCTTTTTTCTGAAGAAAGCGGTTTATTCTAAGACTGTTAAATGATTTTCCCGAATTTTCCAAACTCTCTATATACGATTTTGCAAAATCCACATCGGTAGCATCTCTTAAGTACCCGTCTTTTTCCAAAGCCAGAATTATTCTCTCTTTTATCTCACTTTTATCTTTTGGGGAAATAGAGGATTTTGAAACATATTTCTCAACCTTATCCAACAGCTCTTTCCGGCTTCTTTTGCTGAAAGACAAAAAATTTAACAGCTTAAGATAAATCTGTGAAAAAACTTCTTCTTTTTCATCCAACTTCATTTATATTAATTCTACTCTTCCGCGGAATCTTCAGTCTGTATTTTTTCCGATTTTTCGGTGCCGATATTAAGAGGAATATCACTTTTCTCTTTAACAGCGGCTCTTATCGCTTTTTCAATTTCTGCGGCAACTTTACTGTTTTCTTTCAGAAACTGCCTTGCCGCATCTTTCCCCTGGCCGATTTTTTCACCGTTAAATTCCAACCACGCCCCGCTTTTTTTTATTACCCCGAGGTCAACCCCCACGTCTATCAAATTTCCTTCTTTGCTGATCCCTTCGTTGAATAGAATATCAAACTCGGCCGATCTAAAGGGAGGAGCTACCTTGTTTTTTACAACCTTGGTTTTTACTCTTATACCGTAAAATTCATCCCCTCTTTTAAGCGTTCCGATTTTTCTCATATCAATTCTGACGGTGGCATAATATTTTAAAGCCTTCCCTCCGGCTGTGGTTTCGGGATTCCCGAACATAACACCTATCATTGACCTAAGCTGATTGGTAAAAACAACGGTGCATTTTGATCTGCTTATAGCCCCACTCAATCTTCTCAAGGCCTGACTCATAAGTCTGGCCTGCATAGCCACGTGGCTATCTCCTATCTCACCTTCTATTTCCGCCCGAGGCACTAGTGCCGCCACCGAATCTATCGCTACCAAATCTACGGCGTTTGATCTGATAAGAGTTTCCGCAATCTCTAAAGCCTGTTCACCTGTATCCGGCTGAGAAACCAGAAGATTCTCAACATCAACTCCCGTTTTTTCGGCGTAAGAAGGGTCAAATGCGTTCTCAGCATCTATCAAGGCGGCAGTTCCCCCGAGTTTTTGGGTCTCGGCAATTATGTGTTGAACCAATGTCGTTTTTCCTGAAGATTCAGGACCGAATATCTCAATAATTCTTCCTCTTGGGATTCCCCCGACACCTAAGGCTATATCAAGCGCTATTGAACCGGTAGGAATAACAGGAATTGATCTATCTCCGGCGCTTTCACCAAGTTTCATAATCGATCCCTTTCCGAAATTTTTTTCTATTTGGTCTATAGCTGTCCTTAGGGCCAATTCTTTTCCTTGTTGAGCAGGAGATTTTTCTTTTACTTCTTTTGGTTTGGAAGATGCTTTTGCTGCCATTTTGCTGCCTCCTATATTTGAACTTTATAGGTATATTTTATCAGCATCCGCATTTTTATCAATCTGAATATTCTACTAAAAATAGAGAGAGGAAAATAAAAGTGATAGATTTTACGACATCATGGACAAGGCATGAATAAGTCTATCAATTGTTTCCTTTTTTCCCAGCAAAGCCAGAACATCAAAAAGAGGGGGAGTAGATTCCTGCCCGGTCACAACATACCTTATTGTCATAAAGGCCTCTTTCGGGCTGTAAGAAAATTCCTCCAATTTTGAATGGGATATTTTATCCAGGTTTTCAACAGTCCAATCTTCATTAGATATTTCTTCGTATGCTTCTGTAAAATTAGCAATTATCTCCCGAGCTTTTTTTGAATCTCCTGAAAATTTTTCCGCAAACTTTTTATCTATTTCAGGTTTTTTGTAGAAGTAGGAAACAAGGTCGTTAAACTCATCAAGTCTTTTCATTCTCTCTCTTACCAAGTTTAAAACTTTCATATTAAATTCAATGTCAGATTTGCCGGCCAAAAATTCTGTCCCCGCTTCTTCCGAATATTCTCTGTTCCACTTTTCCACTTTACCCCAAAGCTCCTCTAAAGATAAGTTTCTTATATAAAATCCGTTCAGCCATAAAAGTTTTTGCCTATCAAAGGCGGCCATCTCGGATTTCTGTATTTTTTCAACCGAAAAATCCTTTACGAATTCTTCCAGTGAATAGATTTCTTTTTCGGTTCCGGGATTCCATCCAAGAAACATAACAAAATTCAAAACAGCTTCGGGCAAATATCCGTTTTTTAAAAATTCTGCGGCATTAACAGAACCTGTTCTCTTAGAAAGTTTTTTTGTGCTGTCGGTTTCACGAAGCAAAGGAAGATGAACAAATTTCGGCATCTCCCACCCGAAGAATCTGTATAAAAGAACATGCTTCGGAGTGGAAGGAAGCCATTCTCTTCCGCGGAGCACATGGGTTATTCTCATCAAATAGTCATCAACCACTACAGCCAGATGATAAGTCGGAAAACCGTCGGACTTTATCAGCACCTGGTCATCAATATCGTCCGAGGGAAAAGATAATTTTCCGAGAACCATATCCTCAAATTCAATATTTTCATTCTGAGGAACTTTCAACCTAATAACGTAAGGTTTCCCCTCTTCCAGATTTTTTCTCACTTCTTCTTTACTAAGATTAAGACAACACCTGTCATACTTTGTAACAACGCCTTTTTTCGTCTGTTCTTCTCTCAACTTTTTTAATCTGTCTTCACTGCAAAAACAATAATAAGCGTCACCCTTTTCAACCAGCTCCAGAGCATATTTTTTGTATATATCCAATCTTTGAGACTGAAAGTACGGATTATAGGGACCACCGATATCAGGACCTTCATCCCAGGATAAACCATAATCTTTCAAAGTTTTCAGCATCCTTTCAACAGATCCTTCAACGTACCTGCTTCTGTCGGTGTCTTCCACTCTAAGTACAAACTCTCCGCCCGAACCTTTGGCCAAAGCGTAATCATAAAGAGCCGTTCTAAGACTTCCTATGTGAAACTCTCCCGTAGGACTCGGGGCCATTCTCGTTCTCATTTTCATAATTTGGATTTTAGCACGAAATCAAGGCATAAAACCACAGGAAAATCACTAAAAACAGCGGTATCGGAATAATTTGTGCTTTCTGCTAAAATTATATGGATGAACTTAACAAAAACTGCCGAGTTGATAAAAAAATCCTTCAGGTATCTCGTAATATTTGCCGCGTCTTATTATCTCCTGACAGCTGTAATATTTCCCGGCTCTGTTGCTTTATTTAAATCTCTATTCGCTAAAGAAACTCCCCCGAACACAATTTACGGTCAATTAGACCAGCTTGAATTTGTAAGAAGAAAAATTGAAAATGATAATCCTCAGTACGTTCTTAATACTACAAATGCCAGACTTCCTGCAAATCTTCCCGCTACTATGAAGGTCTACAAATTCAAACCGCCGCAATATTCCTATCTCGCAGGTAAAAATGCCGCGGCTGACGCTGCAGTTCTGGGATTTACAGATGCTGATCTGATATCGGATTTAAGCGGAACAGTTTATAAGTGGAGAAATTCTCAGACGGCAAGCTATTTAACCATAGATATAAATACCAGAGTTCTTAATCTGACAACCAACATGGATGGCAAAAGCCTATTCTTTCAGCCGGGTTCAATAAACAAAGAGAATGCCTTAAAGAAAGCAAAGGAAAAACTTGCGGCTATATACAGGTTCAATGATGAGTTGTATCCCCAGGGAAATCAAACAGTAAAACTCGGGCGCTACTCGGGGAATAAATTGTACGAAACGGACAGCCCGGCAGAGGCACAGGTTGCCCTGATTGACTTTTATAGATCAATAGATAAATATCCGATATTGGGTCCCAATCCTTCCGAAGGGCTGATGAGAATGATTGTAAGCAACAGATCAGGAAAATCGGATCCTTTAGTTAACCCGATAGTGGAGGCAAATTATTGGGAAATAAATACTGCAACAAAAGCGGTTTACCCAATAATAGACGTAAAGGAAGCGTGGAAAATGGTTACAGATAATAAGGCGGTAATAGTTCAGGTCACACCTAAAAATGCGAATCCTTTTGGTACTTATACTCCGGTTACCGTGGAAAAAATATTAATAGATAACATTTATCTGGCTTACTACGAAACACCTAAATTTCAAACCTATCTTCAGCCGATTTATGTTTTTTCAGGAAAATACACTACCAGAGGAACGGAAGGAGGGAGCATAACCCTATATTTCCCCGCAATTACCGGAGAGTGGAGCAAGTCATCTCAGCCCCAAATCCCGACTCCGGTAAAATAATCTTCCGACAAAATTCCGACAAAAAGACAAAGATCGGAACTTTTTGCACCAACGAGCAAAACTATTTTATAACTGCATTACAAAAGTTATTTTCTAAATTATCTAAGAATTATTTCCAATGATAATTTCTGTTCACCCAGTCAAGTAGAATTTTCGTATCTTTAAATCTATCTCTACTCCCCATCACCACGATAAAAGTATCCTTAGGCTCTTCAAGATATTCATAAATTAAAACCTCCCCCGCCCCCTGCGTAGTACCGGTTTTTACGCCAACGGTATTCGGAACATCCCATAAAAATTTATTTGTGTTCACTACCGATGATCTGAAGCTTCCATCCAAAGATTCCAAAATAAAAGTTTTTTCTCCGACCGCTTCTTTAATTTTCGGAACCGAAACTGCGCGGACTGCCAGCCTATACAAATCCGAAGCGGTTGTATAATGACCTCCGTTTATGTTATCCAAACCTATCGGGTTTGAAAAATGCGTGGAAGACATTCCGATAGCCAGAGCTTTTTCATTCATTTTTTTCACAAATTCATCCTCCCCTATTTTTGACACAGCCAAGACGCATGCAGAATCTCCGGCGGATCCTATTAACATACCCATAATTAAATCCCCAGCTTTAAACTTTTCCCCTGGCGGCAAACCTACTCTTGAACCTTCAACTTCCGTGCACTTTTCCGGGACAATCAATTCCTCATCCAAATCATAAATGTCCAAGGCTACAAGCGCAGTCATTAATTTTACTGTAGATGCCGGAGGCAATGGCTCAGAAGGATTTTTTTCAAACAAAACCTCCCCGGTTTTTCTATCCACAACAATAGCCGATAAAGCTGTTATCTCCGGTTCCGGCTCCGTTCCGACCAGTAATGGATAAGACACGTTTACCGTCTGAAGGGAGGGGAAATATTCGGGAGTAGTATAAGCAACAATAAGATCATGTATGTACCCGCTAAAAATTCCGTATGTAAGAAAACCTAAAAATGAAAAAGACAGTAGAAAAACAACACATTTAAAAAAAATCCCTGAGATATATTTCCATTCAAAACTAAGAATTTTATCAACGGCCCAAAATACTTTCACTACAAATTCCAAGAGGTATAACGCTACTTTTCTCGTGATTGAAATATCCATTAAAAATTAAACTTTCCTATAATCTTTTACCACCATATCAACATAAGTATTACCGTTGTATTCATTTTTATTTAAAGAATAAACCAAGTCCAATCTTCCCCCGATTTCAAAATCTTTTTCAAATCGCTTTCCTCCGAAAAACACCGCCCGTTGATATTTCTCCCCGTCATAAAGTTTCAACCTAAGATGATTCCCGTCCTTCCCTATAACATCACAGCTTACAACACCCAAACCACGGGATAGAAAAACCGGCTGTTCATTTCCCATCCCGAAAGGCTTCATTTTTTCAATTTCATTAAGAAGATCAACACTTATAACTTCGGAAGGAATTTCCAAATCAATATTTAAAACCGGATTAAAAACTTCATCACCGAAATTCTTTTCAACATAATCCGATACTTTCTTTTTCATTTCCGGAATTTTCTTTTTTTCAATTGTAAAACCACCAGCCATCGGATGACCTCCCAAATCAACAAAAAGATCCTCAAATTTTCTCAAAACTTCTATTATGTTAATTCCCGGAATCGACCTGACCGAACCCTTTCCATAATCACCGCTTAAAGAAATCACCACCGACGGACGGTAATATCTCTGAGTAAGCTTCGCGGAAACCAAACCTATAATTCCCTCATGATATTTCTCGTCGGAGGAAAAAATTATCTTCGGCAGATTATTTTCGTCAATTTCCGAAGCCATATCATACATTTCAAGAGTTTTTTCCTGCCTTTCAATATTTTTTGAATTAAGATTCTGAGCCAGCTCTTCCAGCACCTTTTCGTCCGTTTCGGTCAAAAGTCTAAAAGAATCCTCGGAACTTTGAAGTCTCCCGCTGGCATTAAGACGGGGACCTATAACCCAGCCCAACTCATAAGTGGTAATTTCAATATCTTTTATTCCCGCGGCTTCAAGCAGTTTTTTGTATCCGAGAGGAGGATTGGAATTTAAAACTTCTAAACCCCTTTTCACAACTACCCTATTAAACCCGAGCAGAGGTAAAAGATCCGTGACTGTAGCAACAGCGGCGTATGCGACACCTTCTCTGCTCTTAGAACCCAAAACTTTTGACAAAATCCATGAAATCTCCGAACCACAAACGTCATCATTCCAGACAATAACATCGGCATCGGGAACTTTGTCGGGCTTTTGATGATGGTCGGTTAAAATTACCGAATGCCCGAGTTTTTTAATGTACGCAACTTCTTTATCGGCGGTTATTCCGACATCAACGGTAATGAAAAGAACTTTATCACTCTTCTCACTCTTTTCACTTTTCTCTTTTCTATCTTTCTTATTTCCCTTCCCATCGTTTCCGGCTTCCTGTTTTTTTATCTCCTCAAGACTTTCATCAATCGCTTTTTTAGAAAGCCCGTAACTGTGTTCAAACCTGTTGGGAATAAAGCGGTAAATCTTTTCATATTTTTTTTCACGCCTAAAAAAATTGTACAAAATAGCGGCGGCGTTAATGCCATCGGAATCATAATCCCCGAATATAAGAATAGGAATTTCATTTTCCATAGCCTCAAATATTAATTCTTTAGCCTTTACCAAAGAATTTTTAAAATCGGCTGAAAAGCCGTTGAATGATTCGTTTAAAGATGGGGTCTTAAGAAAAGTTCTTACATCTTTTATTCCCCTACTTTCAAGAATTAGCGAAACAACATCTTTTTTTGGGTTATATTCTCCGAGAACATTCCATTTATACATAGGCATATGTTAACAGTATTTTTACTGAGCCGTAAATCAGGATTTTTTTCCGCTTTGTCTGAACTTTAAAATCCTGGGGAAAACGACAGTCCAACCGGCGCAGGAAATAATTGTTGAAAGCAGAAATAAAATTAAAAGCATGTTCATGCTTCCATTGCCGAAAAAATACATCGGAATCAAAAGAAGAGCAAACAATAACGAGATTTCTCTAACAACGGAAGAAACCTTTTTTGAAACATTATCGTAAGCTTCCACGGCACTTCTTCCTTTTGTTTTCAATAAATTTCCTTTAATTTCCATTACGGGAATTGCTCCGGTAAAGAAAGATAAAAACATCAGATAGAGAAAAGGTAGAGCTTCATTATCATAAATATCCGGTTCGGTTGAGATTTTAATCAAATAAAAGATAAGAAGGTAAAAAAGCAGATTTATACAAAAAGTAAAAATAAAAGACAGTTTAATTTCGGACGAAACTTTTCCACGAACATCATCAAAAACCACTGAGAAGAATATTACTATAACGAAAACAAAAATAGCAGTAATTATCAGGTAGTTAAAAATCGGGCTTAATGACGGAAGAAAGGAAATCATTTCTCATCCCTCCCTAAGGCAAATAAAAGAGTCGGCAATAAAAAAGAATAAAACAAAATAACAGATAACATTCCTACCGTTAAAACGGACATAAAAACTCTCACCCTTCCTGTGGTGATAAGCATAAACAGTAGAGACGCAGAAAACATAAAAATAGATGGAGCCGATAACCTTTCTTTTGCTTTCCCGAATACCTGGTAATAGATAATATCAAAAGGTTTTCCTTCATTTAACCCACTTTTCATATCGTTAAAAATCAAATAGCCCAAAGAGGATATAATTCCCGTTACGAGAATTGACGCCGATAGGAATACGGGACCTATAGACAAAGAGAGAAGCTTCGCCAAAGCCGCAAACACCGATATAGAGCAGATTAGCGCGTACGTGAAAATAATACCCGTAAGGTTAAATTTGATTACGAAGAAAATGGAAATTAAAATCAGGGCGATGACAAAAGAAATAACATATTTGCTTATAAAATTAACTCCGATCGGGGGAGTAACAATTGTTTTATCAACATAAACAATATCAGCAGGAAGAGGATTTTTAAGCTGTAGATTGTAATCCTCCACAACCTGCTTGGGATATCTTATTGTTACGGACGGATCGGTGTTTTTATCATTTTTGAGAAGGGTTTCACTGATTAAAGGCATTAAAAAAGGATATTCGGAATCGTTCATATAAATAGCAATCGGAAGATTTACATTTTTCTCCGCAAGGTCATAAAATTTATTTCTTCCTTCGGAAGTAAAAGATATAATCATCATAGAATCTCCCGAAGCCGGGTCTATTGTGTAAATCAGGTTCTGAATGTCATGTTCTGTTATACCTGTGTCCTGCCATTTTCCGGTATCAAAAAATATTTCCTGAGCCTTATCAGAACTCCATCCGCCCGGGTCTTTAAGAGTTTTGAACATCATTTTTCCGTTTCCAAGCAACATTTGGTTTACCCTGTCAAAATCCTCATACTCCGGTATTATTACAAAAATATTATCTCCTTCTCTTCCGACGCTAAAATCAGCTATTCCCATCAGGCTCAGTCTTTTTTTAATAGTTTTCTCAACTTCGCTCAAAAATTGATCTTTATTATCAGATGTCCCATCTTTGAGAGAATAAATAATCTTTTGACTTTCTCCGATCTCCGAATCTTTTTTAAAATTACTAAGATCTATTACCTTTTCCCCATCTTTTCGGGGTATTTTTATCTTGTATCCCCCGATAGCAGAGTCAATTATCCAAAGCTTGGAGTTTACAACAAAAGGAATTTCCGGAAGCGCTATCAGCGCGGAAATTGTAAAGATTATGGAGACTAAAACGAGTTTAAAAGTTTCTTTTCCCGGCATATCCTGATACCAAAATTTTCTAAACAATCGAGCAAAATTTTTCCTCGTCGCCGATGAGCATGGTCCTGCTCTGAGTTAGGATTTTGTAAATAAAAGTATCATTTGTTCTCTTCCTATTAACAAACTCCTGAGATGACATAACGGAATAATTTATCTCACGGCCGGTCTTGGATTCTTCTTCCTTCACAATATTTTGAAGAATATCAAGATTTACATCTCCGACTATGAATAAATCGACATCCAGGGCAGTCGATTTTCTTCCCCTTAAAAAAGCGAGAGACAGCACGGCGTACTCAATATTTCCTATCTTTCGTTCATTTTTGATAATAGCGGCGCCAACTCCCTCTTCTTTTGCCACTAAAGACAAAAGGTCCCGATAAAAAGGGTGTTCGATATTTATCTGATAAAAAACCTTGTTGGAACTCTGTCTTCTTGTAACCAAACCTATTTCAAAAAGATTGTCCAACTCCCTCCTGACGGCATTTATCTCCGCCTTAACCTGTCTTTCAACTGCCCTGACATGAAAACCTCTCCTCGGATTTAAAAGAAGAAGCTTCAGAATACTTACTCTTACATCGGACACGAATAATTTATTTAGCATATTGATTTACGGGCAGTTAATTAACAAATAAACTACAGAAACATTATACATTTTTCACATTTAGTTTTCCCGCTTTGCGCTTTAGTTATAGATTACCTGGTCAATATTTCTGTCCGGAACAATGGCTATCCAAAATTTTCCCCTGTTAAACTCAATCTCCTGGCCGTTGGTATCATAAAATATGGTTCTCTCATCCCTCGAAGCCTTGCTCCAAGTCGCATCAACAACTTTTCCATCAATGAAAACAAGCGCTTTACCGCTTCCCACCAATTCATAGTCCAGTCTTCCTTTTTCGTCCCCGGCTATGGAGTTTTCGGTCACAAATTGAACTACCAGGTTTTTAACTTCAACTTGCTGTCCGGTTTCCTGGTCCTTGTGAGGAATAGGATTTCCTTCTGCGTCATATCCCGTAGATTTAAGGTAAGTATTGTTCTGCTCGTTGTAATCAAAAATGCTTGAATAATCTCCCTTTACCCAAAAATCAATAGAAATCTTATTTGCAGAAGGTCTATCCGCATATTTGGCTACGTCGTCCTTAAATGTATAGACTCTTATATCTCCTTTTCCTTCCCATCCGAGGTCCAATCCTAATTCTCTTAGTTTTTCCCCGTTAACATAGGCTGTATGTTCGTAAGCTACATTTCTCGGATTTTCCCTCCAGGTACAACCGGGATAAGATTCGCATCCGCCTCTAAATAAGCTTCTTACCGGCCATGTGTCAATAGCAACTAAAGCCTGAGGAGAATATCCGATGTGCATTATCATTGCGTCGCTGAGTTCTTTCACCAAAACTAAATAATACTCACGGGTGCTTCTGACAGGACCTATTTTTTGAGGCGTATTTGTCAGGTAGAAAGCTAAAAATCTTGTGATGCCACCTTCTGCTACTATTTCATAAACTAGATCGGCGTAAACCAAACCTGATTGAGGTCGGGCGTCAACATGATTATTTACCATAACTCCCAAAGGTCGTTCATTTGCCCAGGATTTAGCTTCCTCCTCGGTAAATTTTTCTCCGGTAAGATCGTTTATGACAGTTTTTGTCTGAACCGAAGAAGAACCGGAAGAAGACATCGGATTAAGAGCCGTTCTGTTTATTTTTCCCGATTTAACAAAGAGCAACCATAACAAAAAAAGTACTGCGGCTACAGAAAACAAAATTATCAGGAGAGTTTTCATTTTTTTATTCTTTGAAGCGGGAGTGTAATAGTTTGATTTTTTTGAATTTTTTGAAGGATAAATTTTACCGGGCTCCTGTTTTAATATGTTTTTTTCAAAATCGGAATTATCTATACTATTGGTATTATCGCCGGCGGGGAAGTTATCACCAAAGCCGGGAGGAATATTTGTAATTTTAGGCATGAAGAAATTATACAAGCTTGCTCGACATTTCGCTACACTCAAATGTCTGCGCTTCCTTGTACAATGGAGTACATTGAACAGCTTGCTCGACATTTCGCTACACTCAAATGTCTGCGCTTCCTTGTACAATGGAGTACATTGAACAGCTTGCTCGACATTTCGCTACACTTTACTCTATGAGCTTCCCCACCACCACCAGTCTATTTATTGTCGTACCGGCAGGCCAGCAGGTCATCAAAGTTGCCAATTTTTCATCATTTTCCTTTTTTATGTACTCAACAGCATCGGGTTTAACCACAGATTTTTCAATCACTCCGTACCTGTAAATCTCATTTTTGTAAACAAGGTAAAAAACATCTCCGATTTCCATTTTGTTCAAAAGATAAAAAACCGAATTGTATCTGTTTGCGTTGTAAAAGTTATCTGAAGAATGAGCAAAATAAAAGGAGTTTCCGATTTCTCCGGGATAGGCGGTTCCTTTGGCATGAGCCACGCCTTTTGTGAGTTCAACCTGATAAATTTTAGGGTCGTAAGGGTCAACATCCGCAATTACCTTTGAATTTGCGCCTATTTTAGGGATTACTATGCTAAAAAGAGGATCAGCGGCAACAATTATGTCTTTATCAGGTGAAAAATCCATAGAATCAAGCTCCGAGCTTGCTACAGATACATTTTCGTTTGGCTTGTGAAAAAGGTAGGAGATTTCTTTTTTTATGACGGGAAAAAACACTACGAGAGCGATAAACAAAGACAGGGCTACTAAAAGTAGCCCCAATCTTGTGAATTTTTCACCGATATTTTTATCTTTGCGCTTTTTTTGATTTTTTGCTGACACTGAAGATGATTATCCCCAAACCTGCAAGACCAACCCAAAACCAGGGAGATTTGAATATACTTTTGGAACCGGAAACCTCGCTTGTCTGCTCTCCGAGAACAGAACCTTCCTCTCCGGCTCCTTCGGTTTTTCCTTCTCCCTGTCCTGCTCCCTCTTCTCCGCCCGTCTGTTCTCCGGCAACTGCGCCTTCACCGGGAAGGCCTGCTCCCCCTTCAACCGGTATGGCACCTGTTTCTTCTTCAGTTTTTTCTCCGGTTTTTGTTTCACCTTCGGTGTAAGTTGTTATTGTCTCGGCCCTAGGATTTGAAGCGTTTCCCGAGCTGTCAAAAGCAACCACGGCATAATACCAATCTTTATCACAGTCATCTCCGCTTACAATGTGCTCAAATTCAA
>DAOPPB010000017.1:0-10485 GCA_035358315.1 bacterium
GTACCCACTTTTCATAAACCAATCTCCTTAAAAATATTCACATAATCAAAACTCTCTGAATACTTAATTGCGTTGTCTCTGTACTTCTGATTTATTCTACCATCCATCAGTTCAATAACTTTTTTTGCTATATCTGCCGGTTCTTCCTTAATTATCTTTCCGCAGCCGTTTTCTTCTATCTCTTTTGCATTCCAAGGAACATCTGTTAAAAGAAGAGGCACCCCACAGCCTAAATATGTTTTTACCTTTCCTGGATCTGCATATTTAGTCCACGTGTCCAGTTTTGGTATATACGGAGCAATAGCAACACATGATTTTGCTATTTCTTTTTCTAAATCTTCGTTTTTTTCAATTTTTCCCAAGAAAACAACATAATTCTCAAGTTTTAATTCTTTAACCCTTTCCTCGAGTTTATCCTTGTAATTTCCCGTTCCTATAACTTTAAACTTAAAATCCGGTATTTTCCTTATTATTTCGGGAATTGCTTCTAAAACCAGCTGAACTCCTTGTTTTTCCAATAGATGGCCCATAAACACCAATGTATTTTTCTCGCATTCTTCGTAAGAATATCTTTTTATCCTGTCAAGCCACATTCCATACGGAACTACTCTATGTCTTCTGTAATCTTCTTTTTTTATTCCCAAAAATTCTTCTCTGGCATCTGCCATTCTGGGAGATAAATCCCACATCTCATCGGCATTTTTATATCCGAATGTGTTTATTTTATGGTAAAAGAAATTTTTTATTCCGCTCCCGAATCTGTTTTCGGGAACAAAATCCATAGCCCAGTAATTTACTTTTTTTACCTTTTTTAAAGACCTTAAAAAAATTCCTAAGAATGTACACATTCCATCCACGCATACACAAAAATCAAATTTTATTCCTGTCTTAAAAACACTATTTATGGTGAAGAAAAACTCTTTAATGTAGATTAAAACTTCCGGATATTTTACATAATCCTTTGATTGCCATTCCCGATATAAATCTCCGTTTTTATACCACTTACACCTGCTAACTCTATCGGGACAATCGGAAAAAGAATGGGTGATATCAACAACATTCTCTTTTCTTTGTTTATTCAAATACAAAATTAGGTCGTCATCGGGTTGGGGAAGAAATTTGTGAGCTATAATTAAAAAATTTTGCATATGCGTGTAGCTAAATATACTTTCTCATCAAAGAAAAAATTTTGTTTTTAAGAGAGAAAGGAACCAACAATATAATCAGTAATTCAAACGGTTGGGCAAGTAAAAAATGAACTGGAATTTTGTAACCATACTTAGTAACCGCCTTGAATCTAATGTAAAGCGTTAATAAGCCTTGGCGCACATGTCCTTTATAAGAAACGCTGTTATCAGAAATCCTGTATTTAAGTATCACATCATTTAAATTTGCAAATTTTCCTCTTTTTCCAAGTCTAAAATATAAATCATAATCCTCAGCTCCATGTAAATTATGATCATAAACACACTTCTCTTCTTTTATAGGGAAGGTTCTAAACATTACACTGGGGTGAGCGAATGGGTTATAAATAAACATTTTACTCCTAATTGATTTATCAGTTACTGGGTATTTTCTAACATACACAGGGGAGAGGGTTTCATCACAGACTACAATATATCCCCCACTAACTACCACATCCGTATTTCTTTCCATAAATTCAACTTGCTTTTCTAATCTAGAAGGATAACTCCAATCATCAGCATCCATTCTGGCAATATATTTACCTTTACTCATAGCTATACCTTTATTTAAAGTTCTGCTTATTTTCAAATTCTTTTCATTTTTTACAGGAATAATTCTCTTATCTTTTTCTGCGTAACTTTGAATTATCTCCCATGTTTTATCCGTGCTTCCGTCGTCAATAATAATAAACTCAAAATCCTTAAAAGTCTGATTCAAAATACTTTCAATAGCTTCCGAAATATATTTCTCCGTGTTGTAGGCAGGCATTACCACCGAAACCAAAGGATCTTTTTTACTCATTTTCAAAAGTTTTTTCCGAAACAATATACAAAGGTCTGTCTAAAACTTCATAGTAAATATTTGAAACATACAAAGCAATAATCCCGAGAGAACCCAAAGATAATCCCATCAGAAAAGTATTTAAAAGGGTAAGGGTAAATATAGGAGATAAAAGCCAGGAGCCGTAACTTAAGCTTCTTATTCCCCAATATATAAGCGCTAAAACTGAAAAACCTACTAAAAATATCCCTAGATAACCAATGTATTTTAAAGGTTTAACAGAAAAAGCCAAAATGCCGGATTTCGCAAAACTTAAATTTCTTCTAAAGGAATACCACGACTTTCCGTGAATTCTCTTATTTGCCTCATACTCCACAACCGTGGATTTAAACCCTACCCACGGCACCATCCCTCTCAAAAACCTGTCATGCTCCCTCATAGATGAGAGCTTACTTAGCACCTTTTTATCCAGCAACTTAAAATCGGCCATGCCTTCGTCTATTCTCACATTTGAAAATCTGTTTACGACTTTATAGAAAAGACCTGACATTAACTTTTTTAAAAAAGGCTCACCGTCGGTTTTTGTTCTTTTAGTATGAACAACATCAAAACCGCTTTCCCATTCCTTTATTAATTTAGGAAAAATATCAGGGGGATGCTGTAAATCGGAATCACAATAAATGACAGCGTCACCTTTAGCGTTATCCAGGCCGGCAGTTAAAGCCATTTGATGCCCGAAATTTCTTGAAAAACAAATTCCCTTTATCCTTGGGTCTTTCTTCGCCTCTTTTACGATAGCTTCCCATGTATCATCGGTGCTTCCGTCATTAACAATAATATATTCAAAGTCATATTTTTCCTTTAAGCCGGACATTACCTTTTTAACCGCTTCAACAATAAGAGGTATATTTTCCGATTCGTTGTAGGCGGGAGATACAATGGAGATAAGCTTTTTATTTGTTTTTTCCATGTTCTTGGCTATTTTAGCACAAAGACGCTAAATTTATTATTTTCACTCGTTTGCTACAATTTTCTTCGGCTGATTAAACAAATCCTTCTTAAAAACCTCCGAATACTCCTTCAAACACACTTTCCAATCTCTCATGTAATTCATGCCTCTTGCAGTAAGTTTTAAATTTACGAGCTGTTCGGAACCAGGTCTTGGTGCAAAGTATTCATTCAAAAAATGCTCGGAGGAAACTCTCTTTACCTTCACCTCTTCGGATAAACCCAGTAGTTTAACAAATTCCTCTGCAATATCATATCTATTGCAACTCCCCAAACATGCTTGGTTGTACAATCCATAATAATCGGTTTCCAGCACCTTCAACATTGATCTGGCAAAATCAACTGTATAGGTAGGTGTACCAAATTTATCATCCACAACAAATAATTCCTTTTTTCCCTGTTTTATCTGCTCATATATTTTTTTAACAAATTTCTTATCTTTTGTCGGACCTCCGCCCATCATCCATCCGGCTCTGAATATAAAATACTTTGAAAGATATTGCTGAACAAAAACCTCCCCTGCGTATTTTGCTTCCGCATAACAACTTAGAGGATTAGGGATATCAAAGTCCGTGTACACATCCTTTTTTCCGTCAAAAACCCCTGCGGTACCGATATAAATCATCAAAGCATCATATTTTTTACACAAAAGGGCTATATTCTCGGTTCCCAAAGCGTTCGTTTTCCAGGTCTCTTCCGGATTAACCTCGCAATACTCAACATCAGTAAGAGCCGCAAGATGAACAACAATCGTAGGTTTAATTTCCTCAAACATTTTTTCACACGCTTTTATGTCCCTGACATCTAAATATTTCAGCCATTTTTCATTAATGTCTATATCAGTAAAAATAATGCTCTCATACTTATTTTTAAATTCTTCATGCACCGCTGATCCCAGCATTCCCCCGCATCCTGTTACTAAAACTCTTTCTTTTTTATTCACCTATAACCTCCTTTGGTTAATTTAATAAATTAAAAATTTCCTCTGAACGGACTTTCCAATCCCATCTTTCCGCCCAATGTAAAGACTCGTTTTTCATTTTTTGGTATAACTTCTCATCTTCAAGCAAATCTAATATACCTTTCGCAAACAACCTAGTGTCGTAGCATGGAACCCTAATCATACCTTCCGGGCTTAAGTGTTTTAATGTTCCGACATCAAATGTAACCAACGGCAAACCCGCCGACATAGCTTCAACAGGAGCCATTGACCAGTGATCTAAAACCGCAGGATACAAAGCTATTCTGCTTTTTTTAAAAATCTTGTATTTATCAATTCCATCAACAAAACCCAAAAAATCTACGTTATTTTCAAGACCAAGAGATTTCACCTTAAACTTCATCTCCTTCTCTAAACCCCCGACTCCAATAAGCCCGAGCTTAGACCCAGGTTTCTCATCACATACAATTCTCCATATATCTATTAATTCTATAACACCTTTAGTCGGATGAAATCTCCCAATAAACACAGCATCATATAATTTCTCCCCGCCATTTGGTACTGATTTTGCTATATCAATATCTACCCCGCCTCTTATAGCTACTACCTTCTCCTCCGATAATCTTCTGCTTACAAATCTATTTCTATCTGGCTCGTTAGTAACAAAAACATAATCCGCAAACCTCTTAACAAAAAAATGCGAAAATAACTGCGTAAACCAATAGAGGAAACCCCTTAACCATTGTTTTCCTTTGTATGTAGATTCTTTGCTAAATGGGTTTGGAGCAAAAAGATAGTATCCTGCTATCCATTTTATTTTCGGATTTTTAAGCTTTACATAAAGAGCAGGAATAAAGTCAGGATAAAAATCGGACACCGAATAAATATAATCGGCATCTTCCACATTTTTTTTATTCTGTTTAACGGAAGATAAACCTTTAAAAGTTCTACGGAATGTGTGGGAAATAAAATCAGTTATTCCTCCCGGCATAGAAGGATTTATTTTGTCGGTTTGTATAAACTTTACATCCACACCTCTTTTTTCTGCCATTCCTATGGCTTCTTCCGACCCGAACAAAATTAAATCGGCTTTGTCTTTCCAATTTTTCAAAAATTCTATAAATATCCGGTCTCCTCCGCTAAATCCTGTCCCCACATTATTATTTGCAAAAAATATTATTTTTTTCATTTTCTCCTGACTTTTTGAAATACAACCATTTGTCCTTTAGGCATTAATCCGAAATAACTCTTGTTCCATTTATAATCAACCGGTTTAAAACCGTGTTTTCTGCATATATCTGTAAGCGTCTTTTTAGTAAAAAATCTTATGTGGGGATTATTAGGATAAAAAAATCTGTTCCAGAAGAAAATTGCGATAACAATTCTTTTGAGCAAATTAAAATCCGTAGTAGTTGCACAAAAAAATCCTCCGGGTTTCAAAACTCTATGAATTTCCGATAAACACTGATCAATATCAAGGAGATGTTCCAAAACCTCAATAGCGAAAACGGTTTCAAAATAATTTTCCGGAAAAGGAATATTTTCAAGAGAACCCTGCTTGAACTTCATTTCAGGAAATTTCTTTTTTCCTATATCTATAGCCTCTTCCGACAACTCCAGAGCAACAGCGCTATCTATATCTTTATGTTCATTAAGCAAAAAATTCAAAAGAGTTCTGTCTCCCGCTCCGGCGTCCAAAACCCTTTTCCCTATGTATTTCTTAAAAAAATCGTTATGCCAATTCAAATTTTCCCGCGTCCAATCCGGAGGAGTATACGCATGACCAGCACTTATATCGTTTGTCCAATATTTATTGTAATAATTTTTCTTTTCTTTATTCTTTTTCATAAACTAATAATATTTAGTAATTAACTCAATATTTTTTTCCGAAAAATTCTTCTCGGCGTAGCTTCTGCAATTACTTTTTAATTCAAGGTATCTATTGTTATCTCTGTATAATCCTTCAATTGCGTTTTTTAAGTTTTCGGCCGTGGGCTCTATTAAAATAGAAACGCTTGCATCCAAAGCTTCGGGAATTCCTCCTTTATTTGAACCTACAACCGGAAGACCGCAGGAAACCGCTTCCATAACCACTCTCCCAAAACCTTCTTCGTACTGTGAAGGGATGCAAAAAACATCTGAAGCGTTGTAGTACTTATACAGTAAATTGTTTCTCACGAAACCCATAAATTTTATGTTGTCATTACTTTTTTCCTGCTCTTTTAGGTAATCTTCATCGGGTCCCGTTCCGACAAAAACAAAATTTACTTCCGGAAGTTTCTGAGCAACCTCACATAAAACCCTCACTCCCTTTTTTTCCATTACCCTTCCTACAAATAAAACGATAAAACCATCTTTAATACCCAATTCCTTTCTGAATTCATTGTTCTTGTAAGGTTTGAAAATCTCCAGGTCAACCCAGTACTTAAATATATCCAATTTGCTTTCGCGCAGTCCAAAAGAAATCAGCTCACGGTAGGACCCTTCGGATAAACACAAAATTTTATCCGCTCCGTTTAAAACTTTTACTATACGTTTCGCCATTTTAGAATTTTTATCAATTTCGTAAATCGCGTGCGTACTGACTATTAATTTCTTTCTAAAAATCTTCTTAAAAACAACTCCTATGGAAGCCGCATTGAAACCCTGCGCATGTATAACATCAATATTATTTTTATTTGACAACAACCAAATAAAAGTTCTTAAAAACAAATAAGGAGTTATGTAAATGAAGTCTATAAAAGGAAGTTTTTCTACTTTGTGAAATAGGTTTTTTCCAAACCAGCTGTATCTTCTTATCTCAACAGCATTTCCTCTTTTTTCACGGGGTTTCCAGGGAACCCCCTCGGTAGTGATGGGAGAATAAGTCTGAACATAAACTTTATATCCTCTTTTGTCCAAACCGTTTACTAAATCATCTAAATGAGTTTCTACCCCGCCAATGTTAGGAGAAAAAAACGGAGTTAGTATCAAAATCCCTTTGCGGTCTTTGTTATGTCTTATATCCTTCACTGCTTCCACCCCTCCCTGCTAACCTCTCTTCTTCTGAAAAAACCAAAAATATATCCCCATCCGTATTCCCAAAGCGTTATCCAACAGGCCAACGGATGAAAAAACCAAGCGGTATCTTTCTTTTTTGAGTATCCCTTAAAGGCCTGGACAAACAGCGGTATTATCAAAATACAGCTTAAGACAAATTTTAAAATCCCCATAGAATTAGATTTTCCCCATTCATATTTTCTGTTTCCCACAGATTTATGATAAAGAAAATCCCTAACTCTTCTCCTTTGCTTTTTTGCAAATTTAAAAATATTTCCTTCGCAGAAAGTATGAATTATTCCGTTTCTTACCTTAATAAAAGTTACGCTCCCATATTTTTGCAGATAAGAAGAAAGAATATCTATATCAAAAAGGTAATCTCCACTTACGTTTTCTTTTAGAAAGTTTGTTCTGAAAACGGTTCCGTTAGCTCCGATTGTGGGAATTCCGCTTTTTCCGAATCTTATCAGAATGTAGCCTTCTCTGTCCTCCTCGTCGTGTTTAATCTCAGTCCATTTTCCTGTCAGCAAATTCATCCGGTCGTAATTTCCGAGAAAATAAACCAAAGGATCGTTCATTCCCATCAAAGCACAGTACCTGGCAATAAACCCATCCTCTTTTCTCCAGACATATTTCCATGGCTCGCTTCCGACAGCTTCGGGATTTTCCAGCAGGGGAAAAATCATTTCCCTCAGCCAGTTTTTATTCGGAAGAATATTGTCCGAATCTATAAGAGCGCAAAATTCTCCTGTTGCGCTGTCTAAAGCCCGTTTTTTTCCGCTCTCAGCGGTTTTCAAAGGATTTTCCACTACTTTTGCTCTATATTTTTTAGCAATTTCTAAAGTTTTATCCTTTGAACCACCATCAGCAATTATTAATTCAACTTTATCTTTAGGATAATCCTGTATCTCTATGGAACTCAAACACTCTTCAAGAACTTTTCCGGCGTTCAAAACAGGAATAAGTATAGAAACCTTCGGATATTCCATTTTTAACTCCTTTTCTGACCTTTATCAAAATCTTTCAAATGACCAAGAAACTTTTTTGCAGACATAAAATAAAACTTGATATCTTCCCAACTTTTAATGCTCTTTAATTTTCTGAAAATGTATTGGGGTGAAAAAAATGAAGAATATAATTCCCGGGTAAGTCCTAACAATCTTTCCTCCGAAAAGGGAATTCTCATAACGGGAGACCTCATGTCAAAAGCTTCATAGTCTTTTGGATTAACTTTAAACCAATTATTTTCAACACATTGGTCGTAAATTTTCGCTCCGGGATAAGGAATAACGATTGTAGCCTGCATTGTATCAACATAACCTTTTCTAAAAAGATCTTTCGCAAAGTTTATAGTGTTTAAGGCCATTTCTTCCGTTTCCCAGGGGTAGCCCAGCATTACGGTGATATGAGGTTCTAAACCCGCTTCTTTAGCCATTTTCAAGTGAGGTTCAACTTCTTCAACTTTCAGACCCTTATCTAACTTATCCAAAGTTTCCTGATTTGCGGACTCCAAACCGTAAAGAATAAATCTGAAATTGGCTTTTTTCATTAATTCACAATCTTCTTTTGTCAAAGCATTTATCCTCATATTGCATCCGAAAACCACTTTTTTATTGTATCCCGACTCAATCATCAGATTACAAAATTTTTTCAGGTTTGGGCCGATATAAAAAGTCCCGGCATCGTCAAAAATTTCTTTTACGCCATAATTATCAACTACGTGTTTAACTTCCTCAAAAAGCCTTTCGGGTGAAAATCTTCTGTAAGTTCCTGTCGGGTACAAAGTAAAGTTCCAGACACAAAAAGTGCATCTTCCCCACCAGCAGTCTCTTCCGGAGTACATATAGGTTCCGGGCCTGTATTTGTAGTTTCCATTTTCGTAGGCGTACAATTTCCATTTTGTAAGGTCCCTATCTATAAAAGGAAGTTCATCTAAGTTATGCTTTATTTCCATCGGACCTGCATTCCAATATTTTTTTGTGTAAGTAGCAGTTTCTCCTAATTTAACCGATTTATTTTCAATTCTTCCCCAAACTCCGCCCGGCATAAGTTTTCCCTTTGTAATTGAATCCAAAAGTTCGGAAAGCACAAAGTCGTAGTCTCCCCCCGTAATTACATAATCAACCGGACATTTCTCCATAGTTTCAACCGGAAGAGCAGTTACATGATCCCCCACCATAACTATTATCATTTTCGGAAATTCTTTTTTTATTCTTTTGACTGTTTCCCAATAAATTTTTATCACTGGAGTTTTGGCCTCTATCATCAAAAAATCGGGATTCTCTTCTTTCAGTTGAGAGAGCCACTCTTCTAAAGTTTTCCTTTCAACGATTCCATCCACCCAGACAACATCATACTCACGGGATTTTGCTAAAGAAGCGGCGTAGGCAGGAACCATCGGATATATAAAAGTCGGGGAGTTAAAATACTGAAACTGTCTGTTTTGGGACAAGAGAGGAACACCTTTATCACTTTCTATCGGCGGGTATCCAATCGCTATTTTAAATTTTTTCGTGTTTTTCATTTTAAATTCCGAGATTTTTACCTGAATCCGAAAAGTTTTAACCTCCGATGTAATTTCCGGTTTTTTTGTCGTATCCTCTTAATTCCAGATCCGGTCTTTTCATTATACCAATAAGAAAATTTACACCATAATATATGTGCGTCAGAAAAACTCCCTTAATAAAATCAAAAACTGCTTTTGCGCTTTTTTCCTTTTTAAAAACATTAAAAGAAACAAAAAACACTGTGATGAAGTAAATCAGCAGGGACAAAAGATAAAGAGGAAAAAACTTTTTCCAAAATAAACTTAAGACCAAACCCCCAAAAACCCAAATCACAAAAACTGAGGGAGCAAAATACATTGGAATTCTTGAGGTCTGGGGAAATATTCTCGCAAACTGTCCCCGGTGCCTCCCATATCTGGAAATTTGCTTTAAGTAAGGTTTAAAAATTTCCCTTCTATGATGGTAAACCAAAACTTCGGGGTCATAAGGAAATTTTATCCCGAATTTTTTCACCAGATCCAGACAAAGTTTTGTATCCTCACCCGGCCAAAACTCAACCGGAAATCCACTCACCTCCATAAAAGCCGAAATTCTTACAAAAAGATTAACAGAAGGATAATCGTCTACTTCTCTTTTTTCTTCCGTTCTATACCTATAGGTAGTACCGCCGCTTACTATAGAAGATCCAAGAAGATACCCTGCTATTTTCTCCGAATATCCCGCTTCTTTTGGTGTAACAGCAGGACCGCCCAAGGCATAAACATCGGAGTCTTCAAAAACTTCGGCCGCTTTTGAAAGCCAGTTTTTTTCAGGATAGGAATCATCATCCAGAAAAGCCAGTATATCTCCTTTGGATACTTTTGCCGCCATATTTCTCTTTTCACCGGGACCTACTTTTCCCGAAACCAATATTTTTATTCTCGGATCAGAAAAATCATATTCATCATTTTCATCCGTAACCACAAAAACCTCGTAGTTCTGATAATCCAATTCTTTAATGTGAGAAATACTTTCTTTTACATAATC
>DAOPPB010000018.1:0-6614 GCA_035358315.1 bacterium
GTGTGAATATTTTTAGCTTTCGGGCAGTGGTTGTTTTCACTTTTACAATGATACCAATTTATCCCCCGGACTTTCCACTTTTAGTATCAATCTATATCAAAATCGCCGTCAAAATCGGGATCTCTACCACCCTCGGAATCATCTTCACCGAAATAATCAGATTCTTTTTCAAGTTCAGCAATGTAATCAACTTCTTTCATTTTTGCCGCTTTCTCAGCCTTGTTAATTCCTAGTGCATCTTTAATATCCTCGGGAAGAATTTCGCCACTTTCTTCTTCAACCCCGGTGTCTTCTTCAAGATCTTCAACCCCAACGATTTCTTCTTTTGTTTTGGTTTTCAATTTTTTTGTAACTACCGATTTTTTATTGGTTTTTTTATCTTTAGTCATAGTAGATATTGGAAATAACTTCAAAATTATACATAAGTGTAATACAATATTTGCATGAGCGAATCAAGTACCATTTTTGATGTGATAATAATAGGAAGCGGTCCATCGGGATTGACCGCGGCTGTATATGTTTCACGCGCTTTTTTAAAAACTCTTGTAATCGGAGGAAATCCCCCCGGAGGTCAGCTGGCCGTTACGAGCGATGTGGAAAATTTTCCCGGCTTTCCGGAGGGAATTAAAGGGCCGGAATTAATTTCCAGAATAAGAAAGCAGGCTGAAAAGTTCGGGGCTGAATTTGCAGATGAGAATGTTGTAAAAATCTCAGGTTCTTTTGAAGAGAACTTTACTCTTGAGACAGACGGGGGAAAAATTTTTAAAGCCCGTGCAGTTATCGTGGCTACCGGTTCTTCGGCAAAATGGCTGGGGCTTGAGAGCGAACAAAGATTAATAGGAAGAGGTGTCTCCGCCTGCGCAACCTGCGATGGGTTTTTCTTTAAGGATAAAGTTATTGCGGTTGTGGGCGGAGGAGATTGTGCGTTGGAGGAAGCTACTTTTCTGGCGCGATTTGCGTCCAAAGTTTATGTTCTTGTCAGAAAAAGCGAGAGTGAATTAAAAGCCTGCAAATATTTGCAGAAAAGAGCTTTTGATATTTCAAAAATTGAATTCATGTTTAATACCCGGGTTTTAGAAGTACTGGGAGAAAATTCGGTAAAAGGTTTGAGGGTTGAAAGAAAGGTTGAAAAAAACGGCGTTGAAACTACGGAAGAGATTATTATGGATGATGTGAGAGGTCTTTTTGTGGCAATCGGGCATGAACCGAACACGAAGTTTTTAAGCGGATTTGTTGAATTGGATGAAAAAGGATATGTGAAAGTAATGGAAGGCAGCAAAACTTCAAAGGAAGGTATTTTTGCTTCCGGAGATGTTCACGATTTTAGATACAGACAGGCGGTAAGTTCCGCGGGATTCGGTTGCATGGCCGCCTTGGATACAATAAGATTTTTAGAGGAACACGGAATTGAAGCCCACGTTGCCTCTTATCAGTAGCTTGATATTGCCGTATAAAATGTAACTACTCTATTCCCGGTAATGTGTCTTGTAGATCTTTTGCCTGTTCTTTTGGAGATTTTGGTTTAGGTTTTGGATTTGTTTTGCTTAAACCAAGTTCTTCGTAAAAGAGTGGGTCCTCCGGTGGCTCGGGAATTTTGGAAGGGGATTTTGGCATGATTGTAGTTATATCTTCGGTGGAATCCTCGGGAGAAAATTCAGAAGGGTCAAAAGGTCCGTCTTCGGGTGGCTCGCCGATGTTTGTTTCTCCATATAATTTCCGCACAAGATCATCATCATTTTTTGTAGTTGTGTACTCTTCCATTCCCGGGAGAGGGGGCATGTCGGACTTTCTACGTAATTCACTAACCGGTATTTCTTTTCCGCTCGGAGTTCTAATGGTAGGCGATTCTTCAGGAGGCGGGGGTGGGGGTTCTTTTATTACATAGTTTTTATTCCAACTATAACTGTTTTTGTTTCCTCTCTTTTTCCTGGTAAAGAGCTCTTTTCCTATTTCGCTCATTAAAACACTATTAATATCACCATAATATGTTATATTCACTCTTCCGTTGCTCATTCTTCCTGCCAATTTTTGTGATGTATTAAATATCTCCCAAATTCCTGTTGGTTTTCCACGTTCCTCTAGTGTCTCTATTGCTGCTTTTATTATTTTTATTTTTTCAATCTGCTTCGGAGAAATTTTTAACTCTTTTTTTGTCTTTTTCCCGTTTTCATCGGTAATAATTTCAAAAATTTTGGTTTCGGGAGTTTTTTCATGTTTTTCGTCAGGATTATTTTTTTCGTCGTCCATTCCCTTTTTTGTGTTCTTCGTACTTTCCATATTTGTATTTATGCTTGTAATCTCCTCTTTTGGAACTTTACCTGCACCCCTATCGCCCGTGTACTCCTTAGTACCTTCCGGCTGGTTTTTTATATTATTTTCCGTTAGTTTAAGATCATCCTCATTGTTATTTAGGACGTTATCAGGATAATTTTCAGGATTTTCATTGGAACCACTTTTAGTGTCGCTCTCAAGAACATTTTCATTATTTTCGAAGTCTCCGGGATTTTCGGGGAAATCCCATATAGACATTTGAGATTCGTTTTCCACATTAAAATTTTACAACGAAAGGAAAACATTTGGTATGGATAAATTACGAAAATATTGGGCAAGTGCAGATCGAAATTATGTTGGTATTGACCTTGAGGTTTTAAAAATAGTATATTTAATAGAGTATATGAAAAATCTAATTAAGTTTTTCAGATTTATTTTTCCCTGTGTTTTAGTTGTCTTGTTTTTTGAATATTCCTTCGCTGCGGTTTTAACTTTGCAGAGAATAGGCGCTCTTAATACTGGAGGAAAAAGTTATGCCGACTGGTGGTATACAGGTCCAAGTCCTGTTCTTTCCGGTACAGCGAAAGCCGGGGAAAATATCTCTATTAAAATAGGAGAAGATTCCTTTTCGGTTACTCCCGATTCTTCCGGTAATTGGAGCTACGCTACCAGTTTAGAAAAAGGCGATTATCCTATTCAAATAACTCAGGGAGAGGAGAAAATAGCTTTCACCCTCCATTTCGGGCAGAGCATGCCTTCGGGTACCACTCAGTCCGGTTCTCAGCCGGAATCAACTTCAAGCGTTCCCGATACGGGTTTTAATCAATATGTTGCGCTGACCTTCGGAATAGGGATTATATTATTCGCTACTTATTTGTATTTTTTGACGGATAGCAAGAAAAAGTCGGTTTTTGAATCAAGAGTATTAAAAGAGAAATAGCACATAGTTTTTATCGTTAGTTTTCCACCAGCGGAACAAACACAAATCCTGGGTAGAACTCTTTTTTGTAATTATTGTCTTCATTTTTCGTTTCCTTATAGATTCCATTGTTCTTGGGGTAAACCATAATTCCGCCGTTTTTTAATTGTTCTCTCCAGGAATCCGGAACTTCTCTGACCTCAGCGGCGCAAATAATCCTGTCAAATCCTTTTACTTCCTTTGATACTTCGGGAAGACCTGTTTTTCCGTTTGCGAGATAAAAACTTATTCTTTTTATTAACTTCGGATATTTAAGGGCATTATTTTTTCCGAATTCAAATATTTCAGGAACTATTTCAACGGCATATATATGACCGCTATCACCCACAATGTCGGCCAAAAGACATGTCTGCCAGCAGGAGCCCGATCCGATGTCCATTATTTTATTTCCATTTTCGGGATTTAAAAGTTCCAGCATGAATGCAACGGTATAGGGCTGGGAAATTGTCTGACTGCTTCCTATCGGAAGGGCATCGTCATAATAGGCAGCGGATTTGTTCTCCGGTCCGACAAAATCTGCTCTGTCAACATTTTTAAATGCCTCAATAATTTTCGGAGATCCTAAAACCCCTGTATTTATTAGATAATTTACTAAATCTTCGCTGTTCATTTTTGCTCTAATTTTTCATTTCCCGATGATTTTTGTTCAATTTACATATTGTTCTTCGGAATCTCTAATTGTCGCTGCAAGTCTCTGTAACTCTTCCGTATCCGGTTTTGCAAAATGGGAATTTAAAAGAAGTCTGATGTTTTCACCTTTTTTCATCGGTATAAGTTTTATGTGCAAGTGGGGAACTTCTACTCCTTCAAAGATTACCCCCACCCTATCAATTGGAAGGGATTTTGTAAGCATCCGGGAAACTTTCTTCGCCGCCAGCATTATACCGTTTATTTCTTCGTCGGAATTCTGAAAAATATCCGAACTTTTGTGGTTCTTTGGGATTACCAGAGTCATTCCCTGGGTAATGGGATTAATATCCAAAAAAGCCAGGTAATTTTCGCTCTCCCAGATTTTAGCGCAGGGTATTTCATCTTTTGCTATTTTACAAAAAATACATTCTTCCATAATTAGATTCTACCAAAAATTAAGTACAGATTTTTATTATCCGCTCTGTATTTTTCCACCGGCTTTAGACCAGATTTTTTAAAAATGTTTTCTATTTCCTTTATTTCATTTTCGGAGTATTTGTGGCAGAAACGGGCTCTGGAAGGTTCCGGTGATTTTTGTCCCCAACCCAAGATGTAGTCCCCCGGATTTTTCTCAAATTCCCAAAAAGTAATAACTAAAAGCCCGGGTTTGTTGAGAAGCTTCGGAAGATATTCAAACCATTGTTTGCGAATATTTTGGCCGGGGATATGATGAGTAAGCCCGAAAGCTACTACAACATCATATTTTTCATCTATTTTTCTTATATCCAAAATAACATCCTCTTTTACAAGTTTTTTATTCTGTTTTCCGGGTAGAACCTTTATTTTTTGCGCTTCCGATAAAAGGTCGTTATTCATATCTACTCCGGTATATTCAAACTTTTCTATTTTTGGGGCGATAAATTTCAGAAATCTTCCGTTTCCGCACCCTAAGTCCAGAATTTTTATTCCGTCTGATTTCCGCGACTTTTCATCAGAAATTCTCCCACCGAACATTTTAGTTGTTATATCAATAACTCTACCCCACCCTTCCCATGGCTTTTGTCTGGTTTTTGAAAATTCTCTAAAAACCGATTGGTAAAATCTTTCATTTAGTTCTAAAATTTGTCTTACCTCTTTTGAGTTCATATATGAGAAAAAATTTAAAGAAAAAGTTCGATAAAGATATTTTACTTCAAATTATTGAAGAAATTGTATATTTAGAAAATCCCACGGCGGAGAATGTCGCACACGTGATAGCAAAACATTCTTCCGAAGATTATAAGACCTTCTCTAAATCTCAGATTATTGAGGCCTATAACCTTTTCAAGGGAGAGATAAATCTATCTTCGGGTGAAGAAAAGAAACTTCTGGAGGCAATAAAAATGAAAAAAATAAGAACGGAATCGGGTGTCGCGCCGGTTGCGATTCTTACAAAACCTTTCCCATGTCCCGGTCAGTGTATTTACTGTCCGAATGATTTAAAAATGCCGAAAAGTTATTTATCAAGAGAACCCGGAGCGCAAAGGGCATCTTCAAATGAGTTTGATCCCTATCTTCAGGTTTACAACAGACTGGTTGCATACAAAAAAATCGGACACAAAACTGATAAAGTAGAACTTATTGTACTGGGAGGAACATGGTCTTATTACCCTAAAAATTACCGGATTTGGTTTATAAAACGTGCTTTTGACGCAATGAACGACTTTAATTCTGAAAAAGCGGAATATAAAAGAAAAACCAGGTCAAAGGATTTTAAGGAGCCAAAAGAATATAACATATTGTCTAAAGAAGCGGTCAAAGAGGCATACGGAGAAGAAAAGATTTTGTGGGAACAATTATTTTCTGCCCAGAAGAAAAATGAAACTGCCGATACAAGGTGTGTCGGTTTGTCTGTTGAAACCCGCCCGGACTACATTTCGAGGGATGAAGTTAAGGATTTAAGAAAACTTGGGGCTACAAAAATACAGCTGGGGGTGCAGAGTTTGCGCAACGAAATTTTAAGTTTAAACAAGAGAGGTCATGGAGTCAGGGAAATAAAAAAGGCGTTCAGATTATTGAGATTGGCAGGTTTTAAAATTCAGGTTCATTGGATGCCCAATTTGTATGGCTCTGCTCCGGTGGAAGATGTTAAAGACTTCAGAAGATTATTTACCAATGAAAGTTTCCGACCCGATGAATTAAAAATTTATCCATGTTCTCTTATCGCGAATACCGAGCTTTTTAATATTTTTATGGAGGGAAAATGGGAGCCCTATACCGAAACCCAGTTATTGTGGGTTTTAGAACAGTGTATTTCTTTTGTTCCGAGATACTGCAGAATATCAAGAGTTGTAAGAGATATTTCTTCCGGAGATATCCTTATCGGAAATAAGAAGAGTAATTTTAGGCAAATAGCAGAAGCGGATTTGGAAAGAAGAAAAGTGAAAATAAACGATATCAGGTATAGGGAGATAAAAGGTGAAAAAGTAGATTTCTCTAAACTGAAGATGAGATGTACGCCTTACGAAACGACCGTGTCATCGGAGTTTTTCCTTGAGTACGTAACTCCGGAAGATAAAGTAGCAGCTTTTTTGAGGCTCTCACTCCCCAAAAAACCGGTGTTTTTTGAAGAAATTAAAGACAGCGCGATGATACGCGAAGTTCATGTTTACGGAGAATTAGTCGGTATCGGAAAGGAAAGTGAAAATAAGGCCCAGCATATCGGATTGGGGTCAAAGCTTATAAAAGAGGCCGA
>DAOPPB010000018.1:6714-10360 GCA_035358315.1 bacterium
TTAGAATTTGAACCACTTCTCTGCCAAACTTCCTATCCAGGGTAATTCCTTCTTTTTTCTGTTCAGGGCGTTCATTATGCCTATTATGAGAAACGCAAGCTCCGCTATGGATATCAGCGGCGATAAGACATAAATTACGTGACCGAGAAACGGGAAAAATCTTAGAATGTAAAAAGCCATCGAGAAGCAGAACAAAAGTAACCCCTGCTTTACATGAAATTTTACAAAAGGATCATTTTTTGAGTCGGTTAAAAGCGGAATGAAGAAAAATAAATACGCGATAACGGCCATTCCTACATTTTCATTTCCGACTTCGGTTTTTGGCTCTTCAGTCGTTTCACTTTCTTTGCTTTCAGGTTTTACTTCCATTTGCGAGGATTGCGAAGGTTCCGCATCTTTGGTTTCTTCCTGTGTTTGTTCTTCCATATTTCTCCTTTTCGGGCAAAAATTAATTACTGCTTAAAATTATACACGCTTAGATATTTTTGAAAAATCGCAGAGTATTATTCTCTTTTTATGTTTAGAACTTGCGCAAAAGTTTGATATATCTTCAGAATTAAAATATTTGTAGGAATCTGAAACATAAAAATTCCGGCTATATTCTGCCACGAGGTAAGATATCCTTCCGTTAGATAATGCAGGGGAATGAAAATAACAGGAGAAAAAAGAATACTCGCAGAATAAGTTTTCCAATAGTCGGATTTTTTTTCAATCGTAATTTTCCTGAAGAGTTTTTGCGATATAAATTGCCATAATAAAAATAAAACGACCGAGAAAAAACAGGCCGAAATTATCTGTATAGAAATTTGTGTTCGGCTTTTGGATATTTGATAAATAATGAACCCAAGAATAATTGAGATTATGTTTATGAGTGAAAGAACAAGTCCGTTGATTAGAGCTGACATTTTATTCTTCTATTACCTCCGTTCCCGTAATTGAAACCGGCGAAACCGGCTTTGATATCTCCCCTGCTCCGTTATCGGTAACTTCTCCGGCTGCAATTTTATCCACCACATCCATGCCGTCTATTACCTTTCCAAAAATTGTGTAATTTTTAGGTAAATCGGGAGAGTCTTTTACAATAATGAAAAACTGACTTCCGTTTGTGTTGGGACCTGAGTTTGCCATCGCTACAGTTCCTCTTACGTATTCTCCTTCAATCGGTTCGTCATTGAAAGTATAACCCGGGCCTCCGGTTCCGTTTCCAAGCGGGTCTCCGCCCTGAATCATGAAGTCTTTTATTACCCGATGAAAGATTGTATTGTCGTAAAAACCGATTTTTGAAAGATATACAAAGTTGGTAGAGGCCATTATTGCGTCCAAAGGATTTACTTTTATGGTTATGTCTCCCTCGGTGGTTTTTAAAATAACTTTATATCGTTTTGTTATATCCAATTTGACTTTAGGAGGGGTAACACTTTGTTTATCCGTTACTTTTGTTATTTCTTCGGCTTTTTCGTAAGGATTTCCCACTCTGAGGTTTTTGTCATTTGCGGTTAACGCTAAGATGATTATCACTAAAGGAACCAGTGTTAGTATTAAAAGCGCTTTTGTTTTCATGGCTTTATTTTACTACCTCCAAGTCGGAGAAATATTTTATAGTTTTATCCAGACCATCATCCAACTTTATTTTTGGCTCCCACCCGAGAACCTCTTTGGCCAAAGATATATCGGGTTTTCGTTTTTTAGGGTCGTCCTGAGGAAGTTCCTGAAATGTTATTTTAGATTTAGAATTGGTCTTTTTTATTATCATTTCAGCCAATTCCAGTATTGTAAACTCTTCGGGATTTCCGAGATTGACAGGCCCCGTAAAGTTTTCCGTGTTCATAAGTCTGAACAAGCCGTTAATCAGGTCATCAACATAACAGAATGATCTTGTCTGCTCTCCTGTGCCGTATATTGTAATGGGCTCGTTTCTTAAAGCCTGAACTATGAAGTTTGAAACTACTCTCCCGTCGTTTTCATACATTCTCGGACCGTAAGTATTAAAAATTCTTGCGACTTTTATATCTACCCCATGTTCACGGTGGTAATCAAAAAACAGGGTTTCCGCTACTCTTTTCCCTTCGTCATAGCAGGCTCTTTCTCCTATTGTATTCACGTTTCCCCGATATGATTCTTTTTGCGGATGTTCCAGCGGATCTCCGTAAATTTCAGAGGTTGAGGCCTGTAAAACTCTCGCGTGATGTTTTTTTGCTATTCCAAGAACGTTTATAACTCCTATCGTGTTGGCTTTGGCCGTTCTTATGGGATTTATCTGATATTGTATCGGGGAAGCCGGGCATGCCAGATTATAAATTTGGTCTATTTTTAGGTCGTCAAAAAAAATAGGTTCAATTATGTCGTGTTCTACAAACTGAAAGTTCGAGTTGTCGATTATGTTTTCAAGATTTTTTTTATTTCCGGTAAATAAATTATCTATGCAGATTACTTTTTCTCCTTTTTCTATCAAAAGTTCGCAGAGATGGCTTCCGAGAAATCCCGCGCCTCCGGTTACTATTATGGTTTTCATGAGTTTAATTGTACCATGTCTGCGGGCTGAGCCCGCTCTTTAAATCCGGTTTCCAATCTGTTAATATTCTTTCAAAATTAAAAAGAAAAGGAGCGAGGATGAATATTTTGATATGTCATAGTATCAGTACGATATCCCCTGAAGGAGATATGTCCGGAGATCTATATTCATTTAGTTTGGATGGGGAGAATGTTGTAAATTGTTCTGATGGTTCACTGCAAATATTTATTGACAGCAGATTTTTGTTTCCGAAATTGAAAAGACAGTTAGAGGGGTTTTTCGGCGATAATATCCCGTGCGAAGGGGTTTTCATGTCAACCTTTTTCGTTTATTTCGTGGAAATAGGCGCCGGTTTAAAGATTGATTATCAGGAAACATTTAAATCCCTCAGAGATATCTGTCTGGACGAAATCGAATCCCTGAGAAAGAGCAAAATAGGTTATGTGAGAATAGGGTATCCTACTGCTCTTTCAAGAGTTTTGTGCAGAAAATATTTGTTCGGTTTGGAATCAGTAGGATCGATTAACAAAAATTCCGCTTTCGGAGCAGGAAATTACAACGGAAAAGGATACGACTTTTCTTTAAATTAAGAAGTTAAGGTGCGAAAAATCTTATAATTAAGACTCCCGCACCTTTTTTGTTTTGGGCCTGTTTTCAGGCTGGGCTGAGCCCATGCCAGGCTCAGCCCGGATTTAAAGGTTTAAAGACTTGCAGTGAGGAAATAGAGTATATATACTTAAAGACAAATGAAGGGAAAAAAATCAAAGTATATTTTCCCCGCAGTCGGGATTTTGATAATTATAGCCATTGTCCTTTTAACCAAATTTAACTCCGGGCACATCCCGGGGATAAGCCCGGAAAATACAGGGCCGAGTCCGGTAGAGGCAGAAAAGACGGGATCATCTCCTGAGTCCGGAGCCACGTCCAAACTAAAACAAGGTTATGACTTTTTAGTATCAAAGGGAGCAAATTATGGAGATTCTCAGCCATCCGATTGACCGTTTAGTATAACAAGCACATATTGGAAAAGGATTTTATACTCTGCATTGTGGTCACCGGACGGAACAGCAACGGAGTCGGATGTATTATCAGGAAAGACATTTTACTCAGATTCAAGGACTAAAAAGACAGGGA
>DAOPPB010000019.1:0-10101 GCA_035358315.1 bacterium
ACAAATGCTATACAACAATGCAGGAGTATGGACTGCATTTTCAGGTATGTACTGGAATGATACAAATTCATATCTTGGAATAGGAACAACATCACCAACTCATAAGATAGAACTTGCAGATCATACAAGTGCTTCGGGGGGAATAGGACTTGGGTCTGATGTTGAAATATATAGATCTGCTGCAAATATACTTAGTCTTGGATCAAATGATGCCTTTACCATACCGGGAGGAGCCGTAAATATTAATAATAATGCAAACTACGCAGTTAATGTTAATACCGGATCATCAACAGGAACAGTATCAATAGGAGGAGGATTTGGATCTATTGCCATTAACTCCACATCGTGGGATATATCAACAGCAGGTTTAGCCTCAGGATTTACCGGAATATCATCTTCCGGAAATATAGACTTGTCATCATTAAGCTCCGGGGGGTTAGTTAAAGCTACTGCTGGAACGGGAAGATTATCTATAGCATCAGCAGGATCGGACTATCAGACTCCTCTTTCATTTGTAAACGGATTAACAATATCTTCAGGAACAGTGTCATGGGGAGGAAACTTAACTCAAAGTACAACTTTGACACAGGATGGATCTGAAGGACTAACATTTGAAAATGCCGGATCGGCAAATACCACATTTAACCTTTCATCAACCGGGGATTTTGTAGTTTCAGATAACGGAAGCCCGGTTTTAATCGTAAGAGATGATGGAAATGTAGGGATAGGAACAACAAGTCCTGGAGAAAAACTTGATGTTATAGGCGGAAACATAAGAACAAATGCTAATTTGACAGCCGGTGGAGAATTGACGGCTGGGGGGGCCATATTAGGATATGGCGTGGGAGCGGGAGCAGTGGCAGGAAAAGCAAAATTTATGACAGGTGAGGGGTATTTATACTTTAATAGTCACAACAGCAACATCTCTATGGACAAAAAAACAGGAAATCTTTCAGGTTACGCATTTTCAGATGACCTGGGATGGATAGATTTCGGACAGAGTGATAACCCATCAGGCCCGGTGAATGTGAATCTAACAACGGGATCTGTTTCAGGAAAAGCTTATGTAATAACATCAGGATCGTACGTTGATTTCACAAGTTATGGAAGCAACGTAAAAGTGGATCTAAGCACGGGAGTTTTCAGTGGCTATGCATGGTCAGAAGATGCAGGTTGGGTAGATTTCTCGGATACCGGAGTTTACTTTCCAAATAACACAATAACTACGTATGCATCTGATCAGGATTTGATTTTAGATCCGGAAGGAAACGGAATAACACGTATTATCGGAAAGCTAGGTGTATCAGATACCCAAAATTCCACCTATATTGCCAGTCTAAATAACTTAAGCACTTCTACCGCCGCCGATGGTTTGTTGATAGCTCTTGGTACGGATTCAACTAGAGGAACCGGAAATGTTTACATAGGTTTTGCGTACAGTGGCAGTACCGTAGCCGGAAGAATTGTAGGAAATGGAGCAGCTGTTACTTATGAAACAACCGGAGCAGATTATGCCGAATATTTCCTAGCAGAGGACATAGACAACAAACCTGAGCCCGGAGATATCGTAAGTATATCCAAAATAAAATCTCAGGGCGTAAAAAAAGCAGTCAGCCCTGAAAAAGCCATAGGCGTTATATCCGATGCGGCCGGATTTATCGGAAACGGACCTATATGTGATATAGATGACGAAAATTGTGATGAAAATTACAAAGGAACAAACGTCATAGTAGGTATTTCCGGACAAATTTATACAAAGGTATCAACAGAAAACGGTTCCATTTCTCTTGGTGATCCTTTGACAACATCTGACATGCCTGGTGTGGCAGTCAAGGCTATTAAATCCGGAAATATTATTGGGCACGCAATGGAAATTTATACAGAGGAAGACCCAACTATAGTAGGAAAAATAAAAATTTACGTTAACCCGGGTTGGTATGATATTAATGCAGTTCAGGAAATGCTAACGGATGTGGATATCGAAGAATCTACGGAATCAACGGAATCCGTGTCACCCGAGGAAAATGCCACTGGTATTATGGCTCAAATGCAACAAATGTTTGAAGAATTCAAGACACTCCTTACAACACTCGGAATGGTATCACATACCGATGAGGATGGTAGAAATTACCTTTCAATCGACTCGGACGTTAATATGGCAGCAAATCTTAGCGTGTTAGGAAAAACCACAACATCAGATCTCACAGTTACCGGAAATATTCAGGCAGGGATGATAAAAATAGATACAATTGAAAATTCCATAAATGTTCTTGGAATACCTTGCTACAATCCTGAAACCGGTGAAACCAATGAAGAATGCACTGAAACATCCGACCAAACACTTTATCTTCAAAGAACACTTTCTGGTAACTTGGATGTGTTTAATGGAAAATTAGTAATAGAACCCAATGGGATGATGAAACTAGACGGATCTATTGAAGTCAGTGGCACGGTAAAAGCCCAGGATGTCCAAACTAAACAAATTGTCATAGATTCACCTGAGGTTGCATCTGCATCCGCAGGAAAAGCCACAATACCCCAAGGAGAGACCTCAATAACAATAACTACAACAGCTGTAACCGATAATTCACTAATAATGGTAACACCGGAAAGACCTGTCGCAATAGGAAGTAAATACCTGGAAGATGGTAAGTTTGAAATTACCCTTAAAGAGCCGGAAGGATCAGATTTACAGGTATCGTGGTTTATCCTTAAGAATAACATAATCGGCCAAAACTATGACAATACAGGAGAAACACACCAAAACTAACTTTTAGCCTGATTTTCTCAATTAAAGCCTTTTGGTGTGTCACTTCAAACCCAATCTTATCTTGCGCCCGCCTTTTATGCCTCTTTTTATGCCTATATAATCCTTTTTTATCTCATTTTCCTATTGACATAGAGAACTAAATCTGTAAACTATTCTCGTACCAAAGACAGCAAGTTTCGCATCTAAAAGCGAATCAAAATCTTGCCGAGGCATACGCTGATGGAGACCTCCATCAGATAAGAAAACTCACGTCTTTGGTGGGTTTTTATTTTTTGTAATTAAAATGCCAAAAGAAAAAAATATAAACATAGTAAAAGAAATAAAGGAAAATCTTGAAAAAGCAAAATCTGTAATATTTGTTGATTATCTGGGCTTAAGCGCCGAGAACATAAACGAATTTAGACAAAAAATGAAAGAAAATGACGCAGTAGTAATTGTAGCCAAAAACACCCTAATTAAAAAAGCTTCGGAAGATTTTGGCGAAAAAGAAATAAAGAAGGAAATCGAGAACGACCTAAAAGGTCCTACAATGGCAATATTCTCCTTCTCGGATCCGATAAAACCTATAAAAATAATATACGACTTTGCAAAAAAATATGAGCTACCGAAAACGAAATCGGCTTTAATAGAGGGAAACTACAAAAACGCAATTGAAGTGGAGGAATTAAAAGACATACCGTCCAAAGAAGAATTGCTGGGAAGATTTGTAGGAAGTTTGGGATCTCCCGTGTCTAAATTTGTGTATGCGCTTGGAGGAATACAAAACAAACTTGTGTTCGCTGTCAGTGCAATTGCAAATAAGAAGGCTGAAGGTTCTAACCAAGCGGAAGGGGGTGCTAACTAATGTCAGAAGAAAAAAAATCGGATGTAAAATTAAGCGAAAATGGAAAGAAAATAATGGAAATGGTAGAAAAAATGACCGTGTTGGAGTTGAATGACCTTGTAAAAGCGTTAGAAGAAAAATTCGGAGTTAGCGCTTCTGCACCGGTGATGGTTGCAGGATTTGCCGGAGGTAACGGAAACGGTTCTGCAACTGCCGAGCCGGCGGAAGAAAAAACGGAATTTGACGTAATTTTGACCGACGCCGGAGCAAACAAAATAGGAGTAATAAAGGCCGTCAGGGAAATAAACTCTTCCTTAGGACTTGTAGAAGCAAAGACACTGGTAGAATCGGCGCCGAAAGCAGTATTAGAAGGAGCAAAAAAGGATGATGCTCAGGAAGCAAAAAAGAAATTAGAAGAAGCCGGAGCTAAAGTTGAGCTGAATTAAAGAATAATTCAACCAAATAATTAAAAGTGCATTTATAGAGTAAAGTGTAAAGGAAGGCCCGCCGTAAGGCGGGCCTTCTTTGGTTCTTTTTCTTATCTCCTGGAGGGTATAGAGCGTTAGTAGAAGTGGACCAGTTCAAAACCAAATTATCACTCAATATATACGTTTGATAAATACCGATAAATGTTTTGTTAGCAATAAAATAATCCCTTCATAATATATCATCAAATGGGAAAGTAAAACATAAAAACCGAGATTAATTTTTAATAGCTTCCTTGATAATTACAGGCGTCTGTGACTGCCTGTGACTACCTGTAAAAGACGCTAACAAAAAATACCGACAAAAAACCAACTAATAACTTAAATCAGACGAACATGTATTTAAAATAATTCAAAAATATGCAACCAAAAATCAATTTACCCCGCCAAATATCACGGCCAAACAACAAGTGACCAACACTAAGAGGCATTTATGAATTCTTGCGTAGTAATTCTTTAAACTTCCCCCCAACTTCGATGTCCTCAACGTTTGATAAAATCTCCTCTATCTCAACTTCCCTCACTTTGACAATATTTAAAACATTATTACCTATTTTGAGCCCACTTCCTTCGCGCATATTTTCATACTCAGAGTAAATAATGTATGAAATTTTATTCAATGCTATCATTGATGACAAATAATAACGTAATTGTTGATCATTGATTCTTGAAATATCTCTGAAATCCCAAATTTTATTGACCGACAAATTATCCTTATCCATGACATACGTATAATCACCAAATTTCTCCGAAATATAATTACACATAGATACAATGAAATTATCTAAAACTTCTCTTCCGGAATCTGTCTTTTCCTTCTCCTCTGTTCCGTAATATTTATTTCCATCTCTGTTGTTTCCAATGCTTTCAACAATAGTGCTTAAAGATTTAAAGACAAAATTAAATCTAAACAGGTCATTTAAAAACAGTTCAACTCTGTTTACTATGTCCCTGTAATCGGCTTTAAAAAAATCTTGATTTTTGTGTAATCCGGACAAAGATAATTTAACAAGAAAAGGGCTATTTTTCTTCTCCTTAAAACTATCTAAACTAGTAATGGAATTTATATCATCAATATTAAAGGTCCTTACTATGCTAATTTTGTGATTATCTACTTCCACATTAAATATGCCGCATTCTTCCCCATCCCCGGACACTTCAACCCACTCATACCCAAATTCACTAAGAATTTTTATGACAGAATTATTAACTAAAGAAAAAGGAGAAACAAATCCCCTAACATCTCTTAATACCAAAGAAGGCTCTCCTTCAAATCCTTGGGAAGACCCAAGATAATAACTAAGACCATATTCATTTAATATAATTTGGGATTCAATAATACTTTCCGGGAGATTTACAAGAGGCATTCCGTACGGAGAAGAACCAAGTATTTCTATTCTTCCATCATGGCTTTCATTTTGATAAAGGTCTTTTATGTCGGAAGTCAGCGATTTAAAACCAAAATTATCCCACAACTCCAATGTACTTAATGGAATGTTTATAGAAACCGGCAATTCCTTATATATTTTTAAAAGTCTAACTACGGGAGAATGAAGATCGGAGATTATTTTTTTTAATATACTTTCTTCGTGAATCAGAGGTTGGTAAAAATCGATTAATAGCCCCAGTTCTTTCACAGACGTGATTATCCACGAAAAAAGCAAATTTGTAAAGCAAATTCCCAAAGAAACCAAATATCCTTGTACCTAAATATGATACAGAAAACAAATAAAAATTGGTAATAGAGTTGCAAAAATACGGGGCAATGAAAATACCGACAGAAACCTAATTAAAGACTAAGTAAAAACGAAAAATTAAAAGTGAAAAATTAAAAACCATGGAAACGAAAAGAACCCTAACCGAAGGAGACGATTTGTTATACCCCTGCCCACGGCATAACAAACCTTGGTGTCTCCCCCGGATAGGGTTCTTCTGTAAGAATGGCAAGATTATAACAAAATACTATAAACCTGTCAAATGATAACAAATGATCTAAATTTCTTTTTTGGATTAGTCTTTGAATTAGTAATTATTCTCCAGACTATATGGACAAGCAGTTTATGAGAATTATAAAACTACTGGGTACATTTACTCGTCACATTACCCGCTACACGAGTATATTTTCCGCTTCTTTCACTAAATCATCTTTCATTTTAGTTATATCCTGAAGAAGTCTCTTTTTATTTACCACTCTCAACCCATGCATCTCATCTGCACCCGCATAAAGATCATCCTCATCCGATGTAATTATACAAAGCTGAGCGCTAGACTCATCAGAAGGAACCAAAGCCAATATTCTCTCAAAGAAATCCTTGTCCTTAGGCCTTATGTAAACATGGAGTAAGGAAAACGGGCTAATCGGCCTATATAAAGAAAGCCCTGCATTCAGAGTAAAGGCGTAATCCAATCCTGAATTCCTAGATGTTCTGTCTATATTTTGAGCGATATCCTTTAACCCTCCTAATCTGCTTCTATAATAAAACATCTCCTCTTTTGGAGCTTTTTCTTCCTCGGCAACCTTACCTGCAGTACTCAAGTCAGAAAATTGTTCGGTGTCCTCCTCAAATTTTTTGGCTGCTTCTCTGAATTTTGCCAGCCAATCCACCTGCTCGTCCTCTTTCTCCTCTGCTTTTTCTTCAACTTTCTGACTTTCTACTCTCATGGTAGGTTCCGGTTTGGAAGCAAGAGGGCTTTCCTCAGCACGTTCATCGGGTTGCATAACAGGCTCTTTTTTATCCTCTGCTGTAATCGTCGAAGCTTGAGCCGATACAAAAGAAGCTCCTCTTGGTTGAGGAGAAGAAACAGAGGCGGCACTTTGCTCTGATAATGATTCTTCCTCTGGTATTCCGGACGGGTACAAAAAATCCACGATATTTTGTCTTGTAAACCTATGACGTCCCGTAGCAGTCTTAACTTCAGCGTGAAGTTTACCCTCCTCTAAATACCTGTAAACTGATCGCAGGCTTACTCCTAAAATTTCGGCTACTTCGGTGGAACTATAGAGTTTATTTTCAAGTTTTATCATGAGCTAATGAAAACACCTTACACTCTATATGTCAATAAATGACCATTATACTAATCTTCATAGTATAATATTTATTTACAATCATTATTACTTAATGTCATTGTAGAAAGAAATAACTTAATAGGAAACAATGGAAAGGCTTTAATAACTCGTTTAAAACGCCAAGGTTGTTTAATAAGTCTATATAACCACTCTAGATTATTTTTAACGTAAAAGTCGGTAGGAAGACTGCAATTTCCGACAATAAAATCAAACGCTCCACCACATCCAATAGAAATTTTGGCAGGTATTTTATCCTTATTTCTCATTATCCATTTTTCCTGGTAGTTATGATTATATGCAACAAATAGAAAATCTACTCTTTTTACCCCCTTTTCTTCCATTACATTTTTTATGAAATTAACAGTTTTTTCATCATCTTCAGAACCTCTATTGTATTTGGAAGTAGCCCCGATAATATTAACACCCGGGTATTTCTTTCTCATTATCTCCGCCGCTTGAGTTGATACGTCCAATTCATTCCCGCGCTTATCATTACCGATATACATTTTGCTAACAGCTTTTCTCCCCCTTCCCCCAAGGAAAAAAATACTATACCCCCTCTCAGATGACAATTTACAAATTGCGTCAACCAGATCAACACCTGATACCCTTTCTTCCCTAAAACTCCGTCCGTGAAAACCTAGTAAAATACCACTAAAAAACGCAATGATGGGAAAAAATATGTTTTTCCTATTTAATTTTTCCACTTTGTCTAAAAATTTCTTGGCAAATATAACACCAATACCGTCCGGGACGGACAACGAGGATTTGTTGATTATCTCCTTAAATTCCTCGTCTTTTTGGGCATCCATAATAAACTCGGGATTTGTAGTACAAATGATATGGTTTTTCTTATCCGTTAGAAAATTACTTTCTATCATATTAAGAACTTCTTCTACGCTAAGGCCGAAGTCAACTCTCACACCCAATATTTTTCTTGATTCCATGCTCATAATTATACCCTAATAATAAAAATAAATAATAAAAAACCACAGGGAAATACAATACTAAAACACAAATTGTGTACCTGTTTTGTTATGTAAACTACATCTTAAAATATGGTAAAATCTACACTGTTATGTCAACAAAGGAAAACCACAAAAATAAATTCCAGTTCAAAAAGCTCGGTTACTTGGAAACTCTGCTGACTTTTGTTATTTTAGTCGGCGTAACCACACTTTTATACCTCTACACCTCTGGTTATAGAATGCAAAAAAACGAAGAAAAGGGATCTATAGATGTGGAAAAGACAGGGATGATAGGTGTGAAGTCAATTCCGGATAGAGCAAGTGTATATGTAGACGGCGTATTAGTAACAGCGACCGATGACACTATAGCTAGTGTGGCACCGGGAAAACACAATTTAAAAGTGGTAAAAAAGGGATTTTTGGAATGGGAGAAGGATATAGAAGTATATGAACAACTCGTAACCGATATTACAGCTGTTCTCGTTTCCCAAAGCCCAAAGTTGGAACCACTGACAAATACGGGGGCAAGGGCTCCGAGTATATCGGCCTCGCTTTCGAAACTGGCTTATTTTTCGTTTGATACGGAAAAACCCGGTATCTGGGTTATACCACTAACAGGTGTAAACATAGGCCTTTTCAGGACAAATCCTACTATTGCGGTGGAAGACACGAAATACACATTATATTCCGAAGGCGAGGAAATAATATGGTCTCCCGATGAAAAAAACCTTTTAGTGAGAGGAAAAAATGATGTCTATTACCTGGTTGATTTAGACAGTAAAACTGCACAAACGACACTAAAATACGAGGATATCTTAAAGGAATGGGGAGATAAACAAAAGGAAAAAAGAGAATTAACTATAAATAATTCACTAACAAAAATCCCCGAGGAGATCATCAAGGTAGCACTTTCCGATGAGGCTTTTTGGGCACCTGATGAGAAAAAATTCCTCTACACAAAACAAAATGGGAATAAACTGGAGTATCGGGTCTACAATTTTGAAGTGCCATTGCCAGTGGGAGAAAAAACAGAATCTTTAGTAATGACTACAGATATAGACTCTCCCCAGCCAAAGATAAGTTGGTATACAGATAGTTTTCATTTAATTCTGGTAGAGGGAGACGTTGAAAAAGAGAAAAAAGGAATAATAAGCTTAATAAGAATTGACGGAAGCAACAAGGCCGAAATATACAATAACACTTTGTATTCCGATAGAGCATTCAGTACGCCTGGAGGAGATAAAATAATTATATTAACTTCTTTTAAATCGGGGGATCAGACTGATTTATATACCGTAAGCATAAGATAGTAAAACATCTGATCCTTTTCTCAATTCTTCTCTATCTTCTCTACAAGTTTAGCCGTAACTACAAATCTATTTATGGTAGTACCGGGAGGGTCGCATGTTTGAAGCGTCAAAATAGGCTCTATTACCGAACGGGTAATGGAATTTGTGTTCCAACCTTTTACCACTTCTTTATTCACCACTTCATATACATATCTATCACCCTTGTAGAAAATATTAATTTTATCTTTTAATTCCAATTTTCTAAGCAGATTAAATACCGTTGCATATTTCCCCAGGTCCCAAAAATTCAAAGAGGCATGGGCAAAAAGATACACATTGCTCGGGGCTGTAGTTGGATAATCCGATGATATAGCATGAGCCACACCTTTTTTTAAAGCCTCCCTGTAAGCCTTTTCGTCCGTCACTGATACATCAGCTACTATCGGAGCGTTTACTCCGATTTTTTCTATAACTATTGAAAAATCCTCATTTACAGGCTTCATCTTTACAGGGGTACTGGTTAATAAACCTGCAAAGACACTTTTCTGAGTTTCATTTCCACCAGTCTCGACTGAATATTCCTGGTTTTTCATATCTTTTATGAAGTACCATATTTCCTGAAAAATTAACGGTCCAAAAGATAAAAGCAAAAACAGCACACCAGCGAAAATTAAAAAATTAGGCAAACTAAGTATCCTT
>DAOPPB010000020.1:0-8087 GCA_035358315.1 bacterium
CGTCAATTTTTGTTGATTTAGGGGAGTTCTTGGAAAGCGTCTCTTTAATTGAGGATACCGATAGGCCCCGTGGTTCTTCCGAATCAAATTGTGTAACTCTTATGACCGCTCATTCTTCAAAAGGTTTGGAATTTCCCATTGTTTTTATCATCGGAATGGAAGAAGGCCTTTTCCCGCACTCCAATTCTTTGGGAAGTGAAGACGAGCTTGAGGAGGAGAGGCGGCTTTGTTATGTTGCCATGACAAGAGCAAAGGAAAAAATCTATATGACAAACGCCCGATCCCGCCTGTATTTCGGAAATATTCAGCAAAACCTTCCGAGCCGATTTTTATCCGAAATTCCGGAAGAACTAATGGAGTTTCGGGGTTTGGGTTTTAATAATTATTTTGGAAAAAAGAAAAAAGAAGAGGATTTTTTGGACGATTTGGATTTTGACAGAGGATATTTTAAGTGGGAGTAAGGTGATACGAGTAGAGAATATGGGTGGGGAGCAGGATTAGATCTTTTTTATCTTCTTATCTTCTTGTTGTTTTTGCCTTTTCCGTGTTTTTTCCCATATCTATAGATTTTCTCTCAAAATCCCTTAGAGCTAAGGATCTTAGTTTGCCTGTGGAAGTGAGATATATTGCAAGAGAAATTATTAAAGAAGATAAAAAGATATATAGAATATCATTGTTTCCGGTATCGGGAACCATCGGGGTTTCTTCCTGTTGATTTGATGATTCGTTTGTGGTGGATGATGCGGCAAGAACATTCCCATTTGCTGATGATACGGATGAGTACCCGAGTACATTGTTTGACAAAGAAGTTTGTTGGGAAGGTCCTTGACCATACCACCCGTTTGGATACGAGAGGTAATTTACGGGAATGGAATATTCTCCTTCCCTACAGTGATTGGTAGGTTTTATCATTATGTTTTGCCATGAAGATACATTTGGCAGAAATTCATGACCGTCGTTTAGTGTGCCGGATATCTTCCATGGGTAATTCCCTGTTCCGTCATCTATCTTTATGGTTACCTTATCTGCATTATACTGTGTCCATGTAAGATACATTCCCGATACTCCGTTTTCTGTCTTAGGTTCCAATTTTATCCATGTCGGGTGTTCGGGCTTTTTCCAGTGGCACCTCCTGTCGGGGTGGAATACCTTAGATTTTGACGATGCCGGTTCTTCAGGATTTTCTTCTGGCGGATTTGGATTTTCTCCCGATCCAAGTATGGTAAAACTGCTGATATTTAGAGTAGAGTGATTTCCTTGTGTTTCTTCTATTGTGATAGTGCAATCGGAATAAGTTCCGGGTTCGAGTTCATTGAAAGTGATTTCGTTAAATCCCTCCGTAGCAGACTTAGTATCTGAAGAACAGGCACTTTCGTATATAATATCTCCCTCATCCGAAGAGTAAAATGTATAGGTTGGTGTTTGGTCGTTTGTGCTACCTATTTCTTCCAATTCGTATAGAGCGGGTCCTTTATCATCGTTCTCCGGAGCGACTATCTCAAAGGTTGTTATGGATAACGGTTCGCTGGCGTTTTCCGAAACGTCTGTAACGGTAATAGTGCAGTCAGAATAAGTTCCTACGGCTAATGTGCTAAATGTTACATAGTTGAGCCCCTTATTTGCCGTTCCATCAGAACCGGAGCAGGAACCTCCATAAGATATGGTTCCGCTTTCGTTGGTAGTAAAAAGATATGTTGGGGTTGTATCTGCTGTTGGTGTTGGTATAGCAACAACTTCGGACAATTCCGGAGGTGTTGTATCAGGAGTTTCTTGAATTGTAAATTCTGAGACATGGAGAGGATTGCTTGTATTAAGATCACTGTCGGTAACGGTAATAGTGCAGTTAGAATAAGTTCCATAATTTAATTCCGCGAATGTTATTGTGTTGGACCCTGCCGTAGCTGTTGTGGTGGAGCTTGTGCATGAGCCACCGTAAGATATGGTTCCCGCTTCAGTGCTTGAAAATGTGTAGTCGGGTGTTGTATCCGTTGTGGTTCCTATAGGAGATACTTCTGATAGTACGGGCGGGATAACAGACAGATAAGCGTTATTAGCATTAATTCTTTTTCCACTTACTGTTTTTCCACTTAAACTTGAAAGTGATTCTCCCGTGCTAAGTATTTTCTCCTTCAGCTGTGCCACCGTTAAAGTAGGTTTGCGCCCCCAAACCATTGCCGCTACCGCTGCGGTATATGGCGTAGCCATAGAGGTTCCGCTCATGTATTGATAGGACCCTTGAGAAGATGACGCATCAATTATTTTTATATTGTCAATAAAGCACCCGTTGTAATCATTATCGGTATCATCCGTATGCCAATGGAATCTGATTGCAAAGTTGGAACTTTTGTATGGTGTGACGTCATATGTCGCTTCCCCCCCCATCGCTATGATTGATTTTTTCAAGCTCTGTCCAACTGCTACCATCGTAAACCTCAAATCCTACGTAGTCTGTTGAGGGACCTGTGATTGATGGCAAATCACAATCATAATAAAACTGTAGGTAGGATTCCGAGGTGGAATTGATGTTTATGGAAGTTGATGTTAAATAAGAGTCGGCGTTTGAAGTGTACGGTTTGGTTAAATCGGACCAGACAATAGCAGTACCCAGCACAGCGATGTCAAATTCTTCGATATCCTGTGTACCCCAGTTATTTCCGGTCCCACCGGACACGAATTTTGATCCTACTAGTGCCGGTGGCACTACGCTCTCAAAATCTTCGAAAAATGCTCTGTATCCCTCTAAGCTGTAAATATTAACTCCCGGCGCTCCCACGTCAACCGATGTTGCTCCATAATTTGAAAAATCTGCTAATCCGTCATTTTGATCTGTAGCAGCAACAGATATTATATTAGGCAGATTAAACGATGCGGGGTAAGATGGGATGTAGTCATTGTCAACGCCTTCATTTCCTGCGGCGGCGACTATCAATCCCGGAAAAGCAGCAAGTGCATCGTACTCACTTTGTGAGTAGTACGTTCCTCCGAAGCTTAAGCTTAGTATGTCCGCATGGTTTCCCGTGGCATAATTTATGGCCTCTATTATGTCGGACAATAAAAGAGATCCATTACTTCCACCGGCCCTTATAGGCATTACCTTTACATTATTTCTTCTGCTTATTCCGCTTATCCCAAGATTGTTGTTGACAAGTGCCGCAATTACTCCTGATACATGAGTTCCATGTCCATTGTCATCATACGGTTGATCCTCGCCGTCAGTTAGAGCATCATGTCCGGTTATAAGGTTACTGCTTATATCGGGATGGTTTAAGGCTACCCCTGAATCAATTACGGCAACAATAATATCTTCACTGTGATCTGTTTCCACATTCCACATTTCCGATACATCCATATCTGCATCCTCGGTTCCTGCAGTTCCTTCTATCGTTTGTCCCGTGTTTTCAAGCGCCCATTGAACATTATATGAAGTATCGTTCGGCATGTACATTAAATGATATATGTAATTCGGTTCTGCGTACTCAACACTGTCATCTTTTTTTAATTCTTCTATTTTTTTCTCTACACTCGAGCCATCATTTATCTTTACAAGATCAATGTTCATTGTTTTGATGGATTTTATTCTTTCCAAGCTTTTTGATCTTATTACTTTTTCCGCTTCCTTCTCCCCATTTGTATTTTTGATAGAAACCTTATCTTCTTTGTATTTAACTAAGATTTGTCCTTCAACATATTCCGGTTTGGTAGTTTTTTCATATTTTATTGTGGAACTTGAATTTCCGGCTTCTTTGGTTAGGGCTTTTGAAAAAATGGGTAATTTTATTTCTTCATTCTTTGTGGTAAGGGTAAAAAGTGTGAATATTAATGAAGACAAGATTAAAGCGGAAAAAAAAGGAGCGGATTTCTTCTTGAACATTATTTTTAGTTTTTCACCCTTAGGCAGAGCCATTTTTGAAAATTAACTTATTTATTGTTAATGGTGGCACGTTCTTCCTGGTATGTAAATAGTTTTTTAACGGTAGTTAAAATCCGGGCATAGAGAAAAATTACAGTCTGGAGGAACTCTTCCTACATAGCTTCCATCGGGACATTGTCTTACCTCTTGGGTGCAATACACGACACTTTCTTCTTCGGATTGGTTTTTATTTGTTTTTTCCTCCTGCTGTACGGTTTGCATCTTTTCCCGGGTCTGCGCATTTATGGATTCCTGATTTTTCCTTTTATCATTGATTATTAAGACAATGGCTGACACAACCAAAATCACAATAGCAATAACGCATATTATAACAACCCTTTTCTTCTTCATATCAATATATTAACATAAGACGAATTATTTTCGTTTTAACCCTTACACACGGGTTTTAGAGGTGGGGTAAGGTATTTTTTGCAAAATATACACACGCAAGGACATAACGATAGGCGAAGAGTTATAGAAAAGATGAAAATAAAAGGTCGGTTATGTTTGGTAAAATATAGACATGTTTAAGCCCCATAAGTATTTAGGACAGAACTTCCTTACGGACAGATCGGTTGCAAATCAGATGGTATCTGCGCTGGAGATTGAAAACGGCGACGAAATAATAGAAATAGGCCCGGGCTTTGGTGTTCTAACGGAAGCTTTATTAAAAGAGTCAAAAGATAAAAATGTGAAAATTTATGCAGTGGAGGTAGATAGAAAACTATATGATGGGCTTTTAGATAGGTTTTCTGAAGAACGGGAGTTAGAGTTTTACAATGCGGACATTCTTAAGTGGCTTCCGCAATTTTCTTCACTGATTTCTTCCGGTAATTCTTCCCGGGTGTCTTCTCATGAAGATGTGAAAATAATCGGCTCAATTCCGTATTACATAACATCTCCGATAATTCACCAGATTATAAAAATGGAAAAAAGGCCAAAAACTGCGGTTTTGCTTGTTCAAAAAGAAGTTGCCGAAAAAATAAAAAACACGGCACCCGATTCTTCTTATCTGTCCTCGTTTGTTCAGACATTTTTTGGTGTTCAATATTTGGGTAAAGTTCCGAGCAAAAAGTTCAATCCCGAGCCTGAAGTTGACGGTGGAATTCTGAAGTTAGTTCGCAGGGAGGAAGGAGTCTTTTTTGATAATGCAGGTTCCCCGCCGGATTTTATTAAAAAATACGAGGGTTTCTTGCACAAGGCCTATTCAAATCCCAGAAAAATGCTTAATAAAGTTTTTAAGAAAGAAGAGTTGGAAAAGGGTAAAATTGATCCGCATCTGCGTCCTCAAAATTTAAACGCGGAAGAGTGGCTTAATTTTTTTAAAACTTTAAATGAGATTTAGCATCTGCATACCTACATTAAACGAAGAAAAATATGTCGGTGGAATACTTGGATGCCTGGAAAAACAGACTTTCAGGGACTTTGAAGTTATTGTTTCCGACGGTAATTCTTCTGACAACACAAAAAAAGAAGTAATGAAATTTTCCGGCAAGTTTCCTCTCACCTTTTTGGAATCTCCGAAAAGAGGAGTTTCTTTTCAGAGGAATTACGCGGCGAAATCGGCAAAAGGAGAATATATTGTCTTTTTTGACGCCGATGTGATGATAGAAAAGGATTTCTTGGAGAAAATAAACAGCTATCTGGAAAAAGAGAGCATTGATATCTTAACTACATGGAACAAACCGATATCCGACAAGCCGATTGACGAATTTATCTATCTTTTCATGAATATTTTTATGCTTGAGCTGATAAAGAAGAAAACCCCGGGGGCAGTCGGGGTCTTTATTTGTGTCAGAAAAAGTTCATTTGAGAAAATAGGTGGTTTTAGGGAAAATGTAAGCTTCGGAGAGGATTTTGACCTTGCAAAGAGATTGCACGAAAGCGGATTTACCTACGCTTTGTTGAAAAACCCTAAGATTCATGTGTCGGTCAGGCGTTTTGATAAAGAGGGGAGATTGAACATGATAATAAAAAATCTTAGAGCGGCTACTTATTATCTAAAAGACAAGAAGAACTACATAGACAAAATACAGGGAAAGTTTAAACACGAGTTCGGAAAGTTTTAGATCAAGGCCCGTTCAAATTAATTTTTTAATCTGCGCGGGCCTTCTTTTTAGCCCGAGGAATTTTAATGTTTTCGGACTATGTACTCTTTTTGATCCCGTCCCTTTTTGGACGATATTCAATTGTGCCTCATAAAATAGCCTATCTGATGTCAATAGTCAATGATATACTGAAAATATGAAAACTCATGTTCTTCAGTCCGGGCTTTGGGAGAAATTTAAAAACGATTACGGCACTTCGGCTGTAAGAGTAGGAAAAATTCTCTATACAAAACATAAAATACCGTTTTCAAATTATTATTACGGTTATTGCGCCCGGGTAAACCCTTTTGACATTGATTTTGAAGCGCTGGAAAAATCTTTGAAAGAGAACAACTGCGTTGCTGTTCATTTTGATGTTCCTAATGTTACAAAAGATGATGAAAACGCTGAAAAAGCTGAAGAAATACTGAAAAAAAGGTGTGTCAGATCACGCCGGGAGGAGTTTGCAAAAGGGAATTTTTTGTTGGATTTAACAAAAAGCGAGGAAGAACTTTTGGCAGGAATGCACAGGAAGCATAGATACAATATAGGTTTAGCTCAAAGAAGGGGAGTTACGGTAAGAGAAAGCACAGACGATCCGGATTTTGATATTTTTTATGACCTTTACGCAGAGACAGCTAAGAGGCAAAGGTTTTTCGGCCGTTCAAAAAATTATCTGGAAAAAGTCTGGAAAACTTTCAGAGAAGAAAATTCTTCGTTTCTTTTAATAGCCGAACATGAGGGGGAGCCGCTTTCGGCCTGGATGCTTCTAACTTACGAGAAAGTTTTATATTACCCTTATGGCGGCTCCACCGAAAGAGATAAAAATCTTCAGTCAAGCTGTCTTTTGGGTTGGGAAGCCATTAAATTTGGAAAAAAGATGGGATGCGAATTATTTGATATGTGGGGAGCGGCAGAGGATATGAGTAATAAAAGTGATCAATATTACGGATTTTCGGTTTTCAAACAAAAGTTCGGGGCCAAACATGTAACCTACATAAATTCTTATGACTTTGTGATAAACGAACCTGTTTATAAAATGTTCACCGTTGCAAATGATGTAAGGTGGAAACTTCTGAATATTCTGAAATGAAACCGGAAACCGATATAAGACAAAGTGATAAATGGGCACAATATCTTGAAACACTGGGTTGGAAGTCTCATAGAACAAGTAGCGGAGTTAACATTTACTACAGAAAAACATTTTTGGGAGGCGTGGTAAAAATTCAGAAACCCTCGTTTATAACGGATGCTGATATTGAGGAGATAGAGAAGTTTTGTAAAAGTTGTAGGCCCATTTTCATAAAAATAGAGCCCTTTATCGGGCAGGATGTTTCCGTTTTGGAAAAAAGAGGATACAAACCGAGCGACGAGCCCCTGACCCCTCCTTCCACAAGTTATATTGACCTCACAAAATCCGAAGAAGAGCTTTGGAAAAACATTTCACGCAGCGGAAGGTATTCTATAAGAAAGGCCGAAAAGATGGGGACAATTACAAGATTTTATCAAAATCCCCCCGAGGAAAAATTAAATTTATATTTTGAAATAGTCCGTGCCACTGGAAGAAGAAAGCATTTCTACACCCTGCCGATAGGAGACCTCAAGGTTAAGGTTAAAGTTTTTGGAAAGGATTCCCATCTGGCGTTATCTTTTGATCAGGACGGGAATCTTTTAGGGGGGAAGTTCTTTCTTTGTCATAATGACATGGTTCTGTACTCCACCGCCGGCACTTCAGACATTGGGCTAAAAACTGAAGCTGGGTATGAACTTTTGTGGAAGTCAATTTTGTATTTTAAGGGTTTGGGCTATAAATTATTGGATTTGGAAGGTATATATGATTCAAGATTTGAACACGTTACAAAAAATTGGGGAGGTTTTTCTCTTTTTAAGGAAAAGTTCGGGGGAGAGAGGATAGAGTTTCCCTATCCTTATATTAAATACTTTAATCCGTTTTTCAGATTTTTATCCAAGTTCTCTGAGCTGTCTTTATGACTTATCCGGATTTAAGTTAAGACTAAAATCCGGTTTTTTTAGATCTTTGGTTTTTGTGAAATTTTCCAAAACTTACGGAATCTGATTCTCTCTCCTTA
>DAOPPB010000020.1:8187-9422 GCA_035358315.1 bacterium
TCCTTATCTCCTTTCGGCGAAAGGACAGATTTCTTTGTAATCGCACCATTCGCAGTCGCGCCCGGGCTTTGGTTCAAAATTACCTTCTTTAATCCCTTCGGCAACTTCTTTTATAATTTTTTTCTCTGCGTCTACCTGCTTTTTAGTCCTCTTCGTAGACAACTTTGTTCCAGACTCAACATAGTAAAGACTTAAGATATCCGGTTTTATTTTTAAAGCTTCGGTTGCGGCCATAGTGTAAATAGTCATCTGAACGTCATCATCAACCTCTTTTTGGGTTTTAGTATTTCCCGTTTTGTAGTCTATTATTTCTATTTTTCCATCGGGAAGTTGGTCTATCCTGTCTATTTTTCCGCGAAGCTTTGTGCCGTCTATATCAAGAACGAAGTTTTTTTCTAATCCCAGGTGTTTGAACTTTAGACTGCTGTTTTCTTCGTAATATTTTTTCAGAACCTCTTTTCCGTATTCAAACTGGGCTTTTCTGTGTTTTTCATCTTTGTAGCCCAACGGTATCCACTTTTTTTCATATATTTTTAGCAACTCATCAAGAGACATTTCTTTTCCGAACATTTTTCTGATGTGAAATTCCTTTAACGTTTCGTGGATAGTTGTTCCAAAGCTTAAAGCGTGATTCGGGGGGACCGGTATTTTAAGCGTGTAGGAGTATTTGTATCTTAGGGGGCATATCAGATAGTTGTCTATCTGTGAATAGCTCAAATAGTCCGGCGCTTTTCCCTCTATTTTTATTATTTTCGGATCTCTAAACTTTGTTTCCACTCCGAACAAACCTGATTGCCTGGCTTTTTTCTCTCTGTCCGTACTTTTTATTTCCTGAATTTTCAGACCTGTTTCCTGGAGGTAGCCGCTAGGAATTGTATCTCTTTTTCCGCCGTAATTTTTTCCCAATGTCATGAAAAGATATTTTTGAGCTCTTGTCATTCCGACATAAAAAAGTCTTCTTTCCTCCTGAATATGTTCGTTTCCGGTTGGCAAAGTTTCTTTGATTAATTCTTCCGGAACTTCTATCATATCCCCCTGATTTCTTGTCGGAAATCTTCCGGAAACAAGATTAACCATGAAGACTACAGGAAATTCCAAACCTTTTGAGGCGTGAACAGTCATAAGGTTTATGGTGTCAATATCCTCAATTTCCGCCTGAGCCGGATTTTCTCCCGCTTCAATAACCATATCCAGATAATCCACCAGATTTACTATTGTAGGCATTTCTCCTGTCT
>DAOPPB010000021.1:0-8377 GCA_035358315.1 bacterium
ACGTGTTTAGGATTTGGACTTTTGGACAAACAAAACGAATGGTTCTAAAGAAATCCTTTCTAAAAAAGTCTCTAGCGCTTCCAGAAGCTGATCCAATGTTTTGTTTAACAAGTTTTTCCACTAATAGTTTTATGTAGAGTTGATTCTTTGGATCTCTAGCTCTGAAATTCCACATATTTTGATTTTGTAGAGCAGGAAGTGCATTTGAAGTCACAAAACCCAAACTACCCACACTGGCACCAACCATGACAAGAAGCACGTCAAATTGTCTCAGTTGGTAATTGCTATATTCTTCATAAAATGGTTCTGGTAAATATATAACTTCGTCCTTAACAACATAGCCACTTTGAGTAAAATTTCTTGTCCTTAACAGGAATACGCCATTATCTGTGTAGTCCTCGCTCTTAAATGCGAATCCGTTTTTTATCTCGGTTATATTATCTAGAACTCCAACCTCCCACCCTTTTGGTATCATTCCCAACTCACTCTCTACCATCTCTCCGCCACTTGATTTGTATGGCTTGCCATTTTCATTAGGAAACTCAAAATCCACAAACCACCGCTTAAACAATGCTTTGCCCATTTCCTCCAATGTCTTATTCATCTTGCGATTTAATTCGATCTTGTCGTCAAGAGAGGAGAGAATCGAGGCAATTTGTTGTTGTTGTTTGTGGTGTGGAAATTTTATTGGAACTTTCAGGAGGGATTTGATTGGTAGTTGCGATTGAGCTGAGCCTGAAGAATAACTTCTTAAGACGTTTTTATACTCACCTGAAGAAAGCAAATAAAACAAATACTCTGGGTTCAGTAATTTATCATCGGAACGTAAATAGACCAATTGGGCGTTGATATTTGAACCTTCATATTTCTTGTCAACATACCCAACGACTCCTATATCTGCCCTCGTAACTAGAAGCACATCTCTGTATTTAATGTGGCCTTTTAATAAGGTATTGTGTTGGGCTTCAGATATATACCTGATCCCATCTTCAACAATTCTCCCATCTTTAATGTCTTTCCCAGATATAAACGGTACCCCTTTATCTAACAGCTCGTCTTTTTTTGGGTATTTCGATGAATAATTTCCATCGCCAATTCCAATGGGTAAATGTCCGATTAGTTCAAGACTCCAATCCTCAGGAATTTCACCAATTTCTGTTTGTTTGTATTTTGTGTTTTTCATTTAATTCCAAATAAGTAGTAAAGAATTAAACCTCCAACTACCGTACAGACGATACCAACTACTATTTCTCTGAAATGTTTCTTAAACCATTTTTGCTCATTTACAGTCATTTCATGACTTTCTACAGAACCTCTACCCGTGTATGTTTCGGTTTCAATATGAGTTTTTGCTCCAATTCCTGAAGATATTATTTGGCCATCGTTTTTAATATCTTTACTAAATATAAAAACCTGCCCACCCTCAATTTTCCCAGCCTGTTGATCTTTTTTCATATCTCAAAACCCATATTTGTTAAATTCGTCTTTGTTCTTGCTTTTTTCATACTGTTTTATTTGACACAATAACGAGCTGGCTGTTATACTATCTATGCAGGTGTCGGGTAGGTTTACCTACCGGCAGGGAGGCATAGATTGCATCTATACCCTCTCGATCCTGCTGCTTTTGCTCCAGTTAATTTCCCAGCAGTTAAATTTATTTTTTCCAACTTTGCGTTGCAAATCTAAGACTTTTTGGGCAATTCTAGTCTTGTTGCCCTCCTTGTCTCCTGAGTCAGGATTAAGTGAATATAGATATCCACCCAATAGCATATCTGCCAGTTGAACAGGCAATACACCGTGAGATTCGGTTTGAAGGATATTGTGGACACTTTTAATATCTTGTTCTACGAATTCAATTTTTTTATTCGAGTCTTTCGGTTTCCTCTGATAATCGGCAATCACTACAGTTTCTTCACTTCGCCATAAGTTTTTGTTGATCAATAATTTGATAAATGAGACGTACTTCTCCCAGCGTTGAACATGATTGCTTGGTTTGATGAAATTTTTATCATTAGCATCAAAATAAAGGCAATTAAACTCCCAATCATAATCGCCATCTAATTTATCGAGAAATGCTAAATCATACCCAATGCTTTTTGCGGTCGTACTCTTAAAACTAAACTCAACTCTGGTTTCATCTTTTTTTAACTCATTAACCAAACCTTCATACACAGGATGTAATTTTGTAAGTAACTCGATGGGCTTTGTGTGTTTAAAAGCTCCTATACCAAAATAACTTTTACCATCCTTTACAGGGTTTAATGCTCCGCTTTCATCTATAAATGTAAATGTCTTGATAATACTCATATCTCAAATCCAACTTTTTTTAGGTTTTCTTTAATCTTGATTTCTAATTCTTTTGACTCTTTGAATTGTTGGGAGAGTTCTCCCGTCAATCTTTTCATCTTGGCTTCAAACTCCTCGTCATCTTCCATCTCAAAATCTGTACCTACATATCGCCCTGGGGTTAATACATACCCGTTCTTTTCTACTTCTTCCATTTTGGCGGCTTTGCAAAATCCCTTAACATCCTCGTACTTGCCGTCTTTATTGCGCCAACTATGGTAGGTATCGGCAATCTTTTTCAAATCTTCTTCCGTTAGCTCTCTGTGGCGTCTATCTGTCATTGTCCCCATTTTGCGGGCATCAATGAATAACACTTCATCGTGTCTGTCTCTGAACTTGTGGTTGTATCTGTCTCTTGATACAAACCAAAGCGAGGCGGGGATTTGAGTGGTATAGAACAATTTGTCGGGGAGGGCTACGATACAGTCAACGAGTCCCGCTTTTATCAAATTTTCCCTAATTTGGCCCTCGTTGGATGTGTTGGATGACAATGCTCCGTTAGCCATAACAAAACCTGCAATTCCTGTGGGAGATAAATGATGAATGAAATGCTGAATCCAAGCGTAGTTGGCATTACCTATTGGCGGTACCCCATATTTCCAGCGCACATCATCCCGTAATCGTTCACCACCCCAATCGCTATCGTTAAATGGCGGATTAGCTAGGATATAGTCGGCTTTCAAATCTTTGTGTAGATCGTTATGGAAACTGTCACCCTCCGATTCTCCTAAATTGTTTTCAATACCCCGAATGGCCAAATTCATCTTGGCCAATTTCCAGGTCGTCGGGTTGCTTTCTTGCCCGTAGACTGAAATATCACCCACATTGCCTCCGTGTTCCTGTACGAATCTTTCACTTTGCACAAACATGCCACCACTACCACAACACGGATCGTAAACTCGGCCCTTGTATGGCTCGATCATGGAAACAAGCAGTTTTACCACCGATGCGGGCGTGTAGAATTCACCGCCACCCTTTCCCTCAGCGCTGGCAAATCTGCCGATAAAATACTCATACACTCGGCCTAAAATATCTTTGGACTTTGCTTGTTCGTCACCCAAACCAAGAGAGCTAAAAATGTCGATAATTTCCCCCAAACGTTGTTTATTAAGATCGGGACGGGCATAGCGTTTTGGCAACACACCCTTTAACGATGGGTTTTCTTTTTCAATGGCGATCATCGCATCGTCTACAATCTTGCCGATTTCCGGCTTCTTGGCGTTTTGCTTTAGATATTCCCAACGGGCAATCTCTGGTACCCAAAACACATTGCGAGATTGGTAGGCGTCTTTATCCTCCCATTCGCCCTCAAACGCATCGGGATCGTTTTTGATTGATTGGTAGGTTTCTTCAAAAGAGTCGGAGATATATTTTAGGAAGATGAGGCCCAGAACCACATGTTTATATTCAGCAGGATCCATGTGGCCCCGTAATTTGTCTGCTGCTGCCCACAATTTCTGTTCAAAGCCGAGATTGGCTGTAGTTTGTTTTGCCATAAAGATTTAATCTTAATTTAATGTTCACATTTTACCTCTTTTGAGTTGTTAAATCACGCGTAAGTAGGTAGTAGGTCAGTGTTTTCGTGGCTGGGGGACAGGGAGTCGAACCCCGATTAACGGATCCAAAGTCCGGCGTCCTACCATTAGACGATCCCCCAAAGATATAAAAAGATTATAGAACTAAATTGTCAAAAACTTAAAAATAAAAGAAGCTAAAAACGAAAGATTCTAATCGCAAGGTTCCCGAGCGAAGCGAGGCGGTTCTTACCATTAGACGATCCCCAAGAATATATCAAGATTATAAAACTAAATTGTTGCTCCCCCACAAAATTTGGTGGGTGGTATAGGATTCGAACCTATGACCTTTCGGATGTAAACCGAATGCTCTAACCGGCTGAGCTAACCACCCAAAAACTCTTCGCTTACTTATTTACTTTACCTTTTTTAAATCCTAAAAATCCAAACAAAAATGCTAAGAAAATTGTTTCTATAGGAATCACATACGTAGCTTTGGCGCATCCTAACAATATACAAGAACAATTTATAAACGGAGCCACATGTCTATTCAAATATATAGCTCGAATAACAAAATCTAATCTGTATCCCGATGGGGGACAGCTACAACACTCAAAAGAGCTGATTTTGAGCGCAACTATAATTACTGTCATTACCGTAAAAATCAAAGATACCGCCTTAAAAATTTGGATCCTTTTCATATTTTGTTAAAAAAAATCAAACTAAATACAAAATACCGACATAATTATTACTACAACAAAAAACCCTGGTGGGGAGGGTGGGAATCGAACCCACATAGCCGGTTTTTCAGACCGGTGCCGTGACCGCCTTGGCTACCGCCCCTTATCTCAACTTATCCAAAAACATGTCAAAATACGATTTTTACAATCTTTCCTCATGCTCTTCCCATGCTCTACTCCCATCTTTTCTGTTGTTTTACAAATCTTAGTAGCTAATTAAACCTCAAGAACTCAGAATAGACAACTCATTTTATCAATATTTCCTAAGTAATTACAGCTTTTGGAGGCCTGGGCGGGAATCGAACCCGCGAATGAGGGTTTTGCAGACCCTTGCCTTACCACTTGGCTACCAGGCCGCTTTCCATTCCGATCTATACCAGCGCCTTATACGTAAATTATACATTAAAATCATTTTCCCTAGAGTATAGATTCAAAAAATGGAAATTATCAAATTAAACTTCATAACATGGAAAAAAACTATGTGAAAAATATGGCATGAAAGCAAGTATAGGGACGAAAAAGGCATTTGGAGCGACGGACCGGACTCGAACCGGCGACCTTCTCCTTGGAAGGGAGACATTCTACCACTGAACTACCGTCGCATAAACTATGGAGCGACGGACCGGACTCGAACCGGCGACCTTCTCCTTGGCAAGGAGACGTTCTGCCAACTGAACTACCGTCGCAAAAAGCTAAGAAAAAGCTAAGATATTATAAACAATTCGGGCAGAACTTACAAAACTTACCAGCTTCCGCCTCCTCCGCCACCCCCACCTCCTCCGGAATGTCCGCCTGAAAATCCCGAAGAAAAGCCCGTAGAACTTCGCGTAGTAGACATCCCCGAACTGTAAGCCGATTTCATAGAGCCGCCTATATTTCTGGTCATACTGCTGACAAAAGCCGTAGTAGTAAAATTATTTCCTTCGTACCAATCGGGTTTTACTATTGTAATATCTTTAAATCTTTGGGCCCAAACCTTCTCCACTCCGAAAGCGGCCGCGTACGGCAGGAGTTTTTCAAAAAACATCTGATTTTTTGATTGAAAATTAAGCTGTTCATCCTGGGATACCAAAAAATTATACAGGGACTTGGCCTCCGAATACTTCTCTATTCCTTTTTTTGTCCTTTTAACACCCTTTCCCGCCAAAATAACTAAAACTATACCCAGGAAAAAGTTCATGGTGAAAAACCCCAAACCCAGAAGAAGCATGTCTTTTTCGCGTTCCTCTGAAGGTTTTTTCTCAAACATTCCCTGATTTACCACTTCTTCTTCAACATATTTATTAAATTTCTTTATTTTAGAAAATAAGGACGTTGATGTTTTCAAACTTTCATCTTTTACTTCGTCTCCTTTTTCAAAAATTGCCAGCATTACTTCTTTTTCGAACTTTCTCAACTCGGGAGATTCCGCATCCTTAAGCTTCACAAAGGTAAAATGATTTTTTTCATCCTCTTTTATTTTCAAAAAACCCCTTTGAGCAAGACTTATTATGGTAGCTGTAAGCTCTTTGTGATCCACTGACTTATCTAAAATAAAACCCGTTTCTGCGGGAGTGAAAACTCTTCCGTCATCATACTTCGGGGGTTCAAACCAAGCGGAAACTATTCTTGCATTTTTCTTTGTAAACGATCTGTCTTTTAGATAATCTACTATTTTTTTAATAGGCAAAAATAAATACCAGATTGATAAACCGCCGTATACAAATATTTTTGCCAATACCAGCAACCACCCTATTTTATCCTCAACAGGCTCAACTACTGCCACCAAGCCCTTTGGAATTGAAACACCTGCAGTAACTCCTTCTCCAGGGCTTAATATTTTTTCCGATTTAACAATTATCTTGCCGTCTGAAAATAAAATGGAACAGTTTTGAGAAGTGCTTCCTTCATACCCATCATAACAAACAAGCTTGGTATTGCTTTGGTCAGCTCCCTCAGGAAGTTTTATTTCCGCTCCAAAATCATTAATAGGTACTTCCCAGCTGTTTCCCGACAAATTCCAATATAACTCATCGTGGTCGGTGAAATAAGTTATTGCTCCGGAAACTGAATATTTTATAACATAAGATTTTTCTCCGGAAACTAAAACATTCGGATCGCCGATTTTTATTTTTAATTTGTTACTCTCTTTTGAAACACTATATTTGATTTCATTCCCATTTTGATCGGTAACTTTGTCAATTTTTATATCTAGTTTATATTTTTTCCCATCTTCATTGGTTCTAACATTGGGAATTTCCCTTAATATCCCATGTCTTTCGGTTCCCTCTATTCCGAAATCGTAATCAATATACTCCATAATATCTATAGTTCCGTTGGAGTTAATAGTTATATCGGATTGAAAATTTTTTATATATCCGACTGATGCAAAAGAGCGCTTCGGAAGTAATAAAAAGATAAAAACTATTAAAAGACCTGTTATTACGATCCTTTTTTTATTTTTTAGCATTTTTGGTGGGCGAGACAGGACTTGAACCTGCACGGGTTTTACCCCACAACGACCTCAACGTTGCGCGTATACCAATTCCGCCACCCGCCCTTGTTTATAGTTGAATTATACAGTATTCTGGTGCCGGAGACAGGACTCGAACCTGCAAGTCTTTTGGACACAGCCTTCTGAAGACTGCGTGTATACCAATTCCACCACTCCGGCATATTAGTAAGATTATTATACAAAAGTTTGACGATTAATTTTGTTGTTATTAATCACTTCAAAAAAATAAAAACAGTAAATTTCACACGAAACGAAACGGTGAAAAACAAAAAGCTCGGAAGAGGAGAAAAATTTCCGAGCTTAAAAATTCAATCACTTTATTTTGATTTTATTTTTGTTCTTTTTCTTTCTCTCCTTTGCGTTTTTTTCTGCGTTTTTTGCCTGGTGGTAATTTCTAAACCATCTCGTCCATCTCAGATTGCAATAAGCACACTTATACACATCATCAATTTTGGACACTTTTCTCCTTTTCTCTTGGTAAGTATTGAAATTAAGAAAATATATTACTATTAATTAATCAAATTTAAAAGATCTTTTGGTTTATAAATTATAAAATCTGGATGATACTTGGATAAAACAGACTCAAAGTTATATCCCCATGTCACAGAAGCTACTTTTATTCCGGCCGATTTAGCAGCTTTGATATCTCTAACTTCGTCCCCTATATAAATAACATTCTCCCTACTCATCTTAAATTTTTTGATTGCTTTTTCTAACATTTTATCCTTGTGAAAATAATTCAAAGATGAATATATAAAATCAAAATAGTCCAAGTGATTTTTGTTTAAAAAAATTTTTACATTTCTTTTTGAATTTGAAGTTACTATTCCAAGTTTAACCCCGTTGCTTTTTAAAGTAACCAGAACCTTATCTAATTCTTCAAAGCTCTTCACATTATCAATTTCGTGAATAAGTTTCTTTTGATACTTAAACATAAACCATAAAAGTTTTGATTTTGGAATATCTAATTCTTTAAAAAATTCTGTTGAATCCATGGATCTAAATTTTTCCATATTTACTTTTTCATCATTTAATAACTTCAGTTTTCTACTAATCTCAGAAGCTGAGTTAATTGTAAAAGCTAAAGTGTCGGCTATTGTACCGTCAAAATCAAATATTAAATTGAGTTGATTTGAATTCATAACTATTTAATGAAACCATATTTGAAGAGAAATAAGCAAATAGATATTTGAAAAAATTTATTTAGTGGTGAGGACGGAGGGATTCGAACCCTCGACACTCCGGTTAAGAGCCGGATGCTCTACCGCTGAGCTACGTCCCCT
>DAOPPB010000022.1:0-7968 GCA_035358315.1 bacterium
CCATTGAAAAAAGAGAGAAATACGCGAAAATTTTATTGGCGTGGGATTTTATTTTCCTTAAAATTTTCATGGAAGATTTATAAAAAATTCCGCAGGACAAGTGCGGGATTTATATAACCTTTATTAAATTAATTACTTTTAATTTTTTATACACTATAGAAAAACGGTGGCAGATTGGCAGATGGGAAATAACAACGCCTTTTTACACGTTTCTTCCGCAAATGTCAAATACCGCAACCTCTCTAAATACTATAAATACTATAAGAAAATACAAAAATATGAAGCAATTATCCTTGCACCGATTTTAATGTAGTTTTAAGGAAACTTGAGAGAAATTACCGCGTAAATTTTTATCCGAATATTAAATCTACATTAAATCTAGATTAAATTTACATTAAATTAATATTAAATTTAGATTAAAAATAGATTAAATCTACATTAAATCTAGATTAAATTCCCATCCGGAGCATCTGATTTTACCGCGTCAAATCACTCAAATTACCCTTTATTTACTTTCGTATTTATTTTTAATTTATCGCCATATTTTTTCAAAAAATATTCAAAAGTTTGACACAAAACTTAACATATGATACAAATACACATGTTTGGATAACGTCCCCAAAGACTCTCGGGGGATTTTTTAGTTTAGAGGCCTTTAATACCTATAGGATAAAACCAATCTGCGGAGTTTCGATAGGTTTTGTTCGTAGTGTTTTAAGTGTCTTTTAAAAAACACATATGAATCAAAAAGAAAAAGACAACAAGTTATCGCTTACTCCGGAAGGTCTTCAAAAGATCAGAGATGAGCTTAAAGATCTTATAGAAAACAAAAGACCGGAAGTAGCAAAAAGAATTCAGAATGCCCGCGATGCGGGAGATATATCCGAGAATTCAGAATACGATGCTGCAAAGCAGGAGCAATCCTATGTTGAAGGGAGAATTGCCGAATTGGAAGATATCATTAAAAACTCCAGAGTTTCTGAGGTAAAAACGAATGATATGGTAGGAGTCGGATGCAAAGTAACTCTTCACATGGAAAGCTCGGAAGATACATTCTATATTGTCGGAGCTCCTGAAGCTGATCCCTTAGCAAACAAGATCTCATATGAATCTCCTTTGGGTTCTGCTCTTTTGGGAAAAAGGGTAGGAGAAAAAGTTGAGTTTGAAGCTCCTGTAGGAAAACTTATCTACACCATTACAAAGATTGAATATTAAGGCCATAATGTGCTTAAATAACTTAAGCAATGGCAACCCTCAAAGAATACAGGGATATAAGAATTAAGAAATTAAACAAGTTAAAAGAATTGGGAGTTGATCCCTATCCTCCGAACTCCGGCAGAACTAATCTGAACTCAGAAATTACGGACAATTTTTCCGGCTTAGAAGGAAAAACAGTTACCGTTGCCGGAAGAATTTTTTCAATAAGATCTCACAACGTCTTATGCTTTATTGATATAAAAGACGCGTCGGGAAAAATTCAGCTTTATTTAAAAAAAGATAACTTCAAAGAACAGGATTACAAAAAAGGAGAATTGAAATTTGAAGATATTGAGCTTTTGGATACCGGAGATTTCATTGAGGGGACAGGAAAAGTAACAAAAACAAAAACAGGACAGATATCCGTGGAGGCAGAAAAAATAAGAATACTTTCAAAAGCCCTAAGACCTCTTCCTGACAAATGGGATGGGTTTAAAGATGTTGAGGAAAGATACAGAAAAAGATACATTGATTTTTTAATAAACGAGGACGCAAAAAAAGTAATTGACGCAAGATGGAAAATTACAAAAGAAATAAGAAAATTTTTGTGGGGAAAAGGATTTGAAGAAGTTGAAACACCGATTCTCCAACCGTTGTACGGAGGAACAAATGCAAGACCATTTACTACTCACTTCAACGCGCTTGACTGCGATTTTTATTTAAGAGTTGCTCCCGAACTTTATTTAAAACGCCTTATCGTCGGGGGATACGAAAAAGTTTTTGAAATCGCGAAAAACTTCAGAAACGAGGGAATAGACCATTCACATTTTCCGGAATTCACCATGCTTGAGTGGTACGAAGCTTACGCCGATTATAACAGGGTTATGGACCTGGCTGAAGAAATGATGAAGTATCTGGTAAAAGAATTAACGGGAGATACAAAAATAAAAGTAAAGGGGCAGGAAATAGATATAGGAAAAAAATGGAAAAGAATTCCGATAGAAGATTTGGTTAAAGAAAAGCTGGGGGTAGAATGGGAAACTGTTTCGGATGAGGAAGTGAAAAAACTGGGTGAAAAATATGATGTGAAAATAAGAGGCGTATGGGACAAAAATAAACTTCTATTTAACATTTATGATAAGGAAATTACACCGCAGTTAGTTGATCCTACCTGGGCAATTGACTACCCCGTGTCGGTAAGTCCTCTGGCAAAAACCCACAGAAATAAGCCCGGAAGAACAGAAAGATTTGAAGGTTATATCGGCGGGATTGAGATATTTGACGGATGGAGCGAGATAGTATCGGGGCTGGAGCAGAGGGAAAGATTTGAAACGGAGCAGAAAAATATGAAAGAAGGGGATACGGAAGCAATGCCTCTGGATGAAGATTTTATTGAAGCTCTTGAATACGGATGCCCGCCCCTCGGGGGAATGGGCTTCGGAATAGACAGATTAGTTATGTTTTTAACTGACACGTGGGCGATAAAGGACGTAGTGGCTTTTCCTACTTTGAAACCGAGGAAGTAAGAGCCGGGCTCAGCCCGGAACGGGCTGAGCCCGGCGCGTTTCTACATGTTCCCAGCGTGGTATCATTAATCCATGGCTTTAAATTTTTTCAAAAGAAAAGAAGCAAAAACCGATTCAAATAACATTCCAACAGAAACAACAGAACCAATTTCCGACAATAATCAAGTAGAGCCGGTAATAGAAATTGAAAAAGCAAATCAGGAATATCTTAAATCCCCGGAAGGCACTCCCCCACCTTTAATTACGGATTTAGAAGAGAAACAGAAGGAAATAAAAAAGAAAAAAACCAGATTTAATGTAACTTTTTACGCTTTCTTACTCGCCCTTTTTTTAATTATATTCGGGGGGCCTATCATAAAATTTTACAAACAAAACTTCCTCCACCAAGTACCTGTAGTTCAAAACCCCGAGCCTCAAAAACCTCCCGAAGAACCGGCTAAAGTAGATCCGGAAAGCATAGTTGAATACAGCAACGACACACTTAAGATTTCGCTTGAACGTTTATACAAAACTTCTTTATTTGAACATTTTGACCAGCCGGAAATCACAAAGAAAATAGAAATAATTTATGACAAAAATAATCCGGGGAAGGACATTACAGTAGAAGAACTATCGGAAGGATATATTTTCAGAATTTCCGTTTTTTACACAACTTTAAGAAAAATAGACGAAATAGCGCAGGTTAAAAAGGAATCGTTTATAGCGTCATGCCCAAAAACGGCAACCCTTTCGAAAACCGTGGTAACACAGGTAGACGGAGTTGACGCCCGAACTTTTGAAGTCAACAACTGCGGTTCGGATTTTAAAGTCACATACGTTGTCAAAAATGGAATGAACTACGAATTTTCACAGATTTTTAAAGGCAATTTAGGATACAGACAGGCATACAAAGCCGAAACTGAAAATATACTAAGATCAGTTAAATTTTATCCCGAGGAAAAACCTGAACCCGGACCTACCGAAACCTACTACAACGAGAAACTTAAGTTTTCCCTTGAATATCCCCGTTCTTTAAGCAAAGACTGCTGTAAAGCTACAGGGCCGATTTCAAAAGAAGCAATAGAACTTTTCACAATCGGGGATGAAAACACCTATGTAGATGAGAACAACCTTGATGCAATTACAGTTTATGAAGATTCAAACAAAGAAATAAATTTTGATGCATACATAGAAAAACAAAAAACCTTATTGGTAGATGATTACATCGTAACAATGGGAGAATCACCAAAACCAGAGATAAGAGCCATGAAAGTCGGTGATAGGGACGCAATTATGTTAAGGGGATACTCATGGAGAGGAAACGATCTTATTTACCTGAATATATCCAATAACGAAAGGGCGTCAAAGATATTGGTAATTTCGGTTAAAAATATTTCGGGCGAAAGTTTTGCAAATGTAACAGATGAGATATTGAAATCCTTTAGGTTTTTTTAGTAACTAGATAATAAAATCACTTTAACCAACTCAAAGGAGTTTATACGATCTTTAGTGGTGACCCCATAGGGACTCGGCCACGCGTTCCCGCTTGCTGGCGGTCCGCTCGGCCCCGCCTCGCTCACCTTCGTTCGCTGTGGCATTCTCGTCTTTTGTTTACATAACAAAATTGCTCTAACTAACGAAATGGGTTTATACGATCTTTAGTGGTGACCCCATAGGGACTCGAACCCTAGTTATTGGAATGAGAATCCAATGTCCTAACCGCTAGACGATGGGGCCTAAATGCACCTAAATGTAAAGACATTTTACCAAAAAATAAGCCCTTCTCGAAATTATAAAATTAAAATTTATAACGAGAAGGGCTTTTTAAGTTCCATTAACTCTTTACCAAATTTTTTACTTTTTACCAGTTAAAATCATCCGATTCATCAAGTAAATCAAAGACTTTTCCGATTCCTCTTATGATACCGTCAATTATTGAGACTACTAACAACAGCATCATACTTACAATGAAAACCGCTGCGTCTCCGACATCAAAGGAGTCATCCGAATCAGATTTCTCAGACTTGACCTTGACATCATTACCGGAACCGGATTTATTAAAAATCTTTCCCACAGAACCCTCCGAACATCTTTTCCCCTACGGTATAAATCCCGGAAACCAACAAAAGAATTACAAACACGGGAATGAGCACAACGGTCAAAACCATTCCAACTAGTTCGACCACAATAAAAAGAAAAGCCACTAAAACCTTAGATACGATTTTAACCTCGGGGTCTTTCTCAAAATCCATGAAAATACCAAACAACGAAGATTCAGGAACATCTTCGAGACTTTCCGGCTCATCACTCACACAGTCGGATTTACCAAAGTTACCAAAAATCTTAGACATAATCTCCTCTCTTTTTTCTATAGGTTTTCCATGTATTATACAATAAACGACGCTACTTGCAAAAATCCAAAAATAAAAAATCAATGCCGATTTTGCCTCAAATTTAATTTGCACTATAATTCAACTTAGTGACCACAAATATAAGAAGGACAATTTTAATATCCGTGCTTTTGGTGGTGCTATTTTCATTAAGCTATGCAATATTTTCAAACTATCAGCCAAAAGCTCTTAAAAAAATCACGGAAGTAAAGGGCTTAAGCAATATAAACACCGATGATTTCCCATACCCCGAAGACGCAGTTAAAATAGGAGCAAGTCAGACATCAATTTCAAAACAAACCACTTTCAGCACCCAAAAAACTTTATCCGACATAATAAATTTTTACAAAAACATCTACTTGAACAATGGGTGGAAAGTTATAGAAGATAAAACGGCCGGAGAAACAGAAATACTATCCTTCAAAAAGGAAGATCAGATTATCAACGTTATAGCTACAAAGGACAACAAAACAACTACAATCGTTAGCATCGAAATAGCAGAAAATCAAAAATAGTGTGCAGACACAATTAAGTTTTCATCACTTTCCACTACGCTTTTTCCGCGTCTTTTTAATCTCTTTCCCCTCTTCCCCTTTTCCCCCTCACTCTTTCTACTCTTTTGTTCCCACTTTGTAAACTGCTCTCCAAGGCTGATATCTACTGGTAAAAGTATCCGTAAACAAAATTGTATCTCCTCTTTTTACCGTCCTGGTAAAACTCGCGGTCGCTCCCCATGCGGCGTAATCGGTTTGAATCACAACACCTTTGGCCAAAGTAGGATCGTCTTCATATAAAGGAGCCGGAGGAGGAGACTGATTTGTAATAACAGGTTCAGATATTTCAACTTTTCTTCCGTCCGGTGTTCCATAAAACTTAAAGGTAAGACTGTTTTCGGCCGGATTTGAGTATGCTTGAATCAAAATATAAGCGCCGGTATCATTTTTAAACTTAAAATCCCACGAGGGCTGAAAAACAGCGGCATCAAAACCTACTGGCATATCCTGCTCATAGTATCCGACACGGTAAGCATGCGGATAACGGGCAACAACTGGAAGCCCGGAGTTTAAAACTGCCCTGAAAAGAGTCGTGGAGGTCTGGCACACTCCACCGCCTTCCCCAAGAACAGTTCTGCCTCCTTTTATTATCAGAGCCGATTGAAAACCATGCTGATAATCAATAGGGCCCACATGCTCGTTCATTGAATAAATTGCTCCGGGAGGTACAAGGGAACCACTGATGTTTCCTGCGGCCAATAATATATTATGCACTCTACCAGCGGTGGAACCTGCAAAATGCGAAGTCCCTTCTCCAAGAAGAGCTGTAATACCATACTTTTCCTTGTTAACGGAATCATCTACGGTGTTTAAAACCAAAGCAACGGGTTTTCTATCATCAAAAATAGAACTTCTCAAATCTTCCTTAAATCTTTCTTCGTCCAGTTCCTTGCCTTCTTTTATAATCTTAAACTCAACGACTTTATCTCCATCCGTAGAAACCACCTCCCCTTTCGGAGATTGATTCACCTCAACGGCCAGAGAATCGGCTAAATCTTTAAAAGCGGATTCATCCAAAATCATTTTCACTCTTTTTTCATTTTCATCTTTTTCAAAACCTATTAAATTCAAAATCTTTTCCGGATCCAAAACCCACTTCTTTTCCCCGAAATTAATAATCAATTCTTTGGAAATAAGTTCTTCAACTATTCCGCTGAATAGTTCAATATCTTTTTCGGTTATTTCCGGCTTTACTATCTGCACCGGTATGGATTTATCCGAAAAATCCAAATTTCCGAACGATGAGTTTACTTGCCTATAAAAATCTTCTTCCAATAATTTTCTTCCGTCTGAAGACGGACTTATGTTCAACTTTCCGTTTTCAAGATAAAATTTTGAATTTTGAGGTTCTAAGTTTATTTCCCGCCTTATAACGGAAAGTTTAATGCCAAAAGAATCATCGTCGTAATCGTAAGAAGCGGGAATGGATAAACCTTTTGCGATTGCAATTATTTTGTCTTTTGTATCAATAAAAAAATTTCCGCTTCTGCCAATGTCAAAACATTTTACGACCGAATCTTCCCAATCGTAAATCAGACCTATATCGCTTCCCTTAACGGGAAATTCTCTATCTTCATATTTAAACTTTAATTCCTCGGGAATATTTCTTCCGGTATTTTCCAAAACCTTTTTTGCATTTTCAAAAGTCATCCCGCCCACATCAATTCCTGCTATTCTAACACCGGGAATTATCTTTTTTGCGTAAATCAGATTGAAAATTATTGCTATAACTAAGAAACCGTACAACACAAAAATGTACGGCTTGGCTTTTTGAATCTCAGAGTTTAAATCAATCGGTTTTTCCGGTTTCGGCAGATTCATTTTTAGAAGTTCCTTTATTAGAAGTTCCTTTATTAGAAGAGATCCTGTTCCTTGTTGCTTTTCCTATCAAAAACTTTTCAGAACTTTTATCCATATCGATGACAAAATCTGCCTCGTTTAATAATTTGCTTGAACATGTTTTTCCAAAAGCAATAACTTCGGTTCTTACTCCCTGACTTCTTGCGTACTCCAAAAGCTCGGTATAATCCCCATCTCCCGAAATCAAAACCATAGTATCCATTTTCGGCACCATTCTTACAACATCCATGCAAAGACCTACATCCCAATCTCCCTTTTTCGACCCACCCAAAAACACTTGCAGATCCTTTTCTTTCACCTCGTAGCCTATTTTTTCAAGAGCGCCAAAAAAATCTTTTTCCGCACCGACATCAGCTTTTATAACATAGGCGAAGGCTCTGATTAATTTTCTTCCCGCAATTGCTGTGGAAAGAACTTTTCCAAAATCCACTTTTGCTCCATAGAGATTTTTTGCGGAATAAT
>DAOPPB010000023.1:0-6921 GCA_035358315.1 bacterium
TTGTCTAATTTAAGGACTAACGTTTTCCCATTTACATGGTGTTTACTGTGTTTGTAAATTTTTACCTGTCTTATTTCTCAGCTTTTCCCCCGCTGTTTGCGTTAATTGTGCGGTAATAAATACAAAAGACATTATTCTTTTCTCCACCTTATTTTCGCCCTCTTAGTTTTTTTGCACCAAATTATACCGCCGGAAAACTCCTATTTTTGGTTCCATTTTTTTGCGGTTAAAGTGCGTTAAATATTCAAAAAAGTTCTTCCTATTTTCAATAGAATCATCTCTATAAACAACTTCTTTTATTTGTGTTTTCATCCAATAGTGCTTCTGTCATTAAAAGAGAAAGTAAAAAATTTTTGTAAAGCTCACTTTGTTCTATGTTTTCTAGTAATGTTTGTTATCGGCGGATTATCGATTTATTTTCTGGTGGAGAACAAGATACACTCCGGTTCTAAGGTGGAGGTTTTTTCAAGCGGAGATGCGGATAAAAATGAAAACAGCAGTGGTCCTGCCGGAAAGATTTTTGTGGATGTTTCCGGAGCCGTAAAAAACCCTGGTGTATATGAAATTGAAAATGGTGGTAGAGTAGGGGATGCCGTTGCCATGGCGGGAGGAGCAGTGGATAACGCTTCTTTTGCATGGGTGTCACGGAACTTAAATTTATCTCAGAAAATTGAAGATTCTTCTAAAATTTATATTCCATTTGAGTGGGAATTTTATTTCCCCGAACAGTATAAAATTACAAAAACAGTAAATGGAAAATATGCGGTTAGTAGCGACGGCGGCAGTAGTGGAAATAATTCAGGTAGTGAACAAAACGAATCAGGTAAAACCGAAGATTATCCCGGTGAAGGGACTGAGATGTCGGATGGGGGAAACAGTGATACTTCGGAAAGCAGCGGAGTAGATAACAGCGGAAAAGTTAATGTAAACACAGCATCTTCATCAGAACTGGATACCTTGCCGGGTATAGGTCCTGCTAACGCAGAAAAAATAATCTCAAACAGGCCTTATAAAGACTTTGCCGAATTTGAATCAAAATCAGGTTTGTACAAATCAACACTCGAGAACATCAAAGATTTAATAATTTTTTAGTTTTCCGATGAGATGAAAAATGTAAAATTATACCTCCCTTTACTTTTTCTTTGTCTCATTGCTTTTGTGAGAGTTTACACGGATTGTTTAAAATCCGTGCAAAAGGCTTGTTTAGAACCAAAAAAGTCTTTCTTCAGCGATACGGAAAAATTTCCCGGCAAGCAGTTGTCGGTATTTAGAAATCATTCTATAGATTTAGCCAGAAAATACCTCCCGAGTCCTCACAGTGAACTTTTGATAGGAATGGTTATAGGTGCAGACGAACTTGGAAAAATTCCGAAGTTTAAAGAAGCCTTAAAAATAACCGGAACGATCCATGTTGTGGTAGTTTCGGGATTTAACGTAAGTCTTGTATCAAATTTGGTAATGAAATTTCTGGGGTCAAAGTATAAAACTAGAAATCTTTTAATATCTCAGTTTTTTACACTTGTTTATTCGATTATGACGGGTTTTGAACCTCCGGTGATAAGGGCATGGATTATGGGTGGCGTCCTTTCTTGGGTTAGGTATTACGGAAGAAGCGTTGACGGTTTTAGAGCGCTTGCCTTTACCGCCCTGTTGATGGTAATAATATGGCCTTATTTCCTTTTTAGTGTCAGTTTTCAATTAAGTTTTTTGGCCACCTTAGGACTTGTTGTATTTGGAAATTCCATTGTGGATTTTTTATCCCATTTTCTTGGAAAGGCATTTTTTGTTGAAGACCTGGGAACAACAATATCGGCGCAGATATTCGTTCTTCCGCTGGTTTCTTATTATTTCGGCAGAGTAAGTGTAATCAGTTTTCTTGTAAATCCGCTCGTTCTTTGGACGGTCCCGGTTGCAACGGTTTTAGGAACATTTTTTATCTTTATCGCAAACCTTTCTCCTTTTCTCGCAAAAATAATGAGTATTGTCATATATCCGTTTTTGGACATATTTGTATCTTCAATTAACTTTTTTTCCAGGTTCAACTTTTCCAATATAAATTTCAGTATAGGCATTGCGCCTGTCTTATCGTATTATTTTATTGTTTTGGCGTTAATTTTCTTTTTACACATATTACACATAAGAAAAAGAAAAGTATGAAAAAAACTGACCTGGTGATTGTAGTGGTACTCTACATTCTATTTTCCTTTAGGAGCCTGTTTTTTAAGGGAAATGAAGATTTGGAGATAACATTCTGGGATGTAGGGCAGGGAGACTCTATTATGATTTCCACGCCGAACAAGAAAAGAATTATTATTGATGGGGGAGATAATTTTGAAGCAGATTTTGAAATTTCAAAAATAATTCCGTTTTATTCCTGTTATATTGATGTTTTGGTACTCACACATCCTCATTATGATCATATAAAAAGTTTAAACAGATTAATGCAGAGGTGCAAAATAGGTTCTGTTATGTTTAACGACGTCGATTTCACCTCCCGTGATTTTTCGCTTTTTAAGGATTTGTCAAAGAAAATGAATGTAAGAAATCTTTACGCCGGCGATCAGTTTGAAATTGACGGGGTTGAATTTAAAATTTTATGGCCGAAAAAAGATTTTCTGCAAAGTAGTATCGCGGATATTAACGATGTTTCAATAGTTATGTTTTTGGACTACGGGGATTTTGAAGCCATTTTTACCGGAGATGCAACCGAGAAAGTTTTGGGATTAATGGATTACAACTGGATTGAAGATGATATTGAAGGTGGCGTGGACGTCTTAAAGATACCACATCATGGGTCAAAATACAGCCTGCATAAGTCTTTTTACCAAAAAGCAAATCCGGCCAAATGTGTAATATCCGTGGGGAAAGATAATAAATTCGGGCATCCCTCCCCCGCCGTTATAGATTATTTAAAAAGCCGGGAATGCGGTATTTTGAGAACCGACGAGATGGGTGACGTAAAAATAAGGGTAACTAAACCGGAGAATATGTACTAGCTTTGTCGGGAACTCTTCCGCCGAAATTTGGTTGTTTTTCTGAAGTTTCTATTGCTTTCATGATAATATTAAAAAGAGGTTTTTTATATGGAAAATGCACTTCTGATTTTGAGAGAAAATATCAGGGAATCTATAAAAAATATTTATAATTTGGATTTTGAAGAGATTTCCATAGAACGTCCTGAAAATGAAAAATATGGAGATTTAGCTACAAACGTTGCTTTTTTATTGGCAAAAAAGCTTTTCAAGTCTCCCGGAGAAATTGCCATGGATTTAGCTCACGAACTTAAAAGTTATAACATCTCTTTTGAATGTGACCCTTCCAATTATCCGGTTTTTTCTGATATAGAGGCTGTTTCCACTGGTTTCATAAATTTCAGGTTTTCCGATTATTTTCTGAAAAATCAGCTTTCGGAAGTTTTAAAAAAGGGAGATTCTTACGGGTCCGGAAAAAGCGGAGAGGGAAAAGTGATAATAGTTGAATATTCCGCCCCGAATCCCAACAAGCCTTTGCATATAGGGCACTCTAGAAACAATTTCTTAGGCAGTTCCATATCCGAAGTTCTTTCTTTCAGCGGTTACAATGTTGTGCGGATGAATTATATGAACGATTGGGGGACTCACATTTGCAAATCCATGCTTATGTACAAAAAATACGGTAACGGCCAAAACCCCGATAAGAAACCGGATCATTTTGTAGGAGATTTTTACAGAATGTACGAGATAGAGCATGAAAAGAATCCTGAAGAATTGGATAAAGAGTTAGCTCAGATGTTTAAAGATATGGAAAACGGGAAAAAGGAGATTATTGATCTGTGGAAGAAGATTACAGGATGGGCCTACGAAGGGTGGGAAGAAACCTACGAAAACGAGAATGTCTTCTTTGATGTATGTGAGTACCAGAGTAATTACACAAAAGCCGGAAAAGATATTATTGATTTTGCAATTAAAAAAGGAATAGCTGAGAGAGATAGTACGGGGGCGGTAATCGCGAGATTGGGGAAGTACGGACTTCCTGACAAAGTTTTATTGAGGAGTGATGGTACCCCAATTTACATAACTCAGGACATTCAACTGGCGAAAGATAATTTTGAAAAATACAATTTTGAGAAAAGAATCTACGTGGTAGATAAAAGACAATCCGACTATTTCAAACAGCTCTTCAAGTTATTTGAGCTTTTGGGCTTTAAATGGTCAGATAGGTTGTATCATCTGGCATATGGGTGGGTATCTCTTCCCGAGGGGGCAATGTCCTCACGGGCGGGCACTGTAGTAAATGCGGACGATGTTTTTAAAAAGATTTTAGAGTTGGAAAAAGGTGAGATGAAAAACAGTCTTAAAGAAGTCTCGGATCCTGACGGAACGGGTAAAAAAATCGCTTTAAGCGCTTACAGATATGGAATGCTGAAGATTGATCCCAAGCAGGACATTGTTTTTGACATTAACAGTGTTACGAAATTTGAGGGCAACACGGGTCCTTATCTAATGTACACATACGCCAGGGCCATGTCTATTATTGAAAAAGCCGGTATAGGAGTGTCTTCTTTGGAAAGCAATATCGAACTTTTTGAAAATATTGAAATGAGAGAAGAGGAAATCTCTTTGCTTCGTTTTATGTGCACATTTTCAAGAACAGTTTCTTTATCTGCAGATACAATGTCTCCGCATTTGATAGCAAATTTTCTGTATGATTTTGGTCAAAGGTTTAATTCCTTTTACGGAGAAGTTCCGGTTTTAAACGCCGAAGAGAGTGTAAAATTTTTCAGATTGGTTCTGGTGTACTGCTCGGCTCAGGTAATAAAAAACGGATTGAAACTTTTGGGCATAGATGTTGTAGAAAAAATGTAGGATAAGGAGCGAGTTTTTTTAGTTATGTACCAAAAAAAGAAAAGAAAATATCACAGCAAAAAAAGAACCTATAGAAAAAGAAGGAAGTCCGGAAATTATTCATCAGGAAAAGCTAAAAACAAATCTGTTTTTTTGAATATTATCAAATTAATTTTAGCGGTGGTATTAATAAGTGCCCTGATTGTATTCATCATCCTGTTTACAGAGAGAATTTCTTATATTGAAGGAAAAGCAAAAAGCGGTATAACGAGTAAATTTATTGCTCAATTTTTTAAAAAATCGGAAAACGGAGAAATATTTACTGACAAGAACACAGAGTTTCCAGCGGATAAGAATTTAGCTCCGGAAAATTATGATGATGAGTTAGTTTTCAAAGTTTGCATTATAGCCGATATACATCAGGATTTGGAGAACTTAAATAAAGCTTCGGAAAAGATAAAAACGTCCGGTTGCAAATATATTTTTGTTATAGGAGATCTGACTGATTACGGTGATACGGAATCTCTTATCAAGGTTCGTGATGCAATAAACAACATCGGGATTGAATACTACCCAATTCCCGGAGATCATGATTTAGCCGAGTCTTTAAGTGTGGAGAATTTCAATAGTGTTTTTGGTGCTGATTATCACATTATGGAGTACGAGGGAGCCACATTTATGTTGGTAGATAACAGCGCCAATTTTACAAAAATCGGGAATATCCAAATGGATTGGATTAAAAACAATATCGAAAAAGCTGATTTTGTTGTCTTATCCCAGCCACTGTATACCGAGGGTTTGAACCCGCCATTTAATAGTATTTACATGGGTAGTATGCTTAATGCTCCATCTTCAGTTGAGATGGAAAGGAAGCAGAAAGAAGTAAAGGAGCAGGGAGAGTTTTTACTTGATTTGATAAGAAAAAATAAGAATGTAAAAGCTGTAATAGCGGGAGAGCATCATAGATCAAGTGAAGTTAAGGATTCCGAGAGAACGGACCTTGCTCATTATGTTGTTGGTGCTATAACAAGCACGGTAAATGATTTTCCTCAGACTGCAATTCAGACACCCAGATTCTCCGTTTTGTCAATATACGAGGGGAAGAATTACTCTATCGAAGATGTTGTTATAGATTAGCCTTGTTAATTTTGGTATAAATTACGGATATGGATAAAAAAGGGACAAAAGAAAAAACCCTGTTGGTTCTAAAGCCTGACGCGGTTGAAAGAGGACTGGTTGGAGAAATAATTCAGAGAGTTGAAAAAATGGGTTTTAAGATCGTAGGAGCTAAGTTTATTAGACCGAGTGAAGATTTGGGTATGAAGCATTATCCTGATACCGATGAGTGGAAAAAAAGCGTGGGAGCAAGAACTATTGAAGATTGCGAAAAATACGGAATAGATCTCATGGCGAATATGGGTACCACGGATCCGATTGAGATAGGTAATTTGGTTAAAAAATGGAATGTTGATTACCTTTGTTCGGGTCCGGTTTTTGCCCTTGTGCTCGAGGGATTTAACGCGGTTGAAAGATTAAGAAGTTTGGTTGGAAATACTGTTCCTACCAAAGCAAGTCCCGGCACAATCAGAGGAGATTTTTCCCTTGATTCTGCTATTCTGGCAAATATGAACGGTAGAGCTATTTCCAATCTAGTTCATGCGTCCGGAACCGTTGAAGAGGCAGAGTATGAGATAGACCTTTGGTTTAAGGATGAAGAGTTGATCGGGTAGAGTGCGGAGGGGTGTGTAGGTGTAAAAAATACACGATTAGATTTTCATTTTCTTCAATTTTAGTTCAGCTTGATAACCCATTTTGGGATAATTTTCTTGGTTTTAAGGTATAATTGTTCGTGTGGAGGGGTCGCATAGCGGTCTAGTGCGGCGGTCTTGAAAACCGCTATTCTCGCAAGAGAATCGAGAGTTCGAATCTCTCCCCCTCCGCCATTTTCAACGTTCTAATCTCTTCTAAGAGGCATTGTTGCATTTACTACACATCTTGAAACATACGGGATTGGGACGATTTGACTTATTTACGGTCTTCTTCTGTGCTAAAATACCAAAGATCCTGCTTCTGCATATTAATTCGGAAATTAACTGTC
>DAOPPB010000024.1:0-6748 GCA_035358315.1 bacterium
TAAAACATAACGAAGGAATTATAACCTTTTTATTAATATTTGTCAATACTATGGGGCTAATATACCATTTCTGCTCCGAAAGTGCCCCCCCCCGACCTCGTAAACCCTTTACCTAAAGGTTATAAACTCAATTAAATCAACTATTTGATGGAAATTAGTTACTCTCTCCTCTTTCTATCTATTAAAAATATAGCATAAATTAAGCTAAAGACACTTAAAAAGAAACCTATAAAACCTAAAATTTGAGGTAGGAAAAATACATATGCAACCGATGTAGAATTTTTTAATGTCCAGATATTGCTCCAATTATTCATCTTTAAATGATCAGACTCACAGAAAATATTACTGCATAACAAAACCCAACCCTTGGAGTACGATTGTCGGAAAACAAGTGCCCCGTTTTTTACATCATTCACTTTGTATACAAAGTGTGTTCCTTTATAATCAACTTCTTCTATCAATGGCTTTTCTCCCCTATCTTCATTTAAGTAAACTTTGGATAAAATTGCCTTTTCAATATCAAACGGTATTACTTTAATGGAAGTTATTTTAAGATAATTTCCCTCTGTTCCAGGAGAAGTAAGCTCTACATTAACCGCCAATGAGTCCGCTTTGTTAACAGGAAAAACTAACTTTCCTGTCATATCTGAACCAGAAAATTTATCAATCAGGCTGTAAAAATTATTCTTAACAACGTAAACGTTCTGACTTTTATCGTAAACGTCATAATCAATTTCGACTATTCCGGAGAAAGGAAGATACGGAAGCATACTATCATTCAAAATAGTTAGACACATGCCACTATCAGAAGGGACATTAAACACAACCCCCCCGGACTCACTGGAAAAATTAACTCTATCGCCACCTTTATCACAGGACCTAAATAAAGAAGGAAGGTCTTTTTCGTTGTAAACATAAACCCCATCAATGTCTGTCTGAACATCAAAACTAATACTATCCCCTCTCAGTAATCCCGATATTTCCTTTGATAAATCAATATCCTCCCTGTACAGTAATTCTTTGTCCTCAACGAAAATGTTTAAGAAGTTTGACTCGTACTCATCTATGAATAAAGATTCTGTGCTTAAGGGATACCCGTAAAAATAGATCGAGTAGCTTTTTCCATCTTCTATATTCGTCAAAGGAACCGAATAATTTCCCGGATAGAAGAAGTTTTTTGAAAACACACATTTCCTTGTTACGTTATCCAAAAAACAAACCCTACCAACAGAGTTTTTAGAAGAGAAATCAAAATTAATAACCTTAAGTTTATTAGTCTCGGAACTAATTGAAAGATCAGCAAATACGCAAACACTTGGATTTTCCTTAGAAGATGATAGGAATAATGAATTATCCTTAAATTCAACTAAATAGGATCCAAGATCAACGTCAGAGCATGTAGATAAATTCGGCCTGGAGTTCATAAGATCATCCAGAGAATATTTACTGATAGATCTGAATATCTCCAACCTACTTATTCTGTTAGAGGGCATAATAAAACCAGCGCTCCCCTTCTCCTTCAAATCCCTGGCAATGAAGTGTTTACCAGACAAGATTACACTGTCAGATTCCTGCAAAACTAAGTCTCTTCTTATTGTGTGCCCACCCCCGGTTTTAATTGTACGTATGACTGGATCAAAAGTTACATTCAAGCCTGTGTTATCAACCGAAATCAGCTCATTATAAGGTATACTAAAATTTACGCTTTTATTCTGATCTAGGGAAACATCACCGTAGAAAGGCATAATACTGGAGTTCTCATAGCCACCTAACGATCTTATTCCAAAAAGATGTGAATACGGATAAATTATCTGAGACTCCTTCGGTTTAGAGCTTATATAATCTCCAAATTCAAAGTAGGCTGGATCAAAAGAGGATAATCCATCAAAAGTCGATATAGTCGGAATATCAGAATTCGAAAGTGAAAATAGCCTGTCTGTTACGCCGGTCCTGTAAACCTCAATAAAACCAAATTTATGTACTTCTTTTATTAAATCACCACTTAACAACAACTCATCTAAATACGTTTTTGTCTCTGCAGATAATTTCTCGGAGGGTTCATTCCCCGGATACACACGGCTCCCATCGTAAATGAGCCAGTGAATATTATATTTTCTAATAACAGATTCCAACAAAGCAGTATTCTTTGAGAACAAAGCTTCCGACATTTCCCAATAAACATTCTCATTTTCATCGTTCCACACATCAAAAGCCCGGGCGATTACAGGCTGTTTCATACCATACCAAATAAATCCTGATCCCCTGTATCCCCAGTCGTTATATTCCCATGCCCAGAATGTATTAGAGGGCATTAGATAGGCACGCCCATCAGAGGGCTGGGAGTTAAAAAAATCGTACATACTAAAATATTCCTGCGGAACACTTAATTTCATTCGCGGATTTAACAGGTAACCTTTGAAATAAGGTTTATATGTGTACATAAAAATCAAGGATAAAAAGAACACAATGCCTCCCACTACCAAGTGTTTTTTTGTCTTTGAATAAATTAAATCGAAGATCTTTTCAAACAGAACGAAGATCATTAAGGAATACATCAGCGACGCCAGAACCGAAAATTTTGTGAAAGGAAATCTAAGCGCCTCTTTAAATAGCGGCACACTACGCTGAAGAAAAAGGAAAAGATTACCAAACAAACCGTTTCCTGCCATTAGAAAAAACACTGAAATGAGAAATAACAGAGATATTGAACGGTATTTTTTTGTTGTTATGGATACGAAAAAGCCAAGTATCACCATTAAAGCCGAAGCGTATAACAGTATCGTTTTACCATTGATGTTATCTATCCAAACCTCAAGCAGAGGGACAAAATCGTTTGTTTCTCTGCTGTAATCATTAAGGTCGAACCAAAAATTCTTTAGTGTCAAAACATCCCCGATAGTTCCGTATTTACGATTCATAAAGTAAGACTCTTCTGATGACATCAGATTTATTGAAGCTTTGGAAACTACACCTGAAGAAGTCTTAATAAAATATCCCACCGGAAGAATCCAAAAGGCGTTCACTCCAAACCACAAAGCAATAAAAGTTAATAACCTTTTAAAGGGGACTGTTTTTCTGTTTTGGATGGACACAAAGAAAACTAAGATAGAAAGAGATAGAGCAAATGCAAAAAAAAGCGTTCCAGTATAGGCTTGATTTGCCCCGAGAATAGAAAAAATAATAAAAAGAACAATATCCTTTCTCTGGCCTTGGGTTATAAATTTATAAGAAAACATAAACAGCCAAGGAATAAATCCATAATGACTTATGAACCCATCAAAATTTGAGAAGAAGAGTTGTACCGTAGAAAGGTTAAATATGTAAAACATTCCAGCTAAAAAAGCTGCAGATTTTTTAGCCGAACTCCTCTCTCCTCCCATTAAAGTAAGTGCTAAAAAGTACACGCCTATCGGGCCTAAAATGAACATAGATAAAGTCCAAATGTATCTTAAGGACCATACGGGCAAAAAAACCGATAAAATCAATAGAATCAGCATCCTTGGTATATCGGATAAGTGTGACATTCCTCCCAAAAGGCCTAGACCTTGATGAGTTTGCCACACGCCAAAGAAGGTTCTTTTTAAGTTCAAGGCAAGATCAAATTCGTTGTGTAAGCTGTCAAAACCAATCAAAAATGTACCCGGTTTGAAATTTAATATAGATATAACCAACGTAACAAAAAATAATAGAATGGGATAAAAGTTTTCTTTCAAGAAGCTTTTGGTATTATTAAGCATTTAACCAATTATAAGGCTTTTCTGTCTGAAAAAGAAAGTGTTCCGCTGTATGTTGCAAATGAAGGCATCTTGATGGATACCATGCCTCTTAAAAGAGCGAATATAGGATAGATTGAATAAGAAGGTAACATTGAAACGATCACAAACTGTGCAATATTAATTAACTTAGCTTTGATTGTAGGATTATAACCATAGAGCTTTGTAGCTAGTTTTCTGGTGTTAAAAGTATTAAAGAATGTTAACTTAGGATCTTTTAATGAAGTTGAACCTTTATATTGTCTATAAAATAGTGTGGTTTCAGAAAGATTGCAAAATCTACCATATTTAAACAATCTGAAGAATAAGTCTACTTCCTCAGCTGTTCTGGCGTTATCGTTATACCAAACAAATCCGTGAGGTAATTTTGATGCATTTATCATAGAAGCCCCTTGCTGAACGGTCATAAATGTGAAAAAACCATCGTAAATTTCTTTTGAAGAAGTAGGAAAACACTTGTCACCTATCTTTCTTCCTCTCTCATCTATAGTCTCTACCTGACCACCAACCAATATAACATCTCTGTGTCTATTTAAGAAATCAACATGTTTCTCTATTCTGAAAGAAGGCATTATATCGTCAGAATCAAATCTGGTTATAAATCTACCCCTAGCTTTGGATATTGCGTAATTAGATGTTTTACCCACTCCAAGATTTTTGGTATTTCTATACACTCTAATTCTTTTATCATTTTTCGAATAGGATAATAGCTTTTTATAAGAATCATCCTTAGACCCATCATCAACTGCAATAAGCTCCCAATTTGTATATGTTTGGGATAGAACAGAATCAACAGCCTCTTCAATGTACTTAGATGCATTGTATACAGGCATAATTATTGAAACTAATTGATTTGTGTTTTTAGTAGTGTTTTTCATTTTATTAACTCCTGTTCCGCTGCCTTCAAACATAAGTTTAAAAGCAATGGAACAACGAGAAACGCGTGGATTTATTTTTAAAATAAATTCCATCTTGTTGTTCCTAAATTTTTCAGCTTTATTTTTATCTTTTATTTGAAGAATGGATAGTCTGAAAACTAACCTTATAAAAGCCACAATCTTAGATTAGTATTCACATCACCTTGAACTTATCAGTGAGGAGTAGATGAAAAATCTACTAATCTAAGAAAGTGTTAACTCCTGTCTACTTCAGGATTTTAGACTTACTTAGGAGGGTATGGGGGGCGTCTGAGGCGCCGTCGGAGGAGGCGTTTGAGCGTCTTTCAACGCTTTTTCCGCCTTCTTTAGGTCAAACCTGGCAGTTTTCACTGCTTTATTCAACTTCGCAATCTCGACGGGATCCGTACCGGAGTAGGCATTCAGGGCATTTGTAGCCCGGGTTACACCACCTTTTGCGTTTGAGACTTTCCGCTTTAAGGCGGTTATCTCATCAGAAACGACGGCGGGATTGGGGGTGGGGGTCGTGGTGTTGGTCTGCGTTTGGCGATTGCGAAGCAATGCCCACAACAGTCCGCCACCTAAGATAACAACAGCCAGCCAGAGAGGCCAAACTGTGGCATCTTTACCTGCGGGACCCTGGGGACCAATGTCACCCTTATCTCCCTGCGGACCCTGAGGACCAACCTCGCCTTGCAGAGTAGTGGTCGTATCGCCCTCAATATTCTCTGACGGAGCTACGGAAACCACTTCCTCAACTTCGACCGGGGTAACCCATTCACCAACACTGGTGATCGGAAATTCTCCACCATAGAGGCAGACAAGAACCTTCTGCCAATATTTAGGGAAGAAACCCCAAAAATCGGTCCCCACACGGTATGCGCCATCAACGATGACTGCGTGCCAGCGACCACCGGTTTCACCACCGTTCAATACGATTAGAGCGCGGCCGTAGTCTTGACCGTCGATTGAAACTCCCGAACCCCAGACAACGAACGTCTGGTAGGGTTGGGCAATTAAATCGTAGTGATTCAACTCCCCACCAGTCGGGTCAAACTCCTCCTCAACCCATCCTTGATAGGACATGGGGTTGCAGACCGGGGCCTGAAACTCCTGGCCAGAAAGCCAGGTTTCCGGGTTTTCCGGAGGCTCCACCTCAGCTTGTGCTGAGACGGGGACGACAATGATTGCCATGGCTAAGACCACGGCAAAAAGGACAGAAAAGAATTTCTTCATTATGACCTCCTTTGGTCATTTTATTTTCTTAGCTGGGACGGTTCCCTGACGGATGCTAAATCCGATTCTTCATCTCCGGGAGTCAAACCCCCTATCAGGAAATGTTTATCTAACGTTAGAAAGGGCTTGAACTGCCCTGGGGATTCAACCTCGCGGTTGGTTAACTCTCGAGTTGTTATCAACCGAGAGACGGGTTCCCCACCGGTGTTCACCTATAAAATAGGTGATCATCTGACTATAAACTACCCATCTAGTAGCCTAAGTCTGGAAAACTTACTCCTAATTCCTTATCCAAGGGAACAGTTTTTCATTTGCTTTTACACAAACTTTCACAAATCCTAAACTAATACGCTTAGGTATTATTATCCTGTCGGTGATACGACAGTCGGAGAATCGATACGGTATTATCCGTCCTGTCTTCCATTTTCCCTTTGATCATTCCGCTCTTTTTTGTGCGGTCTCGGGGACTGATCAAAAGTCCATTAAAAAATGGGCTCAAAATCAGCCCCCAAGAAAATCAAAGTTTTCTAGGAACAATTTTGCGTTTCTCGTTTTCAAGGTGCTGATTGATCTTAAAGATCAATCTACCCTATCAGCAGTAAGTATTTACTCAACTGCTGGTTGGTATGTTTCCCAAGAGTATTTCGCCTACAAAAGGGAAGCACACCGATCAACAGTTAATTTATTTACTTTTTATTTATACGGCAGGAAGATTTTTTGTATCGCCTATGAAAATTTGTAGGCGACAAATTAGTTTATGGAGCAATAGTACACCATTTTTAATATTCTGTCAATGCTATAGGTTTTTATTTTATATTATTTGTTTAGAAACTCTCTTAACGC
>DAOPPB010000025.1:0-6065 GCA_035358315.1 bacterium
CCTGCAATGAATTCTACATTTCATATTTTGCTTCCGTTGATCCGTATAGAGAAAAGTTTATAAAAGATTTGGCTGAAATTAATCCGGAATATATCATTTACTCTTCCAAATCATGGACTCAAAATTTGGACAATATTACAAACGAACAAAGAATGCCTGAAGTTTTAGATTATGTAAATGAGAGATACACGCATTACGAAACCGTTTCCGATTACTGGGACATTTACAAAAGAAAATAAAGAAAAATAAAGTCCGCACCGGTGCTATACTAAAATTATGTCAAACAACTGGGTAATGTACTCCCTAATATCAGCTTTTTTTGCTTCCCTGGTGGCCATATTCGGAAAAATAGGACTGAAAAATGTTGACAGCAACGCGGCTACAACAATCCGAGCTGTAATAATGGCCTTGTTCCTGATTATACTTTTCCTAGCTCAGAAGAAAATGCCACTGGTAAAACAAACCCTAAGTCAACCAATACCCTTGCTGTTTATTGTTCTCAGCGGAATTGCGGGGGCTTTATCCTGGCTTTTTTACTTTAAAGCATTAAAAACGGGAAATGCCGCTCAGATTGCTTCCCTAGACAAACTAAGTCTCGTTTTTACACTGATATTAGCATCAACTCTTTTGGGAGAAAAACTGACAGTTAAATCCGCTCTCGGTGCGGTAATCGTAGTAATAGGAACTATTTTAATAGCTCTCGGATAGAATTCCGTTATCTTTAGTAATTTTTAATATTCTCTTATAGCTTCAACCTGAAAAACGGAACTCTCCGCGTATCCCGAAGTCTGATATCCGTAAACCTCTACTCTTTTGTCCGCAAAACTATCAAGGTTATAAAGTTCACTGTTCTCGGGAGAAACCAATTGTATTTTATCCGCATAAATCGGAACTCCGGAAGCATTATTTACCACAAGAATAGGTTTTTCAAAATATAACCAATACCAATATTCACCCAATTCTAATTCCGCCGGGACTGACTCCTTTTTTAAATTACCATACAAAAATAACTCATTTCCTTTTCCTACGGATTTAATCGCTATAGTTGGATTTTCTACCTTATCCGAAATAGGACACGAGTTACATCCCGAAACTTTGGTGTAGGAACACTTTCTGTACCCAACCTCCATAACTTTCAAAAGCGAGAAACCAAGACAGAGAAAACAAATAGAAAGAAGAACTATTATTAGGAAGGCAGTATTATCTTTTTTCATGCTTTAATGTTATCACTAAATTAAACCCGATTAAACCCAGAAAGCAAAATTTAAATGCTTATACAAAAAATAAAATTGGAGTACAATCAGTTATAGAAAATAAAGGTTCAGAACCGGAATTTTTTTAAACGTATTTAATTATCGTGTTATTATTTACCAATGGAAAAAACAAAAGAAAAAAATAATAAATTGGAGGAGAGAGATACCGAAGAACTGTCCGAAAAAGTTGAAAAAACAGAAAGGAACGAAAAAGGGAACTGGTTTAAAAAGAACAAGACTCTTGCAATCGGAATAATAGTGGTGATGGTAGCTTTTTTGGCGGGATTTTATGTAAAAAATTATTTAATATCCGCAACGGTGAACGGAAAACCGATATGGAAAAGCACATTAGTAAAGGAAATGGAAACTTACTACGGATCAAGTGTGCTTAATTCAATTATTGAAGGAGAGCTTATTGAACAGGAAGCTAAAGATAAAGGTATAAAAGTGACAGATGCGGAAGTTGACGAGCAAGTCAAAAAAATTGAAGACAGCATGAAAGCTCAGGGACAGGATCTTCAGCAGGCTTTAAAAGAAAGCGGGATGACAATAGAAGATTTGAAAAAGAATTACAGGATGAACATTACCATTGAGAAACTGCTTTCGGATAAAATAGCGGTTACTGATGAGGAAGTGCAAAAATATATTGAAGACAACAAAGACTCTTTTCCGGAAGGAACCGACATGGAACAGGTTAAGTCGCTTGTTCAGGAAAGCTTAAAACAGCAAAAAATGAGCACACAATATCAAGCTCTCATTGACGAACTAAAGAAAAAGGCCGACATTAAAATAATATTAAATAATAAATAAACGGGCATATCTATAAATATATGCAACTTAAGTCAACAAGAACTCTCGGAGAAATGATTCCTGTGCTTGCAGATAAAAATATCAGCAAGGACAAGGATAAAAATGATTCCGTTTACTGGGTTTTTTCCGATGTGTCAAAAACGTGGGAAAATTTGACTCTGATTTCGCCCGGGGATTACAACGGAGAATTTCCAAAAACTTTCGGACATTATCACTCCTCTTCCGCAGTAGAAAAGTACAAGCTAATAAGCGGAAAAGGAATTCTTCTGATGCAAAAAAGAAAGTTCGCTGACGATGATTGGGCGTCCGACAGATTGGAAAAAATTTATTTTGTAGAGTTTTTTCCCGGCGACGAAATAGAAATAACCCAGGAATGGGGGCATTCCTGGACCAACATTGGAAATGAGCCTCTGATAACAATGGATAACTGGAGAGAAGGTCATCTCCCGGAAGATTACAAACCGATTGAAGAAATGGGAGGAATGGGTTACTTTTTTGTAAAAAAAGACGGGGGGGCACAGTTTATACCCAATTCAAAGTACAAGGAACTTCCTAAACCGGAGTGGGTAACAGTAAAAGAATTTGATGAAATGGAAAGTTCTGAATAGAAAATTACTAAATTGTAAGAACATAAAAATCCGAAGTATAGAAGTATAATAGAAAATATGAAAAAACAAGAACCTCAAACAGAAAATCTCCCAAAGCACGTAGCGATAATTATGGACGGAAACAGAAGATGGGCAAGACAAAGAGGTCTTCCCCCTTTTCAGGGGCACGCACAGGGAGCAATAACTTTTGAAAAGCTTGTGGGAAAGGCGAGAAAAATGGGAATAAAATGCCTTTCAACATGGGCATTTTCAACGGAAAATTGGAAAAGATCAAAAGAGGAAGTTGACAAACTATTTTCCATTATAGAAGGCATGGCAAAAAAATACATTGATAGGTGCGGGGAAGAAAACATAAGATTTGTCCATATCGGAAGAAAAGACAGAATTCCGGAAACATTAAGAAATATGATAATTAAGGCGGAGGAAGAAACAAAGAAATTCACCGATTTTTATGTAGTACTGGCTATAGACTACGGAGGACATGATGAGCTTCTGAGAGCCATGAAGAAAATGAAAGAAGATAAACTGGAAATAACCGCCGAAAACGTTGAGAAAAATCTGGATACTGCGGGACTTCCGCAAATAGATTACATAATAAGAACGGGCGGAGAAAAAAGGCTGAGCGGATTTATGTCATGGCAATGCGCTTACGCCGAGCTTTATTTCACGGACATTTACTTTCCGGCGTTTACACCAAAAAAGTTTGAGGAAGCAATAAAAGAATTCACCAAGAGACAAAGAAGATTCGGCGGAGATTAGCTTACTCTGTGCATCTTTTTCTTTGTTCTTTTAACCTTCAGATTCATTTGTTTTAGATTTCTCTTTTTTCTTCTAGGCATAATGTAACTATTGTGCCACAGCGGCAGAATAATTCAAGACATTTTCATGTTATCATTGCGCCAATGAAAGTAATAATCGGAAATAAAAAAGCTGAACTAAGCAGAACGGATATTGAAAATCTGGCAAAAAATTTTGATAAAACTATTTTGGACATAGGAACGGGGGATGGGAGATTTGTTTTTGAAAAAGCAATTAAAAATCCGAAAAATCTTTACATAGGAATTGACCCGGCGGAAAAACAGCTGAAAATTTATTCTAAAAAAGCAAACAGAAAAAAGTTACAGAACACGGTTTTTGCTGTTGGATCCGTAGAAAATCTCCCACCCGAGCTTTTTTCTTTAATTGATGAATTGTACATAAACCTGCCGTGGGGAACTCTTTTGGAAAAAATGGTAAAAATGAATGAGCTTACGGCCGGAAATTTAAGTTCAATTACAAAAAAAGACGGAAAAATGGAGATAGTATTCGGATATGTTCCCGAATTTGAGCCCTCGGAAACGGAGAGATTGAACCTTCCGGATATCACGGAAAAAGAAAATCTAGAGAAAATCTTAAACTCCTTCAGCAGATATTTTGAAATTACCGAATTGAGAGAATTGGACAAAAAAGAGCTTGGAGATCTGGAAACAACCTGGGCAAAAAAACTTAAGTTCGGAAAAGACAGAAAAATACATAAAATAACATTCAATAAAAAGGGAGATTAATATTCTACTTTTTCAAAAAATACATCAATAAAACGCCGGCAACACATATTATAAATGTGATAAGAAGCGGCTTCTTCCACTCTATAGTAACGGGCGCCACGGGCTGAACATTTTCTCCCGTTTCTTCTTTCTTCTGTTCATGTACCGGTTCCTGTTTTTGGCTTTCCGGAACCATACCAATCACATTGTCTTTATTTTCAGTCGGAGCCGTTTCTGCACTTTCCAGTGTTGAGTTTTCACTTTTATTCTCTTCGTTCATACTTTTTAATATTACCATTTTTGAAAATTAAGTTTAAATGCGGTATTATGCTGGAAAAATAAGTAGAAAAGGAGAGAAAAAATGTTAAGAAAATACGTAATTTCGGTTCCGACTCAGCATGTAGATGAGGTGGAAAGATTTCTGTTTGAAAATAATCTTATAACGGGAATTACAGTTGATCCCGTGTGGGACCCCTCATCAGGAATTACCACCATAACGGTAATGGTGAGAAACAAAAAAAATTTCCTAAGATGGGCTAATCCAAGAAAAAAGTTTACGGAAGCTGCCGATCCGAGTAGATTTTTGATTGGGGAACCGCAGGAAATACCAACAAGTCCTGTCAAAAAATTAAAAGACAGGAAGGATATCAATAAGTTAAAGGGGAAATTGAAAAAGTAGAATCACGGGAAAATTTAATTCAAAAAGCAGAAATTCTAGTGTTAAAACGGAACCAGAGGCGGATTAGTCTAAAAAACTCGTCCGCCTTTTTTGTACTATATCCGGAGCGGTGCAAAACATAAGAATGAACATAACGAGAAACATGGGTGTAAAATATACTTGTCCGTCGGGGTGTGGCGCAGTTGGCTAGCGCGTACGCATGGGGTGCGTGAGGTCGCAGGTTCGAGTCCTGTCACCCCGACCAGGTTAGCAATTATACAGTCCTCATCCACAAATAAAAAACATCTTTATTTCTCTCAGCAAAAATTCAGCAAACTCTATATAATTACTCCCGATGAAAATTTTAGTAGTAGAAGATGAACATAAAATAGCAAACTCAATAAAACAAGGTTTGGAGCAGGAAAACTTTGCAGTAGATGTAGCATATACGGGAACGGACGGATATGATATGGCCGCATCCGAAGATTACGATTTAATCGTATTGGATCTCATGCTCCCCGGTATGGATGGAATAGAGATATGCAAAAAATTAAGGGAAGAAAACATCCACACGCCCATTCTCATTTTAACCGCCAAAGGAGATGTAGAAGACAAAGTTGAAGGACTCTCCGGAGGAGCTGATGATTATCTGACCAAACCCTTTGCTTTTAACGAGTTCCTTGCGCGTATCAAGGCTTTGCTTAGAAGGCCCCAAAACTTCCTGCCGGACAAGATAACGTGCGATGACCTTTGTATGGATACTCAAAATTTCATCGTCAAAAGAGGAGAAGAAGAAATACATCTTTCCAGAAAAGAGTTTTCCCTATTGGAGTACATGGTAAGAAACAAAAATAAGGTTTTAACAAAAGACCAGATAGTAAATCACGTGTGGGATTATGATTCCGATATTTTACCTAACACCGTAGAAGTTTATATCGGATATTTAAGGAAAAAAATAGATCTTCCCTTTAAGGGAAAACCGGAATTGATAAAAACCGTAAGAGGATTCGGTTATATGCTAAAGTGCGGAGAGGAAAAAAAGAAAACCAAAAATGTTTAAATCGGCAAGAATAAAAATAACAGCATACTACCTGCTAATAATCATGGTGGTCACGGTTTCTTTCAGCGCGGCGGCCTATAGAAGCACTACCCGTCAGATGGAAAGAGCTTTGGAAATGCAGGAAAGAAGAATGAAAAACAGATTTTTTAATAT
>DAOPPB010000026.1:0-6052 GCA_035358315.1 bacterium
GTTTGATAAGATCGGTAATGATATAGCTAAAAAATATCGTGTTTTCCCCCTTGAACTAAATGGTAATACCCTGTCTTTGGCCATGCTTGATCCCCTGGATCTTCAAACGATAGATTTTATTGAAAGAAGAACCGGTTATAAAGTTCTGCCGTTTATCACAACTGAAAAAATAATGGATAGGGTTTTGGATGAGCAGAAAGGGAAAGAGCTTGGTGAAGAGATTTCCGCCGCAATGGAAGAAATCGCGCAAAATACGGTGAAGATAGAAGAAGGCCAGCTGGAGATGAATGACGCAACTATCAGGGATGCACCTATTGCTAGAGTTGTCGGGATGATACTTGAAACTTCGGTTAAATCGGGAGCGTCCGATGTTCACATTGAACCCGGGGAAGATTATTGCAGATTGAGATATAGGATCGACGGAATTTTATCGGAGAAGATAAAGATCCCAAAGGAAATGACCGATTCTGTTGTAGCGAGGATAAAAATACTGGCGGGAATGAAAATTGACGAGAAGAGAGTGCCTCAGGATGGGAGGTTTAAGGTCCAGGTCGGTAAGACGGAAACTGACCTTAGAGTTTCAACATTGCCTACGGTTTTCGGTGAAAAGGTAGTTATAAGACTTCTAAAAGAAGAAGGAGTTGTTTTTACTTACAGAGATCTTGGAATGCGGGGACTTACTCTAAAAAGGTACGAAGAAATGACCTTGAAACCTAACGGAATGATACTTGTTACAGGTCCTACTTCATCAGGGAAAACCGTTACCTTGGCATCCACTTTGAGCAAATTAAATACGATAAGAGTTAATGTTGTAACCATAGAAGACCCTGTGGAAATAAGAGTTCCCGGAGTAAATCAGGTTCAGGTAAATCCTCAGGCGGGTCTTACTTTTGCCTCAGCTTTAAGGGCTTTTTTAAGACAGGACCCAAATATTATTATGGTCGGAGAAATCAGGGATAGTGAAACTGCCGAACTTGCAGTTCATGCTGCTTTGACCGGGCATCTTGTTCTATCAACTTTACACACTAATTCAGCTTCGGGTGCAATTCCCCGACTTTTGGACATGGGGATTGAGGATTTCTTTCTCTCCTCAACTATACTTGGAATATTGGCGCAAAGATTGGTTAGGAAAGTGTGTCCTTATTGCAGGGAGGAATATTCTCCCCCAGAGGAAATAGCCGATGATATAAAAGCTCTTTTGAATGAATTGTCTTCTAATTCTGTTTTGATGTCCAAAGATACGGAAATTGCAAAAATAATAAAAAGTGTTATGGCAAAAGAAGATATCACTTTATACAGAGGAAAAGGATGCCCAAAGTGTGATAGTGGATACAAAGGAAGAATCGGAATCTTTGAACTTTTGCCGATGTCAGAGAAAATAGCAGCTGCAACATTAGATAGGTCTCCGTCCACAAAAATAGAAGAAATAGCCAAACAGGAAGGTATGGTTACTCTTCTTCAGGATGGTTATATCAGAGCTTTGCAGGGTGAGACAACACTTGAGGAAGTTATGAGAGTTACCAAGTGAGATTTTTGGAATATAATTTTGTTTGGTTTGAAAATATGTAAGTATTAAAGAAAGGAATAAGTAAAAGTGAAAATTAATGCAACTCAATTATTAGAGAAAGTAGTGGACATGGAAGCATCGGATCTTCACATATCGGTTGGAGCCAACCCATATGTCAGGGTAAATACCGTCTTGAAGCCCTTGACAGAATATCCGGTTATGAATGTTGATGATGTTGAGTTTGTGATCTCTCAATTTTTAGATGCAAAACAAAGAGAACTTCTTGAAATAAACAAGGAATTGGATTTTTCTATTGCTCTTGGTCAGAAAGCGAGATTTAGAGTAAATGCTTTTTTTCAAAGAGGATATCCGGCTGTGGCCCTAAGGCACATTACTATGGATATTCCCACAATTGAGGATCTTCATTTGCCGCCGATACTTAATTCCGTCTGTAATTTAAAACAGGGTCTTGTCATTATCGTAGGTCCTGCAGGTCAAGGAAAATCAACAACAATAGCCTCAATGATAGAAAGTATTAATAAAACCAGATCGGAACACATAGTTACCATTGAGGACCCGATAGAATACGTTTTTACAAACAAGTTATCTTTGATAGAACAAAGGGAGATGTTTCTTGATTCACATTCATGGGAAATTGCGCTCCGCTCGGTTATGAGACAGGATCCAAACATTGTCTTTATAGGTGAAATGAGGGATGCAGATACTATTAGATCTACTCTCCAGATAGCGGAAACCGGACATTTGGTTTTTACTACGTTACATACGAACTCGGCTTCTCAGACAATAGACAGAATAATTGCTTCTTTTGATGAAGAGAAACAAAATGAGGTAAGATCACAGCTTTCGCAGGTTGTGGAAGTGATAATTTCGCAAAGATTACTTCCATCAGATAAGATGGGTTCTGTTCCTGCCTGTGAAATAATGATTAATAGTGACGCAATAGCAAATCTTATCAGGGAAGGAAAAACTCACATGATAGATAATATTATAAATACAAGTGCTCAGTACGGAATGGTCAGTATCGAAAAAAGCATAGCAAATCTTGTTTTGTCAGGAACCGTTGCGCTTGAGGATGGTTTGAGATATGCTCCCAGGCCTCAGGAACTGCGAAGGTTGGTGGACAAAAAGTAAATATGCCTATATATACCTATACAGCAAAAAACAATGTCGGCGGAACCGTGAGTGGAGATGTGGAAGCCAGGAATAGAGAGACCGCTGTCGGTCTTTTGAAAAATCAGGGATTTACGGTTGTTTCAATAAAGGAGAAAACAGCGGGTTTTTCCGATATTTTGTCGGACTTTAAGAATGTCCCGCAGGGGGAAGTAGCGACATTTACAAGGCAGCTTTCTACCATGGTTTCTGCCGGTCTTCCGATTGCTCGAGCCCTCGAAGTTCTGTCTTCCCAATCTACAAACAGCAAACTTAAAAAAATAATTTCGGACGTTTTAAAATCTGTTGAAGGAGGCGCCTCTCTGTCGGCCTCTTTCTCACTTTATCCCAAGGTTTTTTCAAATACGTATGTTTCGCTCGTAAGAGCCGGAGAGTCATCGGGAAAACTGGATGTTATTTTGAAAAAACTGGCTGACAACATGGAGGCAGACAGGGAGCTAAATTCAAAATTTAAGTCTGCAATGATATATCCGATTGTCATTTTGGTTGCCATGATGGCTGTAATGCTGATTCTGATGGTTTTTGTTATGCCGAAACTTACTACTATGTATGAGGGTATGCAAATAGAATTACCAGCTACAACAAAGATAATTATAAATGTGTCTAATTTCATGGCTAAATATATCTATTTGATATTGATAGTTATTGTAGGGTTGGTTATTGTTATTCGTTCTTTTTTCTCTTCCGAGAGGGGGAAAAATTTTGTTTCGGAGATAATCGGCAAAGTTCCGGTTTTTGGAAAGATAACTCTTATGAAGGATTATTCCAGTTTTAGTAGAACGCTATCGCTGTTGATAAATGCGGGTGTTCCTATAGTTGATGCTTTAAATATAGTTTCGGTAACCATGTCCGGAATGCCATTGAGGAGAGCTATTCAGGAGGCGGCAAGACAGGTAGAAAAAGGAAATTCACTTTCAAGTTTTTTTAAGAGCAATTCTGCCTTTCCTCCGTTAATTGGACAAATGATGGGAGTTGGAGAAGAAACCGGAAAAACCGATGAGGTCTTGGAAAGAGTTGCTGTCTATTATGAAGGAGAAGTAAATAATTTGGTGAAAGGTCTTTCGTCCGCTCTGGAGCCGTTGATACTTGTGATTCTTGGTGTTATGGTCGGATTTCTTATTATTTCAGTTATTACTCCTATTTATAAGTTGACAAGCGCAATCTAATTTAGTGTAGAATTAATCTAATTGTTTGAAATATAAAATTAATTTTACTCAAAGTAAGAATTTGAAGGGAGGTGAAATAGAAAAATGAATAAGAAAAAACAAAGAGGTTTTACGCTTATTGAAATGCTTGTTGTTATTGCGATTATTGCTATATTAGCGGGAGCTGTTTTGTTAGCCATAAATCCTGCAGAAACGATGAAAAAAGGCCGGGATTCCACAAGACTTAGTGATATGGATACCTTGAGAACTGCTATAAATATGGCTATGGCAGAAGGGGAAATTACACTAAAGGCTATGGGTAGTGCTAAGAATAGTGGAAGTGGCACTCAGGTTGCAGATTGTAGTGGTTACGTTGAGTGTAATAAGATAGGAACATCGGGATTAGCTAAATACATTCCTGTTCTTCCTAAGGATCCAATTAATAGTGGTAGCTATGTTTATACCTTTATTTCCACTGCAGACGACTATGAGTTAAATGCAATGTTAGAGTCCACGAGTAATAAGGGAAAAGTGGAAAATGATGGTGGTAATAGTCTTACTAAATTTGAAGTAGGTACCAAATTAGATCTGTTGAATTAGAAAGTATTTTAAATCTTTCTATATGTCTAAAAAACTTTTGTTTGAGTTGGGTTGAGAACTGGATCGTGGTTGTCGGGTTAGAGAAAAGGCCACGCCTCCGGCGTGGCCTTTTCTTTATATTTTCTTCACAATTGAGTAGTCTGAAAGAAATTTGCCCTCGGCATATTTTTAAGCCCGAAGATTTGTTTTTCTACCTCTTCTCTATCCCTTTCTTCCAAAACTGTAACTTCTTGTTCTTTTAACTGTCCCTTCTTTTTGGAATCCAATTTAATTCCGTTTTCAAATACATTCATTATTTCTTTTTCATCATCCTGAGCCAGAATCCTATTTATTGATATTTTTCGGCAGGATAAGCATTCGTGAATCAGCATTAACTCACCTTTTATTTTCATTTCCCATTTATTAACACGGGGGTTTTTTATTGTTAATCCTATCGGTTTCATTCCACTGTTGCACGAGGACATCCTATCCCCGGCTGTAGCGTGATCCACATGTTTGGACCACAGGCAGTATGGACAGTGGTTTCTATTTACTGTGTTATCGTATTTGCTTATCGGCACCCATTTTTTGCAATTTATACATATGAAACCTTTATTTTTTTCTTCCTCTTTTGGATTCATATTTTGATTATACTTAATCCTTAAGTTTTCTGCATTGGAGTTGTTATTTTCTTGTCTTATTTTTGATTAAACTTCCATCTTTGAAACAAATTTAAAACGTGGAAATTTTTTTTGGATCTTTTTAATAAACCTTTTCTAATGTAAAATGAAAAACATGCAGGCGGCGTTATTTATTTACCTTTTCATAATCGGTCTTTTTGTGGGTTCTTTTTTAAATCTTGTTTCCGACCGTCTTCCGAATGGAAAAAAATTTGTTTTCGGTCGCTCAAAGTGTGATTTCTGCCACGAAACACTAAAGCCAAAAAATCTCATTCCGATATTCTCTTTTGTTTTTCAGAAAGGAAGGTGTTCTTTCTGTCATAAAAAATTATCTCTCTTCTACCCTCTATCGGAGTTTATGACCGGGGTTTCTTTTGTGTTGGCAGGTCACTTGTCCGAATTTGTTTATAATCCGAATGTCCAAAGCACTATTTTACTTTCTTATTACATTGTAGTTTTTGGTTTTTTCATAACTATTTTTCTTACAGATGTTAAGTATTATCTAATACCTGATTCTATCGTTATCCCCGCGATTGTTTTCGTTTTTTTGTCTTCTGTGCTTTTTAGGGTTTTTGACCTGGTTGATTTAAAAAGAAACTTAGCCGCAGATGAGCTCGGAGTTTATTTGCTGAGAACGGATTATTTTAATAACCACATTTTTTATTCATTAAAGGAATTTGGATTCGTTCTTTTAGGCGCCATCGCTATCTCATTATTTTTTCTTTTTCTCATTTTCATTACGAAAGGAAGAGGCATGGGTTTCGGAGATGTAAAATTGGGTTTTCTGATAGGACTTGTCAACGGTTTTCCCTTTGGAATTTTTTCAATTTTTTTAGGTTTCATCATAGGAGCGGTTTATAGTCTTTTGCTTATGCTTATGAAAAAAAAGACGATAAAAGATACTATACCCTTCGGTCCTTTTCTTATTATCGGAAGTGTTATTACTCTTT
>DAOPPB010000027.1:0-5479 GCA_035358315.1 bacterium
AAGGAAACAGCGTAAATATAAATGAAGAACATTAAAAGTAGAGCAATACCTATCCATTTTGGAATATCCCGCCCTTTATAAAACCTAAGTATCAAGAGAAATATAGCGACGGCTCCTATCAAGAAAGCGGTCTCTGTAATACTTATATCTATAGTACCTCCAACAATATTTGTAACACCCCCTATAAATAAAAGGTTGTATATGCTACCTCCTATAATATGTCCTATGGTAAGTTTATCCTCGTCTTTTTTCTGACTGGAAACAGCCGTAAATAAATCGGGCAGAGAAGTTGCAATACCGGCTAATGTAAGTCCCAACACTGTAGTGGAGTACCCGGATATAGCAGAAAGATCTTCCATTGCCGTTACTATCAAAAGACCTCCTAAGGTTACTGCCGCAACCGAAAATACAATGCCTAAAATAAGATCCGGGGTGGCTTTTTCTTTTTTAAATAAATCTATAACTGGTTTATCTTCCTGAACTCTTCCAATAACCCCCCATTTATACTCCAAAATATTTGATCCAATCACCCCAAGTATTAATAACGCTCCCGACACGTAATGGTTTATTCTTAGCTTCTGAAGAGATAAAAACAAAACAACCGAAAAAAGAAGGACTAAACCACTTCTCTGCGTTTTGGTAGTACCAATGCGCAGATTGTCCCCAAGTAAAATTGCCGCCGGGAGGACCAGAAAAAAATTTACTATTGTAGATCCCATTATTGTACCTGATGCTAATCCCAAGTTTCCGGTAGTAGAGGAAGTAATTGAAACTGAAAGTTCCGGAAGTGTGGTTCCGAATGAAACCACTACCATCCCAATTACTAGGGGAGATATTCTAAACACCTTAGACAACTTTACGGATAGACGAACAAAGATTTGAGTGGATAAAAGAAGTATTATTACACCGAAAAAAAACTTAACCAGATAAGCAAACATATTTAAAATTATATGTAATTTTCTAAATTTCTTCTACAATCGGATTAAATTACTATACTTCTAGATATTCTTACATGGTCAATGCAAGCTAATGAGAAACAGAAAATTCACAAACGTAATCGTTTTATTATTTTTTTTGCTCTTTAATCTCTACTTTATGGAAAGAGTATTTTCACATCTTTATTCTTCGCTAAATTTCTCAACCGTATAGACCGAAATTTTCAATTTTCTGCTTTTCCACTCGTCAGGACTGAGCCCAGCTTTAACACACAAATGACTCAAAAAATCTTCCTTTTTCGGAAGCTCCTCCCAAACCTGAGGAAGAAAGGTGGCTCTATGCGCCTCCTTTTCAATTACCACCCCCAAGCTTTCATCCAGCTTTCCAAGTAAATCTTCAACCGTAGAATATTCAAGCGGTGTAAGATCGGAAAGCACGGAAATTTCAATTTTTAAAAGATCAATCTCGTATTCCCGAACGGGCGGAAATCTCCAATCTCTATACGCGGCGTCTCTTGCGCAACTTATCACCGCCTTATATAACGGCTCAACAGGCACTATATTTCCGATACATCCCCTTAACTCTCCGTTCTCGGTTAAAGTTACAAACACGCCTTTCGGTTTTTTCAGATTTTCGGAAACGGTTTGTTCTATAATCTCCAAATCAGGCAAATCCCCTCTTATGGAAGAACGCGCCAAATCTAAAAGTATTTTTCTTTCTTGTTCACTAAGCATAAAAAGCAATACTTGTATAACCAACAACCCGAAACTTCTCTCCGGTTACATCACCAGAGTTTCTGTAACCTAAAACCTTGGGCTTCCAATTTTTCTTTTTTGCTATATCTATTAAGATGCGTATCGGAAATTCTCCACAGGCATCTATACTTTCGTTTTCATTCAAATTTTTAATATTTTCTATTGTTTCATTATCAAGTATTTCCGCCATGTCATAACTGTGATAATGAGATAAATCAGAACTTACAACCAAAAGGGTTTTATCATCCAAAACTTTCTGCACTTTTTCACTTACAGATTTCACATCTACTTCTCCGACAACAAGCGGCAAAATCTCAAATTTTTTCAAAACAAATTGAAGAAACGGCACCTGGACTTCAAGGCAATGTTCGTTTGCATGAGCTCCTTCGTTTTTCTCAAAATCATTTTTCACAATACTTACTAAACCAAGGGGAGTTTCCCAAAACTGATGCGTATCCGACACGACGTCTTCCAAATAAACCGTATGAGACGGCCCCAACAGAACCACCTTTTCATAATCTTTAACCAATTTATATGCAAGAGCCGCTACCTGTCCTGAATAAACATATCCCGCGTGAGGCACAATAATTGCTCTCGGAACCCTTTTGTCTGATACAGGAGCATTATCAAAAAATTCCCTCAACATCTTATTTAGTTCATTCTCGTCGGCGGGATAAAAAGCCCCGGCCACAGCAGGTTTTCTGACATTTATTTCCATATTCCCGGTATCCTTTCATTGCATTTTGTACATACACCATCTTTAAGATTTTTAATCTCCACAGAGTACCCATGACGCTGAATCAAAAGAGCTCCGCACTTGGGGCAATAAGTTGATTCCAAACCCTCGTCCCGAATATTACCTCCATAAACAAATTTAAGACCGGAATTTTTCCCGATTTTATACACCTCTTCGATTACTTCTTCGCCGGTAGAGGGTAAATTCTTTAGTTTCCATGAGATCGGACCAGAAAAGGCGCTTATATGCCAGGGTACAAAATCTCCCAAATCCTTTTTAATAAATTCCGCTAATTTTGTAAGCATAGCTATGTCGTCAGAAAGAGTAGGAATAACTAAAGTGGTTATTTCCAGCCAAATTCTTTCTTTTACAAATCTTTTGCAATTTTCCAGAACAGGCTTTAGATGTCCCCCGCAATTTCTCTGATAAAACTCATCATCAAAAGATTTAATATCCACATTTATAGCGTCCAGGTAGGGAAGCAAAAGATCAATTGTTTCATTGGACATAAACCCATTTGAAACCCAGAGATTCTTCAGATTCTTCTTTTTTGCCATTTTCATAGTTTCGAGGGCGTATTCGGCAAAAATAGTAGGTTCGTTATATGTATAGGCGATGCTTGTACACCCGCTACCAACTGCATTTTCAACTATTTTTTCCGGAGGGTAATTATCCCCCCACAGAAAATCCTCGTACAAGTCAATATTTCCTTTCATGTCAAACATTTGGGAAATATCGTAGTTGTGGCAATTTGCACAGCGAAAATTACACCCTAAAGTGCCAAATGAATACGCCGTCTCACCAGGCAGAACATGAAAAAACGGCTTTTTTTCTATCGGATCAATATTAACGGCAATTGCCTTGTCATAAACCAAAAGTTGCAACGTCCCACCGATGTTTTTTCTTACTCCGCAGATTCCGACTTTGTTTTCATCAATGATACAGGAGTGATTACAAGCGGTGCATTGGACTTTTTTATCTTTGAGTTTTTTATAGAGTATTGCCTCTCTCATTAGATAGATTATACAACGGAAGGCGCAATCAACAGATAAATAAATTGCCCTTGACTAACTTACTCAATGCGGCGGCTCACTCCGAATAGTGGTTGCTTTCGTGCTTCTGAGACAATCTTTTGTACACATTCCAATAATCTAAACCGGATATATTGACGCTTCCGATCTTTTCATATTTTTGGGCACACCTGTCCGTTGGCTGATCCTCTAACCCAAAAACAACACTATAGTCGGTCACACAACTCGGATACAGTGAAAACCTACCTCCCTCCGATATAGCCTTAATGGATTTCGGACCGGAAATAGTGTAGTAACCATTATAGTCATTGCTTTCCATATCTTTTTTAACAATTTGAAACGCTTCGTAAATTCCTATACCAAAGGGGGCGTTATCAAACACATTTAATCTCGTCTCGAGACCTCCAAAATATGGATTTGAATACGCGGCGTAATAAGGATGTATCTCTTTTAATTCATATCCGACTACTGCCAGATAAACAACTGCAAATACAACGGACAATTTTTTATCAATATTACTTAAAAAGTAGGAAATCAGAACAAACAAAAATGGAAAAATCAAAACTATGTATCTGTCAGATTTTTTTACCGCCAGTGTGAGCGCTATCATTATGGCAACAGATAGGCAGAAGGACCAAAATGACAGCCATACACCCGGGGGGAATTTATATTCTTTCGGAATTTTCTTATTTTTAATTATCCGGCCGATAAACAGAAAAAATTCTTTTAAAAAAAAGTAAAAACCGATGGAAATGGTGATTATGAGCAGAGCGGAACCGGCAAGCGATAACCTAACAAATAAAGAAGATAAGTAAAAAAGGTTGCCCTTATCTTTTAATGTTTTTTCCAGAACAGTGCTTTCCCCTTTTCCGGAAGTACCTATCTCTCTCTTTCCAGCAATTCCGATATCCGAAACGCCGAAGGCGATTTTTTTGTAATATCCAGGAAATGATTTTACAGGGTCTTTCCACACAGGCGGAAAAAACGCATACAGAAATAGCACTGTTGAAACTATAAAAACAAAAAGCGCGGTTAATTTCTTGTACCATGCGGCATCCCCAAGAAAGAAAATAAACGGAACTGCACACAGAACCATAACTGCAGAGGATTTTGTCAGAACGGCAAGGGCAAAACACAACCCTGCCAAGGGCAACAAAAACCATTTCTGAGATTTGTAGCTGAAATAAACCACCAAGGTAAAACCAAGGAACACTAATGTGGTCATCAGATAATCGAGATGGTAAAGTCTTCTCATTCCCAAAACGAAGGGTTCAAATATAAAGAAAATTGAGAAAATAAAGGCAAATTTGTAATTCACGAGCTTCCATAGAACCACAAATGTCACTGCAAAAATTACTAAGGAGAAAATTACAAGAGAAAGTTTGGCATAATAATCCCGTTCAAGAAATGTAGTTTTTGCCTCATCTGAAGTAACATCGCTAATTTGATTATTGTGAAATAAATTAAGTACCGGACCGGAAATCCACATCAAGGTTATACCCGGATGATAAACCTGAAACGTATCACTATATTTCCCTTCCTTTAATGCTGTTACAAATGCGTTTGTTCTGTTATGCCAGTTTATTCCATCAGGATTTATTACATCAATATATAGATCCTTGGTACCCAGCCAAAAGTATAAAAATAGAATGAGCAGAAATCCTGACGGCTTCAAGACCGTCTGTACCTTGTGAGATCTCATGATTTTAAATATAACAGATTACCGGCCAAAATTTAAAAAGTCTTCAAACAACGTGCTTATATCTCAAACCCCCAAGTTCTTTCTTTTACAAAAATCCTCCTGATGTATAATATCCGCAAAACACACTGATAAACCCGAAGTTTATCAAATACAAAATAGAAAAGAGAGGAAAAGTGAAAACTGTTTCTATCAGCGCATTAATCCAATATTACAAATGCCAACGAGCTTACTATCTGGAAAGAATTCTCAGAATAAAGGGAGCGCCCTATCTACCATTCGTAATAGGAAACTCGGTGCATCATTTTATTGCTTACTGGCT
>DAOPPB010000028.1:0-5408 GCA_035358315.1 bacterium
AGAGGGAACTCCGGAGTTTACAAATGTGGAAGAAGAAAGATTAGGATCCTACATTCCGGCCTAGAGCATTTATTAAAATCTTAAGTGCCGAGACAGGAAAAGATTTAAAGAGAAATTTGGAGCAAAAAAACATAAAAACACCACAAAGAATTTAACAGTATTTTATCGCTGGAAAATTTCCGTGGTGTTTTCTATTTATATTTCCTATTTATATACCAGTCTGCCTTCTACTTCCCTGCTAATATTCTGGTTGTTCCTCATACACTCTTCTAAAACTTCGGTTGCCGAAGTAGATATAACCTTCGACTGGCCGAATTTCATAAGTTCTTCTTCTGTAACATTCAGGTTGTGTTCACAATTGCTCAAGTGATATCCCTGAATGCATATTGAATAAAAAGAATCGTTCTTTACTTCTTCTCCGTTAATTTTCAATGATTCTAATTTCCCCGCGCTTTCATCATAAACAGCTCTTACAGAAGAATTAACCTGATAGCACTCCCCCTCTGAATTTCTGTTTTCTTTCCTCATAATATGACCGAAAATCTTTTTTAATTGTTCACCGGTTATCTTAAAACGGGTCAGACTATCATCATAGGGAAAACAGGATTTCAAATCCCCCAGCGTAACAATAGGCCCCAACTCTTTTGATCTTATAGAACCGCTTCCTACCAACATAACATCGCATTGACAAACCTGCGCAAACAAATCAGCAATAAGATTTCCCAGCTCCGTCTCAACTTCCCTTCCGGGGTGGGTTAACTTTCTTGAAAGCTTGCACACAATCGTGTTGTACTTTCTATCCACCTCACTCTTAAAAGATTCAATAAATTTCATCAGCTCCTCGTCAGGTTCCGCAATTTTGTCGTCAATCGGTATAAGTTGCCATTTATAATCAACAATGCTATTTGTATCGTCATCAACGATTATGTCATATCTTCCGATTTGATCGGAACCCACACCTGCCTGAGATATTAAAATATTATTTACAACTTCCGGTTTTTCCAAAAATGTATGAGAATGACCTCCTATTATCATGTCTACACCCCACTCCGGCTTCAGCATCGCGGCAAGTTCTTTATCGGAATCAAATCCTATGTGCGTGAGAAGTATCGTAAGGTCTATATCATCATTTTTGTAAGCGTTGCATATTTTACCTACTTCCTGACTTGCTTCTTCAAGAGTGATAAAACTTCCGATTAATTTATCCAATTTTAAAGACTCAATTACCTTTTCAGTAATAATTCCCGTAAAGAGAATGTCAAAACCGTCTTTTCTTATTATTTTGTAGGGATTCATCAATCGTTTGTTGTATTTTTTAATATACAGATTGGCGTTTACAATCGGAAAATTTGCCACTTTTTCCAGAAATAAAAGATGGGGAAGACCGTAGTCAAATTCGTGGTTTCCTAAAGCTACGACATCAGGAGCCAGGTAATTCATTATCTCAATAGTGGAACATCCTTTATACTCACTATCAATAACTGATCCCTGAATCATGTCCCCGGATATAACATACAAGACATTTTTTTCCTCTTTTCTGACCTTGTTTATGTATCCTGAAATAAGTGCCAATCCTCCTATTAACTTACCCCTTTCCTTTTTATCATCGGAGAAAAAGTCTCCGTGCATATCATTTGAATGTAATATTGTGAATTTCTTTTTTGCGCCCATATTTAAACATCTATTTACCTACTATTCCTACAGGGCTTCGTTTATTTCCCTAAAGCGGATTTTACAACCGGTTCCATATCCGAGTAGCTGTAAGCTCCGGAGTAGCTTTTATCATTCACAAAAAATCCCGGAGTACCCGAGACACCTAATGAATTAGCTGTAGAAACATCCGTGTTTAGCTGTGCATCGTATTTTCCGCTGTCCAAACACGATTTCATAGTATTTTTATCCACTGCGGTAGCCAAAAAATCGGCCAATACACCAGATTTGGTTTTATCATTTTTCACGGTGTTGTTCATCAAGTTATACCCCGCGTTACTAAATAGAAGTGCCTTTGCTTCCCAAAATTTTCCGACTTCATTGGCGCAGTATAAAGCTTTCATACTCATTTGTCCGTTTCCATGGCCATTCTGATATATCATGGCAAAAGCGGCGTCCCCGCTCTCAACCAACTTTTTCATTTCCTGAACGGGAGCTACGTAAGTACCACCGTCCTTTACCAATTTAAAATTCCCACTTTGTGAATTCAACTCGCTATTATAACCGGCAGCAATCTGGCAGTATGGGCAACTCGGATCTGAAATCTCCAAAAATATTACTTTCTTTGAATCATCTCCGAACTTTATAGCCGCGTTGTTAAAAGCAGATTTAACCTGGTCAATTCCAACAGAGACACCTTGAGTAGATTGCTCCGAAGTAGTGTCGGCCTCGTTGCTGGTTTCTTTTCCCGAGTTTTTTTTAGTTCCCGGAAAAACAAAACCTAAATAAAAACCCACCGCAATGAGGGCAATTATTACCAGTATTTGATTAAAATTTGATTTTTTGTTCATAGGATCTCCAAAAATAAATTATGTAGAAATATTACTCTAACTCCTACCTGCTATCAACAAAAATTTACTCAACAATCTCACGAACCATGTAAGTTTTTCTTCCGGAAGATTCAAAATACGTTCGCATAAGCAACTCCCCCAGCATACCGAACATAATAGACTGAATTCCTACAATTATCAGCAAAACCGCCAAAGTAAGCAAAGGTCTGTTTCCGATGCTTTGACCCATTATCTTTATAACCAGCAAATATATTGCGAGAATTCCTCCCAGCCCTGACATTATTATTCCTGTGAAACCGAACAGTCTCCCGGGCATAGCTTTAAACGGCTTTTTAGCAAAATAAAGCATAAAATAAAGAGTCGCCAAATCCAAAACGACTTTAATAGTTCTTTTTTGACCCTTGTAATTTGATTCTCCGTATTCCCTGTCCTTAAAATCCACCTCAAATTCAATCATATTTTTAGTGTAAACACTTACATAATCCGGAATAAATCTATGCATTTCTCCATACAACTTAAGATTTTTCGCTATATCTCTTCTAAAACCTTTCATCCCCGAGCCTCTATCCTTCATATAAACTTTTGAAATCTTTCCTATGATCCAATTTGCTGCGTCGCTTTGTTTCGCACGGCTGCTTTTTCCCCCGCCCCATCTCTGAACCCTGTTAGTATTTACAAAATCATACCCGTTGTCTAGATAATCAATTACTTTGTTTACATTCTCTAAAGGAATTTCAAGATCAGCAGAGACGGTTATTACGTAATCTCCTTGTGCAGTATCAAAACCGGCCATATAAGCACAACTCTGGCCAAAATTTCCCATCAGATTTATTCCTTTTATCTCCTCGTGAGAGCCCGCATAACTTTTGATAACATCCCAGGTTTTATCTTTACTACCGTCATTAACAGCTATAATTTCAAATGAATACTTATGATCCTTAATCAGATCTAACAACCCATCGAGAGTTTTTCCTATATTTCCTTCTTCGTTGTAGCAGGGAATCACTATTGAAATAAGTTTATTTTTTTCCATATTTTCTCCTTAAACCAATCTACCTCTTTTTTTAAACCTTCTTGCGGTGTCGTAACCGGATTATACCCCAAAACTCTTCGGGCCTTATCAATAGTAGCTCTGGTTTCAAGCTGATCACCGGGTCTGGGAGGTTTAATATCATAAATAGCCTTCTTCCCAAGGTAGTCCTCAATAATTTTTAAACCTTCTCCCACCGTTATGGCAGAGTCAAATCCCAGATTAAATATCTCCCCAATACACTTTTCATAATTATTCAAAATTGACACAAAACCATCCACAACATCTCCGACATAAGTAAAACTTCTGAGGTGTTTTTCACTCCCTTCATAAAAAGGAAAAGGCCTGTCGTTTAAAATAGAATCTATTACTTTCGGATAAAGTTTATCCGGTCTTTCTCTCTCACCGTAAATTGAAAAAAGACGGGTGGAGCAGGCCGGAAATCCTGCGTCCCTTTGATACGCAAGAAGCAACTGCTCAGCGGCAAGTTTGGTAACTCCATAGTGAGAAGTCGGCTTTGGAGGAGCATTTTCATCGTCAGTGGCGTTTCTTCCGTATACCGACGAAGTTGAAATGTTAACAAAAATCTTAAAATCCGAAAGGTCTTTTACCGCCTGATACAAATTCTCAGTTGCTATAACATTATTTTTTAAAAAAACGGAAAAAGGCGTTGAAGCCGATATCCCGGGCTGGGCTGCAAAATGAAAAACGGCCTCAACTCCTTCTACAACAGGTGTTAAATCATCTTCCGATATATCAAGTTCGTGAATTTTTATTCCTTTCTCCGCAAGATCCTGTGCGTTTAACCTCTTTAACTCCACGGAGTAATAAGGACTAAAATTATCAACTCCCACAACTTCGTGTCCAAGATCGGTTAGTCTTTCCGAGAGATGCGAACCTATAAATCCGGCAGCGCCGGTGACAAGAATTTTCATATGTAAATATTATACATTTTAATTATGACAGGCTGAAAAATCACTTCTTCTTTCTCTCACTGATGTTAGGCTCTCCTCCGTACTCAGGAATATACAACTCACCGAGCTTCTTTCTCCCCAAAATCCAGTTAAGAACGTTGGAAACCGTTACTCCGATTTTCAATCCTGTAAAGGAACCGGGCCCGAGGTTTGGAACAAATTCCGATATATCTTTCAATTCCAAATTGTTTTTTTGCAAAATTTTTCTTATTGAGCCGACAACGTCTACACTGCCTTCAATAACATCCAATTCTTTTTGTTTCTCCCCGGAAATTTTTATCAGACTTACTTTTTTCCTATCCCTTTGAGAAGAATCAATATAAATTTTCAATTGTGATTTTTCTTGTGTTTTCATCTATGTACTCAAAATAAATTTTTACCGTGTTTGAAGGAAGCAAATCCTCTATAGTTTCTGGCCATTCTATCACCGTTATGGAATTTTCATCAGATATCATTTCCCCCAAACCTATGTCCAAAGCTTCTTCTTTTGAACTTAGTCTGTAGAGATCAATGTGATTTACATTCCCATATTTTCTTGCCATTACAAAAGTCGGGCTCTGAACCCTGTTTTTCAAACCCAAACCTTCAACAAAATATCTGACAAAGGTAGTTTTACCGCTTCCCAAATCCCCGTAAAGAGCGATGACGAAGCCGTTTTTTACTTTCCCTGCTACTTCGTAAGCAAGTTCTTTAGTTTTGTCGGCAGAATCGGAAATAATTTCCATAAAAACACCCCGGAAATTAACGCACCTATCATATCAGTAAAAATATCACCGAAGCTGGATGATCTGTCAAGAACAAAAGATTGATGAAACTCGTCAAAGCAGGCATATAAAAACGTCAGAAAAATTGATAAACCTATTTTCTTGGTAGCTTTAAAATAGGAAAGACATAGAAGCATGA
>DAOPPB010000029.1:0-3761 GCA_035358315.1 bacterium
TCCCTGTTTTACTGGTTTTTGTTTGTGTCGTCGGTGGTTGTATTAAGATTATCTGTAGCTTCCTGATCGGTAGAATTGTCCTGATTATCGGTGGTATTTTCGTCTGATTTACCTTCGGTGGGTTTTGGCTCTGTGTTTTCCGGTTGAAAATTTTGTGGACATCTCTTAGATGTCCCGTTCGGTAACTGTCTTCTAAAATTTTGTCTTTCTCTAACCATTTTTCCAAAATTATTCCTCTCAAAAAATCTTCCTCCGTAAAATCCTAACAGTCCGGATAGGATTATAGCTACAGCAAAATAAATAACCAAATTTTTATCTATTTCTTTGTTTCCTATTTTCATAGTTCCTCCTTTAAAATTATTGCTTTAATTTTTAAAATCAAACCTGAAAAAATGCTTAAAAATTACTCATACCTAAGGGCATCTACGGGCTGAAGTTTGGAAGCTCTTTGAGCAGGGTACCACCCAAAAATTATTCCGATTAAACAGGAAACTCCCACGGCTAATAATATAGATGATGTTGATATTACAGTCGGTAGATTCATTATTTTTGTGATTACTACGGAAGCTCCGACTCCGGCTATTACCCCAAGCACACCTCCTGCTATTGTCAGTATTATTGATTCAACCAAAAACTGGGTAATTATTGTTTTTCTTTTTGCCCCCAATGCTTTTCTTATTCCTATTTCTCTTGTTCTTTCTGTTACGGTAACGAGCATTATGTTCATTATTCCAATTCCCCCTACCACTAGTGATATTGCCGCTATCCCGGCCAAAAGTGTAGTAAATGTACCTGTTACCTCATTGACGGTTTCAATTATTTCTTCCTGCGAACTGATTCTGAAATCGGCCTTATCCGGTGACTCTAACCCATGAAGTTCTAAAAGAAGAAATCCTATTTGATTCATAGCGGCATCCATGAAGTCTTCACTTTTAGCCTTTATATATATACTGCTTACATTATTTACTCCAAAGAGAATTTTCTGCGCCGTAGTTAAGGGAATGAACACACTATCGTCTGTCCCCATCATTTCGGAACCTTTGGATTCAGTAATTCCTACAATAGTAAAGGAATTTCCGTTTATTCTAATGTTCTGCCCGATCGGGTTTGATATATCGGGAAATAATTCTTCAACAACTCCGGGTCCTATTACTGCTATTTTTGATAAGCTGTCCAAATCGCTTTGAGAAATTTCGGATCCGTATTCTACTTTTATATTTCTTAGTGAGAAGTATTTAGGAGTTATTCCTATAATGCTGGTATTCATATTGTTTTGTCCGTAGGATATTTGTGATCGGGAAGAGTAGGATGCGGCTACGCCATCAATTGTTGTAATTCTCGGAGATTTTTCTATTTCTAAAGCGTCTTCATATGTTAAAGTTTTAGCATCTCCTGCCCCGCCCCTTAAAAATCCGGATTGAGTTGAACCGGGATAAACGGTTAGCAGATTTGACCCGAGCGACTGTATTCTTCCCTTTACGCTTTCCTGACTTGCTTGTCCTAAAGTCATCAGGGCTATTACCGACCCTATACCTATTATTATTCCAAGAGTCGATAGAGCCGTTCTCATTTTATTGTTTTTTAATACCGATATTCCTTCTTCAAATATTTCACCTATTTTCATTTTTTTTGCACCTTTATTTTCCTTTTTATCAATTTTTACCTTTTCCGCCGGATTTTTTATTCCCGCGCGGTTTTTTTCATTTTTAGTATCCCCGATTATTTTTCCATCCATAATAGAGATGATTCTTTTGGCTCTTGCCGCAATATCTTCATCGTGAGTAATTAATACTATTGTATGGCCTTTTTTATTTAATTCTTCAAAAATATCCATGATTTCCATACCTTGTTTTGATGCCAGATTTCCTGTGGGCTCGTCGGCCAGAATTATGCTCGGATCCGTTGCCATGGATCTTGCAATGGCAACTCTTTGTCTTTCACCCCCGGAGAGCTGGCTGGGCATGTTGTAAAGTTTATTCCCGAGACCGACTGATTCTAGTAACTGTTTTGCTCTTTCTTCCCTTTCTTTTTTTGGGATCCCTGCGTAAGCCATCGGAAGACTTACGTTTTTTGTTGACGATGTTCGGGACAGAAGGTTATATGCCTGAAAAACGAACCCTATTTCTTTATTTCTTATTTCCGCTAGTTCATCGTCATTCATGTGTTCAACATTTTTCCCATTTATGATATATGTTCCGGAGGTTGGTATATCAAGACATCCTAGTATGTGCATCAGAGTAGATTTTCCTGATCCCGATGGTCCTACTATTGCCACGAATTCTCCCTTTTCGATTTCAAATGAAACATCAGTCAATGCTTTAGTGGAAACCTCTCCTCCATTGTATATTTTTGTGATGTTCTTAACCTCTATCAAAGGTTTCATCTCATGAAGTCTCCCATACCGCCCGGCATTCCGCTATTTCTATTTGTATTGTTTATTCTACTGCCTGTCGTAAAACCTTCGGTCGGGAGAGATTTTATTTGAACCATATCTCCCTCACTTAGACCTGATATAATCTCGGTGTATTTGTCGTTTGATATTCCGATTTCTACTTTAACTTTTTCGGTTGCATCTCCTTTTATAAGAGTTACGTTTTTTTCATTATTTATAGTTTCTATTGCGGAGGTAGGAATTATCAAAACCCCCGATTTTTCATCAGTTATTATTTCTGCGTCCACACCCATATTTGGCAGGACCATATCGGAATTTTCATCAAACTTAACTATTACCGGGTAGTTTGAGACCCCGCTTGAAGTTAATCCTATTTTATCTATTCCCGCGACCTTTCCCGTAAATTGTTTATTCCCAATGCTGTTCAGTGTCAAAGTTACTTTTTGCCCTACCTTTACTTTATTTATGTCCACTTCTGAAATATTTAAACTTGCAATCGGTGTGCCTTCTTTTCTGATTGAAGCGACGGTGGTTGAAGTTCGCTCGGATAGGGAATTTGAAATATCCATTCCTTCAACAACCAATATGTTCGCTATTATTCCGCTGTCGGGGGCGACAATAGTTGGGGATTGGGCTTGGTATGAAAGCAGTGCTTTGTTTAAAGCCACCTCCGCTTGGGTAATTTCTTCCTTTTGTAGTTCATAATCGGATTTTGCAACAAGATAGGCGTTTTCAGCCAATTTATAGGAATCTCTTTCGTCTTCGGTCTGGTAGCTGTTGTTCTCCCTTTCTTTTTCAAAGGATTTTTCAGCATTCATCAAGGCAGACTCCTTTGTCAAAAGATTGCTCTTGGCTCTTTCGAGAGAAGCTTTGGCCGATAGGTAAGAGGAATAAGCGGAAGCTCTGCTTTCTTCACCGTCCGAGTTTAATGTTATGTCCATAATTTTTTGGCCCTTGACCACAACGTCGCCTTCCTGAACATACACCTTTTTTACTATTCCATTTACACTTGTGGTTACCGCAAGATAGTTCGCGGTTTCAATTGACCCGGATGCCTCTACGCTGGACGAGATGTTTCCTTTAACAGCTTTTGCGGTGGTAACAGTCGTACCGTCTGAAGTTTCATCTTTTTTTAGAAGTTTCTGACCTGCTATTACTGCGGTCAAAATTAATACTCCGGCGATTATTATTATTTTGTGTTTGCTAAAAAAGCTTCCTGTTTTTTTCATATTTAAAGATTTTAAATAAAATAAACTGAGAATTTACTGAATGAGTGGTAGTTTTATTAAAAACTCCGTGCCCGTACCTTTTTTGCTTTTTACGGATATTTTTCCTTTGTGGGCTTCAACTATTTCTTTAGCGATTGATA